>JBKPCV010000094.1:0-45366 GCA_046727575.1 Actinomycetota bacterium
TCGACGCAGTTGCCCGGAAGCCCCGATTGCGCGGTGAAGTGGAAAGGCTCGGTCGACCGTTTTGTCGACAGTCATGGCGTCCGACACACGAGCGAGGAGCTCGACCGATACGAGTCGTTCGTCGACCCGGCCGGCCAGAACAAGGGCATCCTGTTCGTCGACCTGCGCAAGGAGCAGCCGGCCCCGCAACCGGCGACCGCCCCGAACTGATCCCCGCGGAGCTGCAGCTGCGCCGGGCGCCCGCGCTGGCCCCCCCTTCCCGCTCTTGACGGCTTCGCCGTCGGGCCGCTCGGGCCACGCCTCGCTGCGCCGCACGATTCGTGCGGCGCGGGCGCTCGTCTCAGAGCTTCTGGAGCGGCGCCCACGCGAGGAGCAGGCGCTTCTCGCCGATGTCGCGGAAGTTCACGACGGCCTCCGTCCGGTCACCGTCGCCGATCAGCTCCAGTACGACACCCTCGCCGAACTTCTCGTGGGTGACGTCGTCGCCGACCCGCAAGCCCAGAGTCTCGGCGCCGCGGGCTCCTGCCGCCGCGGAAGCCGCGATGGCGGCGTCGACCACCGCCTCGCGATGTGAACGCCCGCGCCCAACCGGCCGCGCGCTCTCGCGCGCGTGCAGCAACTCCTCGGGGATCTCGGACAGGAACCGGCTGGGCGGGTAGTAGTCGGTCGAGCCGAAAAGCATCCTGGACCACGCATGGCACAGATAGAGACGCTCCCGCGCTCGGGTGATGCCGACGTAGCAGAGGCGGCGCTCCTCCTCGAGCTCGTCGGGGTCGCCGAGGCTGCGCAGGTGCGGGAACACGCCGTCTTCGAGGCCGGTCATGAACACCACCGGGAACTCGAGGCCCTTCGCGGAATGGAGCGTCATGAGCGTGACCGCGCTCTGCTCGCCGCTCGCGCCTTCCGCGGTGTCGAGGTCGGTGACAAGGGAGATTGCCTCGAGGAACGCCTGCACCCGCGCGAGGCCGGTAGGGATCCCGACCGGCCCGTCGGTGGAGTCGGCGGTTCCGACGCCGGCGATTCCGGGGAGCCCGGTGAGGTCGCCGTCGTCGAGCGCGTCGTCGAACTCGCGACAGACGCCGATGAGCTCCTGCAGGTTCTCGATCCGCCCTTGCGCTTCGATCGAACGCTCGGCTTCGAGCTCCGCGACGTACCCGGTCTCTTCGAGCACCGACTCGACGGTGGCAGCCACCCCGCCCGTCGACGCGTGCTCGAACAGCTCCACGAGCTCGAGCAGGTCCCCGATGCCGCCGAGCGCCTTGCCGCTCACGCCCGCGGACGCCGCCTCCCCCAGCGCGTCACGGAACGTGAGCCCCGCCCCGTGCGCGTACGCGGCCACCCGGTTCACCGAAGTCTCACCGACGCCCCGCTTCGGAGTGTTGACGACGCGCCGCCAGCTCACTTCGTCGTCGGGGTTCACGAGCGCGCGCAGGTAGGCGAGGAGGTCCTTCACTTCTCGACGGTCGTAGAACTTGACGCCGCCGACCACGCGATACGGAACGCCGGCGCGCACCAGCTGTTCTTCGATCACGCGGCTTTGCGCGTTGGTCCGGTAGAAGACGGCGACGTCGTTGAACCGGTAGCCCTCGCTCTCGACGAGTCGCATCGTCTCACCCACGACGTACGCGGCCTCGTCGTGCTCGTCCTCAGCGTGGTATCGGATGATGAGCTCCCCGCCGATTTGTTCGGTCCAGAGTTGCTTGGGACGGCGCGCCGCGTTGTTGGCGATGACGGCGTTGGCGGCATCGAGGATCCGCTGCGTAGACCGGTAGTTCTGTTCGAGCACGAAGACGGTCGCGTCAGGGAACGCCTCCTCGAACCGCATGAGGTTCCGGTAATCGGCCCCGCGGAACTTGTAGATGGAGTTGTGCGTGACCAAGCCCTCGGCTACGAAGTTGTGCGTTCGCTCCACGTCGAGGTCGTAGACGCGTTCACCAACTTGGACGCGTTCGACCCAGCTGACGATGTCCGGCTTCCCTCCCTCCAGCATCACCATCCCGGTTCGCACGGAGGACGCCGCGATCCAGTTCTCCGCATCTGCCAATTGCGCGTCAAATGGAACGCCCAGCGTTCCATTTGACGCGCGATCAGCCGCGAAGTGCACGTGATCGGGCGTCGACACGATCCGACGACCGCTCTCGGTCGTGATCTCGATTCCCATCGGCGCGGTAGATCGGTGCACGCGGTTGACTCGCGCAGGGCGGAAGTCGCCACTGCCGTAGCACGAGAGCACCTCGTCGCCGACGCGGACGAGCTCGATGGGCCGGGTGGCTCCGTCACCCATGGTGACCCGCGTGCCTGCGACGAGGCACTGATCCGTGTCTCCGACGACGAGTACGTTGCGGTGCTCCTCGATGAGCAGGCGTACGAGCTCCCACTGGGCGATGTTCGTGTCCTGGAACTCGTCGACCAGAACTTGGTTGAAGCGCTGGCGCCAGCGGGCGAGCGCGTCGGCGTGCTCGCGGAACAACCGCACCGTGAGCGTGAGGAGGTCGTCGAAGTCGACCGCCGACGCGTCCAACAGCCGCCGCTGGTATTCGCCGTACACCTCGGCGATCCGGTGCTCGGGCGGCGTGAAGGCGCGTTCGGCGGCGTCTTCGGGCGTGACCAACTCGTTCTTCAAGGCGGAGATCGCACCGTGCAGCCGGCGGGCCGGGAAGCGCTTGGGGTCGAGGTCGAGGTCTCGGCGCACGTAGTCGGTGAGGCGAACGGCGTCGGCCTGGTCGTAGATCGAGAACGCCGAGCGGTAGCCGAGTAGCGGCGCCTCGCGTCGCAGGATCCGGGCGCAGGCCGAGTGGAAGGTGGAGACCCACATCCGGTGCGCGACCGGGCCCACCAGGCCGGCGACCCGCTCCTTCATCTCGCCGGCGGCCTTGTTCGTGAACGTGATCGCGAGGAGGCCGAAGGGCGACACCCGCTTCTCGGCGACGAGGAACGCGACGCGATGGGTGAGCACCCGGGTCTTGCCGCTCCCGGCGCCCGCGACCACGAGGATCGGCCCGTCCGGGGCCGACACGGCCTCCCGCTGTACCGGGTTGAGCCCCTCGAGCAGCGTGTCGGTGTCGCTCACCCGTGCATCGTACCGGCGACCGTACGCGTGTTCGACGGACAGTGCGCGGCATGTTCCTGCGGGAATGCGGCGAACTCAGCTCTACCTCGATGAGGCGCCCTCAGGCTGAGACCTCCAACATCAGCGTCACCGGGCCGTCGTTGACGAGCTCGACCTCCATGTGCGCGCCGAACTCGCCGGTGGCGACGTTCGCACCGAGCCCGCGCAGCGCGTCGGCGAAGACATGCACCAACGGCTCCGCTTGTTCGGGCCGCGCTGCTTGCACCCATGACGGACGCCGGCCCCGCTCGGTGTTGCCGTAGAGCGTGAACTGGCTCACCACCAACAGCTCACCACCCGCCCCCGCGACGGGCACGTTCATGGTGCCCGCGTCGTCGGGGAACACGCGCAGGTTCCACACCTTGTCGGCCAGCTTGCGGGCAACCGCGGCGTTGTCGTCGTGCGTCACGCCGACGAACACACACAGCCCGGTCGCGATCTCGCCGACGACCGAGCCGGCGATCCGTACGCGTGCTTCGCTCACGCGCTGCACCAGCGCGCGCATCGTGCGGCGCTACGCCGCGGCCTTCTCCAAGTCGGGCTTCCACTGGCCGAAGCGGGCAAGGCTGTTCATACGCGCCCGGTGCAAGTAGGCCTCCCGTCCCGCTTCGACATTGGCCGGGTCTCCGCGCCAGGCCTTCAACGCGGCTGCCTGCAGAGCACGGCCATACGAGAAGCTGAGCTCCCACGGGTGCGGGCCGAGCGTGTTCAGGGCGTTCAACCGGGCGGTCGCCTCTTCGTCGGACTGCCCGCCCGAGAGGAAGACGATCCCGGGGACCGCCGCCGGCACGGTGCGGCGGAAGCACCGAATCGTGGCGTCGGCGATTTTCTCGTCGGACACCTGCGCCGGGCTCTCGTAGCCGGGCAGCACCATGTTGGGCTTCAGGAGCAGTCCGTCGTACGCACAACGCTGCTCGTAGAGCGAACGGAACACGGCATGCTGTACCGCTTCGGTCACCGCGAACGCCCGCTCGATCGTGTGGGTGCCGTCCATGAGCACTTCCGGCTCCACGATGGGAACGATGTCAGCCTCCTGGCAGAGCGCGGCGTAGCGCGCCAGCGCGTAGGCGTTCACGTCGATGCAGTTGGCGGACGGGAGCTCGTCGGTGATGGAGTACGTCGCGCGCCATTTCGCGAACCGGGCGCCGAGCTCCTTGTACTCCGCCAGCCGGTCGCGCAGCCCGTCGAGACCCTCGGTCGCCGTCTCGCCATCCGAGAGCGCAAGCGGCTTGGCACCGAGGTCGACCTTGATCCCGGGGATGATGCCCTCGTCCTCGAGCAGCTTGACCAACGGCGTGCCGTCGTGGGCCTTTTGACGGATCGTCTCGTCGTAGAGGATGACGCCGCTGATGTACTCACCGGCGCCCTTCGCGGTGAACAGCATCTCGCGGTAGTCGCGACGATTCTCTTCGGTCGATTCGACCGAGATGGAATCGAAGCGCTTCTTGATCGTGCCGCTGCTCTCGTCGGCTGCGAGGATGCCCTTGCCGGGGACGACGAGAGCGCGCGCCGTTGCGTTCAGCTCGTTGATGTCCATGTTTGACTACTCCCACTCAATGGTTCCTGGGGGCTTGCTGGTGATGTCGTAGGCGACACGGTTCACGCCTGATACCTCGTTGATGATGCGCGATGCCATCCGCTCGAGCACCTCGGCCGGGAGCCGCGCCCAATCGGCCGTCATCGCGTCATCCGAGGTTACGGCGCGGATCACGATCGGATACTCGTACGTGCGCGCGTCGCCCATCACTCCGACGGTTCGCACGGCCGGGAGCACCGCAAAGCTCTGCCAGATCTCGCGGTAGAGCCCCGCCCGACGGATCTCTTCGACGACGATCGCGTCGGCGTGACGCAGGATCTCCAGCCGCTCGGGCGTGATCGCGCCGATGATCCGCACCGCGAGGCCGGGCCCCGGGAAGGGCTGACGCCACACGATCTCCTCGGGCAGCCCGAGCTCTTCGCCGATCGCACGCACCTCGTCCTTGAACAGGTGGCGCAACGGCTCCACGAGCTCGAAGTCCATGTCGTCGGGAAGGCCACCGACATTGTGGTGCGACTTGATGGTGGCGTTGTCGTCGCCGCCCGACTCCACGATGTCGGGGTACAGCGTGCCCTGCACGAGGAAGCGCGCGTCGGCATGCAACGAGTTGGCCAGGTCGCGCGCGGTTTCCTCGAAGACCCGGATGAATGTCTCACCGATGATCCTGCGCTTCTGTTCGGGGTCGATCACGTCGGTGAGCGCGTCGAGGAACCGGTCGGCCGCCTTCACGTGTACGAGGTCGACATGGAACTGACGGCGAAACGTCTCCTCGACCTGCACAGCCTCGTCGAGCCGCAACAATCCCGTGTCGACGAACACGCACGTGAGCTGCTCGCCGACGGCTTTGTGTACGAGCGCGGCGGCCACCGCGGAGTCGACGCCCCCCGAGAGGCCGCAGATCACGCGGTCGGATCCCACCTGCGCGCGCACTTCGGCGACGGCCTGCTCAATGATTGAGGTGTTGGTCCATGTCGGCCGGCAGCCGCACACGTCGAAGAGGAAGCGTTTCAGGATCTCCTGGCCTCGTTCGGTGTGGGCCACCTCCGGGTGGAACTGCACGCCGTAGACGGCGCGCTCGCGGTCCTCGAGCGCGGCGACGGGAGCGCCGGGTGACGCGGCGGTGACCACGAAGCCGTCGGGAACCTGCGCGATCGCGTCGCCGTGACTCATCCACACGGTTTGCTCGGTGGGGAGGCCGTCGAACAGCACCGAGAGACCGTCGCCGCGCGTGAGAATGGTGCGGCCGTACTCGCCGCTGCCGGTGCGCCGGACCTCGCCACCCAGCTGCTGCGCGATCAGCTGGGCGCCGTAGCAGATGCCGAGCACGGGCACGCCCGCGTCGTACAAGGCGGCGTCGATCGCGGGTGCGTCGGCGACGTGGACCGACGACGGGCCGCCGGAGAGGATGATGCCCTTCGGGCGCCGCGCGAGCATTCCCGCCAGCGACATCGAGCGCGGCACGATCTCGGAGTAGACGTGCGCCTCACGCACCCGACGCGCGATCAGCTGTGCGTACTGTGCGCCGAAGTCGACGACAAGGATGGTGTCGGTATCGGGTGACGACCGTTCGGAGACGGAGCCGGTCCGCCGTTCAGGCACGGAGCCGGGTGTCAACGGCCCATGCCGACGCCCTGCGCGCGCTGGAGCGCCTTGCCTTCGGTCTGGAGCGACGGAGCCACCATCACCTCCGCCTTCTGGAACTCCTTGAGCGTCTCGTAGCCGGTGGTGGCCATCGAGGTGCGGAGCGCACCGAAGAGGTTGAGTGAGCCGTCGTTCTCGTGTGCGGGACCGCAGAGGATCTCGTCCAGGGTGGCGCGGCGCCCGGCGTTCACGCGTGCGCCACGCGGCAGGTCGGCGTGGAACGTGGCCATGCCCCAGTGGTACCCGCGGCCGGGCGCTTCGTAGGCCGCGGCGAGCGGCGAGCCGATCATCACGCCGTCGGCGCCGCACGCGATCGCCTTGGCGATGTCGCCGCCGGTGCGCATGCCGCCGTCGGCGATGACGTGGACGTACACACCGGTCTCGTCGAGGTGCCGGATGCGCGCGCCCGCGGCGTCCGCGATCGCGGTGGCCTGCGGCACACCGATACCCAGCACACCCCGGGTGGTGCATGCATGCCCCGGGCCGACGCCGACGAGCACACCGACCGCGCCGGTGCGCATGAGGTGCAGTGCGGTGGAGTACGACGCGCAGCCGCCGACGATCACGGGGATCTCGAACTCGCGGATGAACTTCTTCAGGTTGAGGGGCTCGACGGTCTTCGAGACGTGTTCAGCGGACACGACCGTTCCCTGGATCACGAGCAGGTCGAGCTCGGCGTCGAGCACGTGCTTGGCGTACCGCTCCACCCGCTGCGGTGTGAGTGACGCGCACGTGACGACCCCGCTGACCTTGATCTCACGCACCCGGGTGCCGATGAGCTCGGCTTTGATCGGCTCGGCGTAGATCTCCTGCATCCGACGCGTTGCCTTCTCCGGCGAGAGCACGGCGATCTCCTCGAAGAGCGGTTCCGGATCCTCGTACCGGGTCCAGAGACCCTCGAGGTTCAGACACGCGAGCCCGCCGAGCCGGCCGACTTCGATGGCCACACTCGGCGACACGACCCCGTCCATCGCCGCCGCGATCACTGGCAGCTCGAAGCGGAAGGCGTCCAGCTCCCACGAAATGTCGATATCTTCGGGGTCGCGGGTCCGCCGGCTCGGGACGATCGCGATGTCATCGAGCCCGTAGGCCCGTCGACCCGACTTACCGATGCCGATCTCGACTTCCACTCCCACCTCCTGGAAAAGAAGAAGCCTACCGGAGCGTCACGAAGGGAGCGGGACCGCCATGAGGTGCGCGAGAAAGCCTGCGAGGATGCGCGCCGTCGCGCCCCAGATCGTCTCGTCTTCGAGCTCGAAGAAGTGCATCGGCCGGTTCGCCCCGTAGATGTCGCCCCACCGCTCCTCTCGGTGGACACCGTCGCTCAGCAATTCGGAGATCGGAACGTCGAACACGCGCTCCACCTCGCGTGGATCGGGGGCCAGCATCGGGCGTGCGGCGAGCAGCCCGACGAACGGCGAGATGAGAAACGGTCCCGCGAACGTGTGCATCGGGTCGAGCTCGCCGATCACCTCGACCGCGTGGTGCGGCAGCCCGATCTCCTCCTCGGCCTCCCGTAGCGCGGCGTCGCGCGGGCTCTTGTCGACGGTCGGATCGATCTTCCCACCCGGGAACGCGATCTCGCCCTGGTGGTGCAACATCGTCTCGGGACGTCGCGTCAGCACGAGGCGCGCTTCACCGCCCGCTTCGAACACGGGGAGCAGGACCGCCGCGTCACGGGTGCCGGGAAAGAGGTGCTCGCCCGGCTCGGGCGCCGGGAGGTCCGCGCAACGGGCGCGGACCTCAGCGAGCGTCAGGACCCGCCGGGCGGGGGCGACCTCGGCCCACGGCGACGGACCTCCGGCGCGTGCCGCGGCGGGCCGCGGGATGCGCTGGCTTCCTCCTCGGGCTACTTCTTCTTCCCAGACGTGATCTTCGCGAGGACGTCACGGCCCGAGAGAACGAGCAGATCCTCACCGTCGACGACGATCTCGGTGCCGCCGTACTTGGAGTAGAGCACCGTGTCGCCGGTCTGGACGTCCATCGGAATGAGCTCACCCGTCTGCTCGGAACGACGGCCCGGCCCCACGGCCAGCACCTCGCCCTGCTGGGGCTTCTCCTTGGCGGTGTCGGGGATGACGAGGCCGCTCACGGTCGTCTCCTCCGCCTCACCGGGGCGGACGACAATCCGGTCCTCGAGCGGTTGCAGGTTCATGAAGGGGCCTCCTGCTTGGGAAAAGGGCCTGTTGGCGGTTCGGACTGCAGGTGCGATCGTTAGCACTCGGGGTTTGCGAGTGCTAAGTCACGGTATCAGGCGTTCGCAGCAGGCGGCAACTTGCGGCGGTGTCGGGCCGCGTTCGCCCCGTCGGGATCAGAGCCCGAGGTTCGGGTCGATGCCGGCGCCGAGTGGGGTGGGGCCGTCGTCCCGGAGCCGCCACCACGCGGTCGCCGCGATCATCGCCCCGTTGTCGGTGCACAGCTCGAGCGGGGGCAGGAACGCACGCCGCCCCGTGCGGTCGGCCATGTCGGCGACGCGGTCGCGGAGCCGCGTGTTCGCCGCCACCCCGCCGCCCATCGCCACCGTCTTGACGCCGGTGTCCTCCGCGACCGCGAAGAGCTTCTCGACGAGCTGATCGACGACTGCCTCCTGGAACGACGCGGCGACGTCGGCAAGGTTCGGTATCGGTGTGCGCCGCACGTAGTTCACGACCGCCGTCTTGAGGCCGGCGAACGAAAAGTCACGTTCGTCGGGCATCGCGCGCGGAAACCGGATCGCGTGCGCGTCGCCGCGAGCTGCCAGTCGGTCGATCGCAGGCCCGCCCGGGTAACCCAGACCGAGGAAGCGCGCGATCTTGTCGAACGCCTCACCGGCGGCGTCGTCGACCGTCTGGCCTGCGACGCGGTACTGGCCGTGGTCTTCCATCACGACGAGCATCGTGTGCCCACCGGACACGATGAGCACTGCCAAGGGCGGCTCGAGCGTGGGCTCTTCCAGCCACGCGGCGTACAAGTGGGCCTCGAGATGGTTCACCGCGACATAGGGAAGGTGCGCGGTGAGCGCGAGTGCTTTTGCCGCGCTCACGCCCACGAGCAGCGCTCCCGCGAGCCCGGGGCCGTGGCACGCCGCCACGGCGTCGAGTGCGCGCAGTTCCGTGCCCGCCTCGATGAGTGCTTCCTCGATGACGTCGTTGATCAGCTCGACGTGCGCGCGGCTCGCGATCTCCGGCACGACGCCGCCGAAGCGCGCGTGCACGTCGACCTGGCTCGACACGACCGACGAGCGCACGATCCGCCCGTCTTCGACGACCGCGGCTGCGGTCTCGTCGCACGACGTCTCGATGCCGAGGATGCGCATCAGGCGCGTCGATCCTCCAGGACCGTCTCGCCCGGGAGGTCGCGCTCGATCGCGTCGAGGAGTGCCGAGTACTCGGGACGGTTGACTTCGTGCGCCCACATCACGAGCGCGTCCTCGTTGACCTCTTGGTAGTAGTTCTTGCGCACACCCACCGGGGCGAACCCGAATCGACGGTAGAGCTCCTGAGCTCCGCGGTTCGACATCCGCACTTCGAGCGTGAGACTCGTCGCGCCGCGTTCTATTGCCTCACGCGCGAGCACGAGTAAGAGGCGCGTCCCGATCTTGTGCCGGTGCCATTCGGGGTCGACGGCGATCGTCGTGACGTGTCCGTCGTCGACGGTCATCATGAGTCCGGCGTAGCCGACGACTTCCCGGCCGATACGAGCGACGTAATACGCCCGAGTGGAACGGAGCGCGAGCTCGGAGTGGAAGAGCGACGCGCTCCACGGACGCGGATACACCTGTTGCTCGATGCGCAACACCTGCCGTACGTGTCGACGGCGCATCGGGAGGATGTGTACGACGGGGTCGGCGGGTTCGGGCAGGGCGGCCACGGCGCTAGCGCTTCTCTCTCATCGCGCCACCGCCGGCTGGCGGTCCCAGTTGATCTCGGCGTCGCTGGCGCGCAGATACAGCGGACGGACCTCGCTGGGCGACTGGAATTCTTCACGCTCGACTCTCGCGGTGGCCAGCTCGACCAACGCGGCCGCGCTGGGTGCAACGTGGCCCACGCCCGCGAACTCTGCGTGTTCCAGCGATGCGAATTCGTCGCGGTAGGCGTCGACGCCATCGCCCGCGAGGAGCAGCTCATCGGTGCCGGCGTCCAACTCGGCGACGAGCTCAGCCGGCGCGCGCACTTCGTACTCCGAGACGCGCTGCACGCCTCCGGGCACCGGCCGGTATGACGCCCAGAACACCTCGCGTCGACGGGCATCGAGCACCGGCACGATCAGGCGCATCGCATGCCGCAGTGGGTATGCGACGAGATCCAGGCTCGGCACGCCGACGACGGGCACCCGTAACGCTTGCGCCATCACCTTGGCGGTCGTGACGCCGACGCGGAGTCCGGTGAACAGGCCAGGCCCGATGTCGACGGCCACGGCCGCGAGCTGATCGAGCGACACGTCGAGCTCCTGGCACAGATAGCGGATCGCCGGTGCGAGCTGTTCGGCGTGGCGGCGTCCGCCGGACAGCGACACCTCTCCGATCGGAGTACCGCCGTCACCGAAGGCGGCCGAGACCCGCGCAGTAGCGGTGTCGATCGCGAGCACGAGCATTCAGGGCCCCGCTGCGGTGTCGCCTACGACCGCGGCGAGCGCGTCGCAGCGCAGTGCCCACGAACGGCCGGCCGGCACGAACGTCACGACGCGATCGTCGTCGCGATCGCCCTGCACCAGGCAGACGTCGAGACGTTCGACCGGGAGCATGGCGCCCACACGGTCGCCCCACTCGACGACCGTGACCGACGGTCCCCCGACCAGGTCGTCGAAACCGACGTCGTGGAGGTCCTGGAAGCGGTCGAGACGGTAGACATCCACGTGGACGAGCGGTACCGGCGCCGCGTACTCGCGCACGAGCGTGAACGTCGGGCTGACGACCTCGTCGACCACTCCGAGCGCGCGGGCGATGCCCTTGGCGAACACCGTCTTGCCGACGCCCAGTTCCCCTGAGAGCGCGACGACATCACCGGGACGCAGGATCGAACCGACGCGCGCGGCGAGCGTGAACGTCTCGTCGTGGGAATGTGTATTCGCGGCGAGCATCGTCACTGCGCATGGGCCTTCGCGAGCGCCCGCTTGACGCGGACGAAGTCGGCGCGTGCCTGAGCGAGGGCAGCGCCACCATTCCGCAGGACGGCCGATGGGTGCAGGGTGGGCATGAGCACTGCGTGGCGGCGGAACGGGAACTCACGACCCCGCAGTTTCGTGATGCCTTCTTTCGTGTCGAGGAGCAGCTTGGTCGCGAAGTTGCCCAGTGTCACCACCACCGCGGGATCGATGAACTCGAGCTGCGCCTCGAGGTACGGACGGCAGCTCTCGATCTCGTCGGCGAGTGGATCACGGTTGCCAGGCGGCCGGCACTTGACGACGTTCGCGATGTAGACGGAGTCCCGATCGAGCCCGATGCCCTCGATGAGGCTCGTCAGGAGCCTTCCGGCGCGCCCGACGAAGGGAATGCCGTCGAGGTCCTCCTGCTCACCCGGGCCCTCGCCGATGAACATGAGGTCGGCTTCGGGATCGCCAGCGCCGAACACGACCTGGGTGCGGGTGCCCGACAAGGGACACTTTGTGCACGCGAGCGCGGCCTGTTCGAGTTCTGCGAAGGACGCGAACCCCAAAGGTTCCGGCGTGGGCTCGAGCAAGGACACTGGCACCCGCTTCGACTGAGCGGCTTCCGATGCCGCGGCGCGTGAGGCGACGAATATTACGCGACCGCCGAACGAACCGCCGCGGCCGTGACCTCGGTGACGAGGACCCGCAACCGGTCCAAGTTCGCGTCGACATCGCCGGTTGCGGCTGCGAAGGCAAGGTCCCCGTCGTGGCGGGTGTGCGACGGGTGGATCGCTCGGACGATGCCGTGGTGCGCGCTCTCCGCAAGAAGGCGGCAGTCGAGCTTCGTGCAGCGCGCATTGGTCGCGACGACCGCGAGCGTCGTGTTGCCGTCCTCGGCCGTCTCTTCGAAGGGTCGGGGGTCGGGAAAGGCTGGCGCGTCTTCCGGGGCGGTGGAACCTGCGAGCACCGTGCCGTCCTCGGCGAACACGTCGCCGACGGCGTTGACGACGACCAGCGCGCCGACGACGACGTCGCCATCCGCGGCGCTCGCCGAGCCGAGGCCCCCGGGCACCGCGTGCTCCCCGCCGCGCCACTTGCCGATGGTGGCTCCGCGCCCGGCGCCCACCCGCCCGATCTGCAGCGCCGGGGCGGGGTCGTGCAGTGCGGCCTCGAGCGCGGCCCGGCCTTCCTCCGGCCCCGGCACAACGCCGCCCGACTCGACGAGGTCGAAGATCGCCGCCGCCGGCACCAGCGGCACCGGACCGCCCCGCGTGGGGAAGCCACGGCCGTGCTCGGCGAGCGCACGCATCACGCCATCGGCGGCGGCGAGACCGAACGCGGAGCCGCCCGCGAGCACGATGGCGTCGACGTGCTGCACGGTGCGGCCGGGTTCGAGGAGCGCCGTCTCGCGTGTCGCCGGCGCGCCGCCGCGGATTTCGACCGACGCAACCGAATGCGGCGGGAACACGACCACGGTCACGCCGGTGGTCGGCCCCGTCCAATGACCGACTCGAACCCGGGGGACGTCGGTGATCACCGCGCAAGCGCGCGACGAGCTTGGCGCGTGCTCCTCCGCTGAGCGCACGCACGGGCGAAGTCGACGATGAGTTGGTCGACCTCGTCGGCGCGCTCGTACATGAGCATGTGACCCGCGCCTGTCAGCTCCACGAGCTGCGCGTCGGGGATCAGGGAGGCGATCTGCCGGGCATCCCTGGGTGGTGTGAGCAGGTCGGCCGTTCCGACGAGGACGAGCGTCGGGAGCGTCACTGACGGCAAGCCGGGCGTGAGATCGAGCGAGAGCAATGCACGCGACGCGTCGCGGAGCGTGGCCCGCGAACACGCGGCCAGCATCTGGCGCGTCGCTTCGACGTAGGGTGGGTCGGGCGCGTCACCGAAGCCGAGACGGGCGATCGCAAACCCCAGGTTCCGTTGTCGCATCACCGCACCGACGTTCGGCACCACACCGGTCGCGCGCTCGAGACCACTGCGGACACGTCGAGCATCGCTGGTGACGGCACGCGCCGCCGTCGACATGAGGACGAGCCCCGAACAGCGCGCCAGCGCCACGTCGGGATGGCGAATCGCGAAGGCCTGCACCGCCATTCCGCCCATCGAGTGACCGACGAGCACCGCGTCGCGCAGGTCGAGCGTCTCGAGCACGGTGCGCATGTCTTCTGCGAGGTTGTCGATCGAGTGCCCAGTGTCACCGACCGTCGATTCGCCGTGACCGCGACTGTCGAAGGCAATTGCACGAAAGCCTGCCTCGGGCAGCGACGCGAACTGCTTCGCCCACACGCGGGACGAGAGCGTGACACCGTGCGCCAAGAGGATCGGGGGACCGACGCCTCGAGTGATCGTGTACAGCGTTCCCGAGTCGTGGCCGTCGATCCGGATCGCCTCGTCGAACTCGAGGACGAGCGAGTCGTCGACATCCGAGTCGTCACGGCGCCGCCGCCGCGCCGCCAGGAGACGCTCTCCGGCATAGACGACACCGCCAACTCCGGCGGCGATCCCGGCGGCGACGCCGGTGCGCTTGAGGACGTCGCCCGCGTTCATGCGTTGGTGGCCAGGTCTCGACCTGCCAGGTCACGGAGAGCTTTGTCTCGGAGAGCCAGGTCTCGCCGGGCCAGATCTCGCACAGCCACATCTCTCAAAGTAGGTGCGATCGTGTCGAGCAGGTCACCGGCGACAACGCCGGTGTTGCCGACTGACCTCGCCGCCGCGAGCGCGGCGTGCCCGTGTACCCACGCGGCGGCGGCCGCGGCTTCGAACGCGGGCACGCCTCGGGCGAGGAACCCGGCGATCACGCCGGTGAGGACGTCGCCGGACCCGGCGGTGGCGAGCGCCGACGTGCCGGTGGGGTTCAGCACGACGCGGCCCGGCGTGCTGTCTGCGGATGGTTCGGCGATGACCGTGCTCGGACCCTTGAGCAGCACGACGGCCCGGCTGCGGTCGGCCAGCCGCGTTGCCGCCGCGACCCGATCCTCACCAACGGGTTCGCCCGCGAGTCGCCGGTACTCACCGTCGTGGGGGGTGAGGATCGTCGCGGCGCCGAGCATTTGTCGCACCTGAATCGGCTGGAGATCGCCATTGAGCACATTCAATCCGTCGGCGTCGAGCACCAGAGGAACCCGCGCTTCGGCGACGAGCGCGACAACCGGTTGGCGTATCTCGACGTCGGCGCCGAGGCCAGGACCTACGGCGAGGGCACGGAACCGCGAGATGTTGGCCAGCACCGCGTCGGCCGCGAGTGCGGTGAGATGGCCGTCCGGACTCGCGGGGAGCGCACGAGTGATCACTTCGGTGCCCGCAGCCCGCCGCGCCGCGTCTTCTCCGGGCAGCCCGCACCACACGATGCCGGCTCCCGCGCGCAGCGCGGCATGACTCACGAACATGGGCGCACCCACCATGCCGCCCGAACCGCCGACCACCATGACACCCGCCAGCCACTTGTGTGCGGTGGGCACGCGCTCGGGAAGGACGCGGCGCACGTCGCTCTCTTCGAAGAGCCCGAGGAACGACGGCGCATCATGGTCGTCCAGTTGGATGCCGATGTCGGCCACCGTGACCCGACCGGCATGCGACTTCCCAGGTTCGAACACGACTCCGGGTTTGCGTGCCGCGAACGTCACGGTGCTGGTGGCGTGCACCGCGCTGCCGTGCACGGCGCCGGTGCGCCCGTCGACGCCGGAGGGGATGTCAACGGCGATCACCGGACCTCCCCAGCTGTCGAGTTCGTCCGCGACCCACGCCGCGTCCTCTTCGAGTGCGCCCCGAAAGCCCGTGCCGTACATTGCGTCGATGGCAACGTCGGCGCGCGAGAGCGCTCGAGTCAACGCGCGCCGGTCGATGCCGTTCGCGAGTTCCGCCACGTATGTGCGCACGCCCCAACTCGCGATGGTCCGAGCCGTCACGAGACCGTCACCGCCGTTGTTGCCCTTGCCACAGATCACGACGGCACGGCGGCCGTAGCACCCGGCGGTGCTGCGCCGAACTTCCCACGCGACCGCGCGTCCCGCGCGTTCCATGAGCACCTCGACGGGTGTGCCGCCTTCGATCGTGCGTTTGTCGGCCCGCGCCATCGCCTCCGGCGTGAGCACGGTCTCCATGCGCTATGGGCGCTTGCCCGAGCCGGCTGGCCGTTCGGGCAGGGGGCTGGCGAGCGCGATCACGACCGCCATGGCAGTCGAGTCGGTGTGGCTCATCGAGAGGAGCCACTCGGTGATCCCTTGCGCCGTCGCGAGCGCCTGCGCGCGTCCGCGCACCGCCAGGGCGGGCGCACCGCCGACCCGTCGCACGACTTCGACGTCGTGGAAGTCGATGTCGCCCAATCCCGCGGAGAGCGCCTTCATGACGGCTTCCTTGGCGGCGAAGCGCGCCGCCAGGCTCTTTGCGGGGTCGTTCTGGTCTGATGCGTAGGCGCGCTCGTCATCGCTGAACAGCCGCTCGACGAGCGACGTGGAACGCCGCATCGCGAGGCGGAAGCGGGCGACTTCGACGAGGTCGGTACCGACGCCGACGACGCTCACGGTCGCGGCCAACGGCGCGCCATCACGTAGACGGGCTCCGTGAGCAGCTCGAACATGTCGAACTCCCCGAGCACCGTGTCGTCGAACTCGGGGACGGTCTCGGTGACGGCGTCCTTCAGGGCGCTGTACCGCCCTTGATAGCCCTGCAACACGCTGCGCGCCACGTCGGGGGAGACCTTGGACGCAAAGTCGGCGTGCAGCAGCGTGATGCCGACACACTCGTTGCCCTTGATCTCCGGCACGAACACGAGTGTGCGACCGTCGCGCCCGCGTGCGACGGTGACCTCCCGTTGGGTGGCGACCCGGTGCTTCGTGCCTCGCAGCGTGGGGTCCGTGGCGGTGAGCGACGGGAAGCCGGCCGTGCTGTCGACCGCGTGAATCGTCGCGGCGTCGCCGCTGAGATCGCCCTCGATCCGATACCGCGTCCACGCGGTGATCCGCTCCACCGCAGGGTCCAGCGCGACGAGCGTGCGCAGCGCGCGGTAGTTCAGCACGTCGCGTGCCGTGCCGACCGCGAGCACCTCGCGGACCAGCGGCACCTGGAGCAGTTCCTCGTCGGCACGCGAGATGCCGACCGTGACGGTCTTCGCCTGGTGCTTGATGGTGTCGATGGTGCGCGTGAGCTCGTCGATGCCGTCGGTGAGCGCGGCGGTCAGGTCGTCCGCCACGACGTCCGGCGTGCCGACCTTCCCGTGATCGACCTCGTAGAGGTCGAGCGGCACGATCCCCGTCGCGTAGCGCCACAGTGAAGCGAGCCGAACCGCCGTTGCCGCGGTCAGGTTCCCGTCGTATGAACCCGCGCGCAGCCCGTCGAGGAACATGCGCCCCGGTCCCAGGAGGTCTCGCGTGAGCGGCTCGAGATCGCGGGCCGCCGCAGCGCTCTGGACCATGGCGCGGGCTTCTCGCAGGGGTAGCGCCGACGCGTCGATCACCAGCGCCGCTTCGTAACCGAACAGATGACCTGCCATCGCCGAGAGCACGAAGCCCAGCGCGGGAAGCACGGGTGGCACCTCGATGGTCTCGACCGCGCTGGAGAAGCGCCGTTCGCCGCGAGTCGTGATGACGATCGGGGCGGCCCGGTGAGCGCGGTGGTACGCGACCTCTTTGGCGACGTCGTCTGCATTCGAACCTTGGAGCCCGACCGCGCACACGAGGATCAACGGTTCCGTGCAGAGATCGATGTGCTTCTTGTCCTCGGCGATGTCGGCCGAGATCGAGCGATAGCACAGCTCCGAAAGCTTGATCCGCAACTCGTTGGCGGCGATCCGATTGAGTCCGTTGCCAACAACGGTCCAGTAACGGCGCGACGGCACCTGGCGCTGGGCAGCTACCGCGATCCCCTCACGCTCGGCCAGCACCGCTTCCATCGCGTCCGGAAGCGCACGGAGCTCGGCGAGGAATTGGTGCTGCCGTACCGGCTCGAGGTCGCCGAACTCCGCCGCGAGCGCGAGCGCGAGCAGGTAACCGGCAGCAATCTGCGCGTAGAACGCTTTCGTCGACGGCACCGCCATCTCCAGGTCGCGCCCGTCCGACGTGTAGATCACGCCGTCTGACTTGTCCACGAGATCGCTGTTGCGGCGGTTGACAATCGAGACGACCGTTGCCGCACGGGCACGCGCGAGGTCGACTGTTCGGTTGGTGTCGGTCGTCGTGCCACTCTGGCTGATCGCGACCACCAACGTGTCGGACATGTCGTCGGAGAGCTCGAAGCCGGAGAGCTCCGTGGCCGCCATGGCCTCGGCGGGGAGATGCGCACCGACGAGGTTCGTGAGCGCAGCGGCGATGCCCTGCGCGGCGATGGCCGCGGTGCCCTGACCGATCGCGACGACGCGCTTGACGGTCCCGGCGCGCACGCGCTCGCGGAGATCGGCGGGGAGCGCCTCGTCGCCGAGCGCGACCACCAGCTGACCGCGTTCGTTCTCGACAATGCGGCCGCGGAGCGTCTTGCGGAACGAGGCGGGCGATTCGGAGAGCTCCTTCAGGAGAAAGTGCGGGAACTCACCGCGGTCGATGTCGCGGGTCGTGATCTCGGCGCGTTGCACGTCGTCTGTGCTGACGGGCAGCTGGGTACCGTCGAACGCCAGGCGTCGGACGCCTTCCAGCGTGCCGGCGTGCTCGGTGTCGATGACGACCACCTGGCCTCGAGTCGACGACGCTCGTGCCCGGTCGGCGGGTGTCTCGCCGTCCATCCGCACGTATGACCGCGTCTCCTCAATGAGTCCGTACGGCTCACTCGCCACGACGAACGCGTCCTCGGCGAGGCCCACGTAGAGGGCCTGGCCGCTTCCCCGGAGCGAGAGAAACAACTCGTCGGGAGCGGCGGCCGCCTGTGCCGCGATGGCGAGCGAGCCTTCCAGCGTCGAGACCGTCGCGCGGAACGCTTCGTCGGCAGCGGCCCCGGTCGCGATCCGTCGCGACAGCAGCGCCGGAATGACCTTGGCGTCCGTCGTGATCTCGGGCGCGAACTCGAATTCTTCGCGGTTGATCAGTTCCGTGTAGTTGTCGACATCACCGTTGAGGACGCCGACCACATATGGGGCCGCTCCGCGCCCGGACTCCTCCTGGTTGAGCGGGTGTGCGTTCGCTTCCGAGATGCTCCCGACACTCGCCCAACGCGTGTGACCGAGGACGACCGCCTCGGCCGATTCGGGCGTCAGCGCCCGCCGAAGCAGCTCGTCCTGCCGAATGGCGGCACGGAGCACGGCAGTGTTGTCGCCGAGCTCGCCGATCTCGGCGGCGGCTTTGTAGACGAACGACACGCACGGCGACGCGACGCGTACGGAGCCGGACGCGAACAGGGGGTCGCGAGCGCGCCCGTCGAGCAGCGCTCGGGTTTCCGGGTCAGCGAGGTCGAGTCCGTGCCCACGTACGAGGACGTGCAGCCCCGCGGAGTCGCGGCCACGGACCTCGAGCCGGTCGAGCGACGTGAGCGCGACTTCCATCGAGAGATACGCGTCGACGGCCGACGCCGAAGGAGGACCGAGGTCGGAGACACCGCGAACCGTACGGAGACGATCCCGGCGCACTGCCCAGACCGCGTCGCGCGCGCGGATCAGGGCTGCGTTGATCCGCTCCAGTTCCGCCGCGTCGACAACTCCGGTGGCGCCGGCGTCGAGGGCGGTCTCGATGTCGTCGAGGAGCAGCCAGGCACGATCCAGCTCGTCCTCGAACGACGGGACGATGTCGGGCGTCTCGAGGAGAGTGCGGGTCCCCGGCGCTCCGCGCAGCGCGGCGTCGACGTCCTCGAGCACGCCCGCGGCCGCGTCCAGCCGTTCCCACGTCGCCGCGTTCGACTCGAGCGCTTCTCGTGCCCGCGTGAGCTCCCGGAACAGCGTGCGGGGGTCGGGCGGCTTACGCCGAGCACGACGACGAACGACGGCAACGATGCCACACATGCGGGCAAACCTAGGCGGCGACCGCGGACACCAGCCGCCGCCCCACGTTGCTCGTGAACGTCATTCGCCGGTCCGACGCGCCACGTGCTCGATGAGGACCACGAGCCGGTCGGCGGCCCCCCCGGCGGCCGCGACGTCGGTGCTCTCGACCATGACCCGCACGACCGGCTCGGTGCCAGACACCCGAACCAGGACCCGTCCGTCGTCGCCGAGGTCCGCGTCGACGTCCCGCACGCGGCTCCAGAAGACCGCGTCCCCGTTCAGGGCATCTGGTGCGTACATCGGCACATTGCGGAGCACCTGCGGCACACGGGTCATCACCGCGGCGAGCTCCGACAGCGCCCGATGGCGCCGTGCCATGACGTCGAGCAAGAGGATCCCCGTGAGCGTGCCGTCACCGGTCGTCGCATGGAGCATGTTGATCACGTGACCCGACTGTTCGCCGCCGAGCACGAGGTCGCGACGTTCGAGCTCGTCGAGAACGTTGCGGTCACCGACGGGCGTCCGGACCAGCTCGATCCCGTACGGGTCGAGCGCACGCTGCAGTCCGAAATTCGACATGACCGTCGTCACGACGGCCTGGCCACGCAACAGGCCGCGGTCGTGGAGGTCGACGGCGATGATCGCGAGCATCTGGTCACCATCGACGAGGTCACCGTGCTCGTCGACCGCGATCACGCGATCCCCGTCACCGTCGAACGCCAACCCGACCTGCGCCGACGAGGCCAGCACGACCTCCGCCAGTCCCTCCGGATGCGTGGACCCGCACTTCTCGTTGATGTTCGATCCGTCGGGCGCGGCGTTCAGCACGTGGACGTCCGCCCCCAGCGCACGCAATGCGGTGGGAGCGGAGCGGAACGCGGCTCCGTTGCCGCAGTCGAGGACGACGCGCACGCCGTCGAGCATCCGGCCGTCGAGCGAATCGACGAGATGGGCGAGGTAGTCGTCGAGTGCACCACGGTGCTCAGAGGCGACACCGACGCGCGCGCCCGACGGTCCCGGCTCTGGCATCGTCTCGGCGAGGTTCGCGAGCTCGTGCTCGATCTGCGCCTCGAGCGGCTCGGGAATCTTCCGGCCGCCTGGCGCGAACAGCTTGATGCCATTGTCCTCGTATGGATTGTGGCTGGCGGAGATCACGGCCGCGGCCGCAGCGCGCTCTCGCGCCAGGTGCGCGATCCCAGGAGTTGGCAGCACGCCGGCGAGGACCACGTCGGCGCCCTCCGCGCAGATCCCCGCGACGAGCGCGGCTTCGATCATGGGACCAGAGAGCCGGGTGTCGCGCCCGACGACGAAGGAGGGCTCGGTGCCGAGCACACGGACGGCGGCGCGCCCGAGCGCGGTGACGAGCTCGACCGTCAGCTCGGAGTTCGCGACTCCGCGTACGCCATCGGTACCGAAACGTAGAGGCATGGTGACGTGCGCTCGAAGCTCAGCGCTTCGAGTACTGCGGCGCCTTTCGTGCTTTCTTCAACCCGTACTTGCGACGCTCCTTCTCCCGCGCGTCTCGGGTGAGCAGCCCGGCCTTCTTCAGCTGTGGTCGTGACTCGTCGTCGAGTGAGACCAGTGCGCGCGCGAGGCCCAGCCGCAATGCACCAGCCTGGCCGCTCACGCCACCGCCGTCGAGCGTGGCGTCGACGTCGTACACGTCCGCGGTCTGGGTGAGTCGGAGCGGTTCAATCGCCACCACTCGGTGCGTGAGAATCGGGAAGTACTGGTCGAACGGCCGTCCGTTGACCACGACGATCCCCGAACCCGGGCGGAGCCGGACGCGCGCAACCGCCTCCTTTCGGCGACCAGTGCTCTGAATCAGGGGGTTCGACACGCTGGGGCTCCTCGCTGGTGGGTCACTCGCTGCGAACGACCGGTTCGGTGCTTCGCGCGCGGTCGCTCGACGAACTGCGCTTCGACGCGAGCGCGAAGGGCTGCGGCTGCTGGGCCGCGTGCGGATGGTTCGGCCCCGCGTAGACGCGCAGCCTCTTCAACATGCGTCGCCCCAACCGTCCCTTCGGCAACATCCCGCGTACCGCGAGGCGCATCACGCGTTCGGGATTGCGCCGGAACAAGTGCTCGAGGGGCTCGGCGGTGAGCCCGCCTGGGTAGCCGGAGTGCCGGTGATACTGCTTGTCGGCCAGCTTGCGTGGCGCGAAGTCGAGCTTCGCCGCATTGACGACGATCACGTGGTCGCCGCCGTCGACGTGCGGTGACCACGTGGGCTTGTGCTTTCCCCGCAGCAGCGTGGCCACCTGCGTCGCGACGCGTCCGAGTACGCGCCCATCGGCGTCGACGACGTGCCAGGCGCGCTGGATGTCAGCAGGCTTTGGAGTGAAAGTGCGCAAGCAGGAACCAGCCTCGACGAACCGCGGGAACCAAGCAATTTACCTGCCAGCGTGGGTGGCGAGCAATCGGAGGCCCGTCCTCGCACCTACCCTGGCGCGGTGACACCGGACCCTCGGGAACAGGCGCTCGCTGTGCTGCTCGGTGCGGAGCTGTCGTCGGTCGTCGACATGGTGCTGTCGCGAACAGGTCCCGACGAGTACGAGGCGGCCAGCGCCGAGGGGCGGATCGTGTTCCGGCGGCTGCCTCGCGAGCGACGGGACTCCAGAGGACCCGAGTTCGAAGTGGTGAAGACAGAGGGCCTGGATCCCTTCGCCCATCAGTCGCCCGCGCGCTTTGCCGGGCTCGAGGCCGAGCTCTCCGATCCCCATCCGCGGCGGCGCGACAACTCGTATCCGTTCGCCTACGAGCAGACCGCTCAGCTCTTCGACCATCCGGCGGCTCCCGACCTCTGTGTCGTGCACTCGGCGGCGCACAACTGGGAGGACCACGGAGGACATCGCGGCGAGCACGGGTCGCTGGGGGTGATCCAGGCCCGCGCGCCCTTCATCGTCGCGGGACGAGCTGTCCCCGAGCGGGGCTTGGTCCCACGCGCTGCGCGCCTGATCGACGTCGCACCGACCATTGCCGAACTGCTCGGCGTTGCCCGACGATCCGACGGTACGCACCTCGCCGGGCAAGACGGCGAAGTCTGTGCCGCGGTGATCGACGCGAACGATCATCCGTCGCAGCATGTTGTGGGATTCCTGCTCGACGGCGTGAACCCGAACGTCCTCTACGCGCTCGCGGCGGCGGGCGGCGCCCCGAGCATCGCCCGGCTCATCGAGATGGGCACCGCGTACGAATGGGGCGCCATCGCGTCCATGCCGACCGTGACGCTTGCGAATCACACCTCGATCATCACGGGCCGACACCCCGGTCACCACGGCATCCTGCACAACGCATGGTGGGACCGGGCCCGGCAGGAGCAGGTGATCACGAACTCACAACCCACGTGGCCGTGGTCGATGCGTCACCTGGCGAACGGGGTGGAGACACTGCACCAGGCCATCCATCGCACCTGGCCGGACGCGTGCACCGTGTCCATCAACGAACCGTGCGACGTCGGCGCCGACTACTCGACGTTCGACTTCTTCCGTGACGGCGACGTGCCTCCCATGCCCCGGTTACCCGATGGTCTCCCGCACGTCACGGAGCGGTTCGTGCGCCCGTCGAAGGACTATTCGTGGTCGACGGTCGCCGACCACATGGGCGTGGAGCAGGCCGTCGGCATCTGGGGCGGCGCGTATCGCGGGAGGTCGTTTCCGAAGCCGCGGTTCATGTGGTGCAACTTCACGCTCACCGATTCGGCGTTCCACAACGACGGTCCGTACTCGGAGATGGCGAAAGCGTCGATACGAGACACCGACGCCCGCATCGGCGAGATCCTCGACGCGGTCGAACGAGCCGGGGCATTCGACGACACCGCGTTCGTGCTCGTGGCCGACCACGGAATGCAGCAGACAGATCCGACCGTGACCGGCGACTGGGACGTCGCACTGCGCGACGCGAACATTCCCTTCCGCGACGAAGGGTACGGGTTCCTGTACTTCGGCGACGGCATCGGCGCGTGAGCCGAGCGGGCCCGGTGGCGACGTCCAGCGACGGCTGCCTGTCCGTTCGGCTTCTCAGACGTTCGTGCCGACGGCCTTGCCGATGAAGAAGGTCACGGTGGCCACGACTGCGCCGATCAGGGCCATGCGGAGCCCCGACCGGCCGGCGTCGCGACCGGTGAAGATCGACGTCGCCGCGCCGACCGCGAACAGCGCGAGCAGTGACACCGACGCCGCCACCACCGCGGCCGCGGTGCCACTTCCGAAGAAGAACGGGCTGAGCGGGATCAGGGCGCCGAGCGCGAACGCGAGGAACGACGAGATGGCGGCGACCCACGGCGACCCGAGTCGGGCCGGGTCGAGGCCGAGCTCCTCCCGAGCGAGGGTGTCGAGGGCGACGTCGGATCGCCGCATGATGTTGGCGACGAGGGCGCGTGCCGCCTCGGGAGCAATGCCCTTCGCCCGGTAGATGAGCTCGAGCTCGTCGCGCTCTTCCTCGGGGAACGTACGCAACTCCTCACGCTCGATCCGCAACTCGTTCTCGTACAGCTCGCGCTGGGAGCGGATCGAGATCCATTCGCCCGATGCCATCGAGAAGGCTCCGGCCACGAGACCGGCGACGCCGGCGAGCACCACGATGCTCTTGTTCGTCGTACCTCCCGCGACCCCCATCACCAGCGAGAAGTTCGAGACCAAGCCGTCGTTCATGCCGAACACCGAGGCGCGCAGGACGCCGCCGACCGACGCCCGGTGCCAGCCTTCCGAACGCGCGATGCGGCCACCGGTGGGTATGCCCTGCATCGCCGCGATCGTGCGTCCTGCAGCCGCCTCCTGCTTCGCCATGGCGGGTGTGGCCTCGGCGTCGTCGCGGTAGCGGTTCGCCTCCGCCGCTTCCGCCCGCAGCATGAGTGGCAGCACCGCTTCGGTGCCGAAGTGCCGCGCGAGGAAGCACAGCGCCTTGACGCGGAACGGCGTACGGGGACGCTTCGGCTCCACACCCGCAGCCCGGAGAAGCCCGGCCCAGTGCGCGGCGTGCCGCTCTTCGGCGTCGGCGAGCTGCAGGAACACGGGACGGCGTTGAGCGTCGGCGTGGTCGGCGAGACCGCGGAACAGCGCGCCACCGGCGATCTCGTCGGCGTACATCTCCTGGATGTGCTCGAGTCGCCCGCGGTCGGACGCCGCCGTCGTCACGATCTCACGCTACCCAGCGAGTAGCCGACGTCCCAGAGGCACAGCCCGTGCGGCGGCGCGACGCGGCCCGCCGCGGAGCGTTCGCGCGCTCGAAGGATCCCCATGATCTCCCCAGGTCGGATTTTGCCGATCCCGACGTCCACCAGCGTTCCGACGATCGACCGGACCATCTGCCAGCAGAACGCAGCGGCGCGGATGTCGTACACGAGCACGCCGTCCTCCTCGACCAGCCACTCCGACGCCAACACCCGCCGCACCGCGGTCGAGCCCTCGGGGCCCTTCCGACAGAAGCTCGAGAAGTCGTGTTCTCCGAGGAACGGGTCGGCCGCGAGGCGCATGCGGGCGACGTCGAGGCTCTCCGAGACCCACCATGCGTGACGGGCACGGAACGGGTCGGGAGTATCACGGTTCACAACGGTGTAGCGATACGCGCGCCAGAGGGCTGAGTGCCGGGCGTCGAACTCGTGGTCGGCCAGTTCGGCACTGCGCACCACGATCTCCGGCGCGAGCTGCGAGTTCACCGAGCGTTGCACGACGTCGAGGTCGGTGTCGTCTGCGACGTTGCAGCTCACGACTTGATTCCACGCGTGAACTCCGGCATCCGTGCGTCCCGCGCACGACAGCGCCACCGGCTCGCGGAGCACGCGCGTGAGCGCGGCGGTGAGCTCGCCTTCGACCGTTCGCTCGTCGGGCTGAACAGCAAAGCCGTGGAAGTCGGTCCCGTCGTAGGCGACCGTGAGCTTGAGCGTCGCCGTCCCACTCGGTGCAACCTGCTCGGTGGGTTCGCCGAGCGGGAGTTGCGTCACACCAGTTCGATACGCGCCATCGGCGCGTTGTCACCGGGCCGGGGACCCAGCTTCAGGATGCGGAGGTACCCGCCGCTACGGTCGGCATAACGCGGCGCGATCTCCGCAAAGAGCTTGTGCGTGACGCGCTGGTCGTGAATACGCGCGATCACCTGGCGCCGCTGGTGCACACCGCCCTGCTTCGCCTTGGTGATGAGGCGCTCGGCGTACGGGCGGAGTGCCTTCGCGCGCGGCACGGTCGTGACGATGTGCCCGGCCTCGAACAAGTGCGCGGCCAGGTTGGCCATGATCAAGCGCTGGTGCGCAGGGTCGCGCCCGAAGCGCGGACCCTTCTTCGGCGCCGGCATCGCTCCTACTCCTTGACCCGCAACGACAGGCCGCGCTCGTCGAGCTTCTGAATAACTTCCTCGAGCGACTTCGAACCGAAGTTCGTGATCGCGAGGAGGTCGTCTTCGGTCTTCTGCACGAGCTGACCGATGGTGTCGACGCGCGCACGCTTGAGACAGTTGCGCGGCCGCTCCGACAGCTCGAGTTCCTCGATCGGCAGGTCTAGGTCAGGCGACACCGTCGACGGCGCGACCTCGCCGAGCTCCAGCCCCCGCGGTTCCTCCGTGAGGTCGGCCACGAGAGCAACAAGGTTGCGCAACGTGTCGCCGGCGGACGCCAGGGCGTCACGGGGGGAGATCGACCCGTCGGTCTCGATCTCGAGCGTCAGCTTGTCGTAGTTCGTCGCCTGCTCCACTCGGGTGGGCTCCACGGAGAACGCGACGCGCCGGACCGGCGAGAAGATCGCGTCCACGGGAATCAGCCCGATCGTGGAGGTGCGCTTGTTGCGCTCCGCCGACAGGTAGCCGCGACCCTGCTCGACCGTGAGGTCGACGGCGAGGCGGCCCTTGGCGTTGACCGTCGCGAGGTGGAGCTCGGGGTTCAGCACCTCGACGTCGGCAGTCACCTGGATGTCACCGGCGGTCACATCACCGGGACCGCGCGCGTCGAGGCGCAGCGTGACTGGCTCCTCCGACGAGCAGCGCAGCACGAGGTCCTTGATGTTGAGGATCAGGTCGGTGACGTCCTCTTTCACCCCGGGGATCACGTCGAACTCGTGCAGCGCTTCGTCGAAGCGCACCTGCGTCACGGCCGCGCCCGGGATCGACGACAGGAGCGTGCGGCGGAGGCTGTTGCCGAGCGTGTGGCCGAAGCCCGGCTCGAGCGGTCCGATCGTGAACTGCTGGAGATTGCCTTCGGGCTCGGCGGCCTCGACTTGCGGACGTTGGATGATGAGCATGGTGGATCGCCTTCTGATCTGGCCGCCGGGTCGCGACCGTGGGGGGAGTTACTTGGAGTAGAGCTCGACGATGAGCTGCTCGCGCACGGGCACGTCGATCTGCTCGCGCAGCGGCAGGTCGCGGACAGTGGCCTTGAAGTTCGAGGGCTCGACGTCGAGCCACCCGGGCACCGCACGATCGAGCGTGTCGAGGTTGTGGCGCAGCACGATCATCTTCTGGGCCTTGGGCGCGATCTCGACGACGTCGCCCTTGCTGAGCTCGTACGAGGGGATAGTCACGCGCTTGCCGTTCACGAGCAGATGGCCGTGGCGCACGAGTTGGCGCGCCTGATTGCGGCTGGCGGCGAAACCGGCGCGGAACACGGTGTTGTCGAGGCGCAACTCGAGCTTGCGGAGCAGCGTCTCGCCGGTGATGCCCTTCTCCGTCGCCGCCTCTCGGTACGTGTTGCTGAACTGCTTCTCGAGCACGCCGTAGATGCGGCGCGCCTTCTGCTTCTCGCGCAGCTGGAGCAGGTACTCACTGTCACGGATGCGCCCGCGCCCATGCTGGCCCGGGGGGTAGGGCTTGCGTTCGACCGGGCAGCGCATCGTGTCGCACTTCGGACCCTTCAAGAAGAGCTTCATCCGCTCGCGCCGGCAGAGCTTGCAAACCGGACCGGTGTAGCGCGCCATCTCAGACCCTCCGCCGCTTCGGAGGCCGGCAACCGTTGTGCGGGATGGGCGTCACGTCTTTGATGCCCACCACCTCGATACCGGTGTTCTGGATGGTGCGAATGGCCGTCTCGCGGCCCGAGCCCGGACCCTTGACGACGACGTCGACCCGCCGCATTCCGTGCTCCATCGCGCGGCGTGCCGCAGTCTCTGCCGCCAGCTGGGCGGCGAACGGCGTGGACTTGCGCGAGCCCTTGAACCCCACGTTCCCGGCGGACGCCCAGGCGATCGTGTTGCCCTGCTGATCGGTGAACGTGATGATCGTGTTGTTGAACGACGACTTGATGTGCGCGGTGCCGTAGGCGACGTTCTTGCGTTCTCGTCGCTTCGGACGTCGGCCACCTGCAGCGGGCTTCGCCATCTCTATTGCTCCGCTTCCACTGCGCTACTTCCGCTCACTTCGTTCACTCCATCCGCTCCGTTCGCTACGCGTGCTCCGCTTCCACTGCGCTACTTCCGCTCACTTCGTTCACTCCATCCGCTCCGTTCGCTACGCGTGCTCCGCTCACCTGACGGTTCGCTCCGCCAGCTCGTGCGGACACAATGCGAGCCTCTCTTACTTCCTTGCGCGCTTCTTGCCGGCGACGGTCTTCTTCGGCCCCTTGCGGGTGCGCGCATTTGTGCGTGTGCGCTGGCCGTGCACCGGGAGCCCGCGCCGGTGGCGGATGCCCTCGTAACTGCCGATCTCGACCTTGCGCTTGATGTTGGCGGCGATCTCGCGGCGCAGGTCACCTTCGACCTTCAGGTTGGAGTCGACGTACGTGCGGAGCTGGGCAACCTCTTCGTCAGTGAGGTCACGCACGCGGGTGTCGCGCGAGATGTTCACACTGTCGCAAACCTGCTGCGACGTCGTACGGCCGACGCCGAAGATGTAGGTGAGTGAGACCTCCAAGCGCTTCTCCCGCGGGATGTCGACACCGGCGATTCGAGCCACCGCTACCCCCTCGTCAACCCTGGCGCTGCTTGTGGCGCGGGTTCTGACAGATCACGCGCACGACCCCGTGCCGGCGAATGACCTTGCACTTCTCACACATTCTCTTGACGGAAGGCCGGACCTTCATCTGCGTCTCACTTGTAGCGGTAGGTGATACGGCCTCGGCTGAGGTCGTATGGAGTGAGCTCGACCTGGACCCGGTCACCCGGGAGGATCCGGATGTAGTGCATCCGCATCTTCCCGGAGATGTGCGCGAGCACCTTGTGTCCGTTTTCGAGCTCGACACGGAACATGGCGTTCGGCAACGGCTCGACCACCGTGCCCTCGACCAGGATCGTGTCGTCCTTGGGTTTGGCGATCGTCGCCACCTACTCAGATCTGGCGCGCCGAACCAGCGCGCAAACTCACGGGAGCCGACCGAAAAGTCTACTCGACCGCCCTCCCCACCAGCAATCGGCCGATTCCGGACACACCGGTCACCCGCCAGGCCGCCGCTCGATGGTCGATCGCGCGTCATTTCGCACGCCTCGCGTGCCAAATCACGCGCGTTTGCTCGCTCGCTGCGGAGCGGGATACCCGCCCCGCGGCCGCTCGCTCGCGCGGTGTTGACGCCGCCCATCACCAGGGCAGCGTCAACACCTCGGGCCCGTGCTCGGTGACGGCGATGGTGTGCTCGAAGTGCGCCGAGCGGCTGCCGTCCTGGGTGACCACGGTCCAGCCGTCGTCGAGCAACTCGGTGCCGGGCCCACCAGCGTTGACCATGGGCTCGATCGCGAGCACGTGTCCCACCTTCAGCCGCATCCCGCGTCCGGGCGGTCCGTAGTTCGGAACCTGCGGGTCCTCGTGCATGGCCGTGCCGATCCCGTGCCCGACGTATTCCCGCACGACCGAGAAGCCGGCCGGCTCCGCCCGGCCCTCGACCGCGGCTCCGACGTCGCCGAGCTGGTTCCCCTCGACCACCTGCTCGATCGCCGCCTCGAGTGAACCACGCGTGACCTGGATCAGCCGCTTCGACTCGTCGTCGACTTCGCCGACCGGGATCGTCACGGCGGCATCGGCGTGCCAGCCCTCGATGATCGCCCCGCAGTCGATCGAGAGGATGTCGCCCTCCTCCAGCACGACGGAGTCGCTCGGTATGCCGTGGACGATCACATCATTGGGCGACGTGCACACGACCGCCGGAAAGCCGTGGTACCCGAGGAAGTTGGAGCGCGCGCCTCGGCGATCGATCACCTCGCGGGCCACGCGATCGATGTCGAGAGTGGTGGCACCGGGTTTGGCCGCGCGGATACACACTTCGTGCATCTCGGCGACCACCCTGCCCGCGCGCCGCATCAGCGCGATCTGCTCGCGGCTCTTGCGGGTGATCACGGGGACGGTGGATCGATGCGCTGGTCGATCTCCTTGACCAGGCGCTCGAACACGTCCTCTCCCTCGCCCACCGCGTCGACGACTGCCAGCTTCCCGAGCTCCTCGTAGAAGTCGATGATGGGCCTCGTCTCGACCTCGTAGAGCTCGAGGCGCCGTTGGACCGCTTCCTCGGTGTCGTCGTCGCGCTGGACGACCTTGCCGCCACAGACGTCACACGTCCAGTTGTCCTTGGGGGGCATGTTGACGTGGTACGTGGTGCCACAGTTCTCGCACACCCGACGCCCGGCGATCCGGTCGAGCACGATCTCGGTGGGGACTTCGAGGACGAGCACGACGTCGAGCGGGTGATCCGTACCCAGGACCTTGTGCAGCTCTTCTGCCTGGGGCAGCGTTCGCGGGAAGCCGTCGAGGATGAAGCCGCGGTCGAGGAACTCGCCGGTGAAGCGCTCGTCGACGACCTTGATGACGGTGTCGTCGGGCACGAGCTCGCCCGCATCCATGTAGCGCTTGGCCTCCAGACCAGCCGTGGTGCCCTCAGCGGCCGCGGCGCGGAAGAGATCGCCAGTGGAAAGGTGCTCGACTCCGTAGTGTTCGGAGAGGAGCGCGGCTTGCGTGCCCTTGCCGGCTCCTTGCTTGCCGAGCAGGACGAGGCGGGGGCCCTGCGTTCTCATGACGTCAGGCCAGGAATCCTTCGTAGTTGCGCATCATGAGCTGGCTGTCGATCTGTTTCATCGTCTCCAGCGCGACGCCGACGGTGATCAGCAGTGCCGTGCCACCGAAGGGGAACTGTCGGATGTCCCAGAGCGCGAAGACGAGCAGTGGCGCGACGGCGATCGTCGCGAGGAAGAGCGAACCCGGGAGGGTGATGCGGTTGAGCACCTTCGCGAGGTAACGCTCCGTTTGCGGTCCCGGCCTGATCCCCGGAATGAAGCCGCCTTGCTTGCGGATGATGTCGGCCTGTTGCTGTGGGTTGAACGCAATGGCCGTGTAGAAGTACGCGAAGAAGATGATCAGGAGCGTGTAGAAGGTGATGTACCACCACCCGTGATTGTTCACGAGGTTGTCGTTGATCCACTGCTGCACCCCGATGGCGTTGTTGCCGAGAGCCGACGCGATCAGCGCTGGGAAAGCAAGGATCGAACTCGCGAAGATCACCGGGATCACGCCCGACTGGTTCACCTTTAGCGGGATGTACGTGCTCTGACCGCCGTACATGCGGCGGCCGACCACGCGTTTGGCGAATTGGACGGGTATGCGGCGCTGGCCGGATTCGACGAACACGATGCCGACGATCATGGCGATGCCAATGGCGATGATCGTGAAGAACTGCGCCTTGCTGCCCTCGGTGTAGATGGCCGAACCCTGCGCAGGAAGACGCGAAACGACCGACGCGAAGATCAGGATAGACATGCCGTTCCCGATCCCTCGTTGGGTGATCAGCTCGCCGAGCCACATCACGACGGCGGTGCCGGCGGTCCAGGTGAGGACGATCAACGCGGCTCGCGGCGCGTCGAAGTTCGGGATCATGTCGGTGCCCTGGAACCCGGCGAAACCGAGCAGGCCACCTTTGCCCTGGTGCAGCGCGAAGACGAAGCCCGTGGACTGGATGAGCGCGAGACCGATGGTCACATAGCGCGTCCACTGTGTGATCTTCTTCTGCCCGACCTGGCCCTCCTGCTGCCACTGCTCGAGCTTGGGGATCACGACCTGGAGCAACTGCATGATGATCGACGCCGTGATGTACGGCATGATCCCGAGGAAGAAGATGGCGACGTTTGTGATCGCGCCGCCGGAGAACAGGTCGAGGAAGCCTACGACGCCGCTGTTGTTCGCCTGGTCCTGGAGATCCTTGATCGCGTTGAAGTTGACGTACGGAACCGGTAGGTGAGCGCCGACGCGATAGATCGCGATGATGAAGATCGTGAACAGGATCTTGTTGCGCAGGTCGGGCACCCGGAACATGTTCCGCAGCCGGGACAACATTGCGGCGCTCGACCTCCTCTCTCTCCGAAAGGCGCTGTCCGAAACCGGGGGTACCGCAGCTTACCGGTTGCTCAAAGCGTTGCCCTGAGCGGGCGGGCGACGCTCACCCCAAGGCGCCGGAATCGTCTCGACCCGTCCCCCCGCGGCCTCGATGGCCCGGATTGCGCCACGCGAGAAGGCGTGAGCGCGGACGGTCAGCGCGCGCGACAGCTCACCGCGGCCGAGGATCTTGACCAACCCGCGCTTCGCGACGACGCCGCGCGCGCGGAGCACCCCGGGGTCGATGTCGTTGCCGGCGTCGAGGCTCTCGAGCGTATCGAGATTGACAACGACGTACTCGACGCGGAATGGGTTCCGGAAACCCTTGGCCTTCGGGGTCCGCCGGTGTAGCGGCGTCTGCCCACCTTCGAACCGCGGCGACACGTTGTCGCGCGCGCCCGTGCCCTTGGTACCGCGGCCAGCGGTCTTGCCGCCCTTGCCCGCGATCCCGCGTCCGACCCGGCGTGGAGCGGTCTTCGAGCCTGGCGGCGGTTTCAGGTCGTGGATCTTCATCAGGGAACCTCAACGACGTCGACGAGATGGGGAACGCGGGCGATCATCCCGCGCACTTCCGGCTTGTCCGGATGCTCGACGCAGTGGTTGATCCGCTTGAGGCCGAGGGCGCGTAGCGTGCCGCGCTGCTTCGGCTTGGCACCGATGGCCGAGCGGACCTGCGTGATCCGGAGGGATGGCATGATCAGGCCACCTCGGTGATCTCGGGCTTCCGAGCATTGCGCTCCCGGTAGGCGCGCAGCATGCCTGCGGTGCTCACCTCTTCGGGAGACTTTCCCCGCAGGGCGGCGACCTCATCCGGACGCCGAAGCTCGCGCAAGCCGTTGATCGTGGCGCGCGAGACGTTGATCGCATTCGACGATCCGAGCGACTTGGCGAGCACGTCTTGGACCCCCGCCGATTCGAGGATGGCGCGGGCGGCGCCGCCCGCGATGACACCCGTGCCAGGCGCGGCCGGCTTCAGCAGAACCCTCGCGGCGTCGTGCTCGCCGATCACCTGATGCGTGATCGTGTCGCCCGCGAGCGGGACCGCGAAGAGGTTCTTCCGCGCCTCCTCCATGCCCTTCTGGATCGCGGCGGGGACCTCCTTGGCCTTGCCGTAGCCCAGACCGACGTTGCCCACGCCGTCCCCCACGACGACGAGCGCGGTGAACGAGAACCGACGTCCGCCTTTGACCACCTTCGCGACACGGTTGATCGCGATCACGCGCTCTTCGAGTTGCCCGTCGGCCATTGCCGCCTCTCCTCTACCTCTCGCCCTCAGACCTGTACGCCGGCCTCGCGGGCGGCGTCGGCGACACCCGCGACCCGGCCGTGATACTGGAAGCCACCCCGGTCGAGCACGACCGCGTCGATACCGGCCGCCTTCGCCCGCTCCCCGACGAGCTTGCCGACCTGTTTGGCAGCATCGACCGTCGCGGTGGCGCCAGTGAATCCCTTTTCCGTGCTCGACGCCGCCGCCAGCGTCACTCCGTTCACGTCGTCGATCACTTGCGCGTAGACGTGCTTGTTGGAGCAGAACACCGCGAGGCGCGGGCGCTCCGCTGTGCCCCGCACCTTCTTACGGACGCGCTGGTGGCGCCGTTGTCGTGCGAGTTGACGGTTCTGCATCGTGCTCATCCTGTTCCGGCTACTTCGCCGACTTGCCGGCCTTGCGCAGGACGCGCTCGTCGACGTAGCGGATGCCCTTGCCCTTGTACGGCTCGGGCTTGCGGATCTTGCGAATGTCGGCCGCCACCTGACCGACGAGTTGCTTGTCGAAGCCGCGCACCATGATGCGCGTCGGTGCCGGGACCTCGAACTCGATTCCTTCCGGCGCCTCGACCCGAACGGGGTGGGAGAAGCCGACCTGGATGTCCAACCGCTGCGAGCCGCTCGCGGCGGCCCGGTAGCCGACCCCCACGATCTCCAACTCGCGCACGAAGCCTTCCGACACGCCGGTCACCATGTTCGCCACGAGCGAGCGAGCCAGGCCGTGCAGGGCGCGGTTGTCGCGTTCGTCGTCGGGGCGAGTGACGACGAGGTCGTCTCCTTCCCGTGCGATCGTGATGGTCTCGGGCACGTCGTACTCGAGTGTGCCTCTTGGCCCCTGGACGGTCACGTGGTGGTCCTTGATGGTCACCTCGACGCCGCTCGGGACCGGGATCGGCCGCTTGCCTACCCGGGACATGTCGTCACCAGACCTGACAGAGGACCTCGCCGCCTACGCGGCGCTCTCGCGCCTCGCGGTCGGTCATGAGGCCCTGATTCGTCGAGAGGATCGAGATCCCCATACCGCCGAGCACGCGGGGGACGCTCTGTGCCTTGGAGTAGACCCGCAGCCCCGGCTTGGAGACGCGCCGGAGGCCGGAGATCGTGCGCTTGCGATCCGGCGTGTACTTCAGTGTGATCTTGAGCTGGCGGCCCGGGCGCGAACTCTCGTGGTCGACCGCGTACCCTGTGATGTATCCCTCGCGTTCGAGGATGCGCGCGAGCGCTTCCTTCACCTTCGAGGACGGCATCACCACGTCGTCGTGGAACGCCGTGTTTGCGTTTCGGATGCGCGTGAGCATGTCGGCGATGGGATCGGTCATCATGAGCGCACCTCCCCTCCCACATCACGGGTCGACTCCGCTCCGGCGTCCCGGGCATCCGCCCACGCCTCCGCTGCGTCTCCCATCACCACGATGCCTTCGTGACGCCGGGCACCTCGCCGGCATGGGCCATCTCCCGGAGGCAGATGCGACACAGCCCGAACCTGCGATACACCGAGCGCGCGCGACCGCACTTGCGGCAACGCGTGTACGCGCGCACCTTGAACTTGGGCTTGCGTTGCTGCTTCTGCACGAGAGCCTTTTTCGCCATGCTTTTCCCAACCTTCCCTAACTCTGGTCGTCCCGGCGGAACGGGAAGCCGAGCGCGCGCAACAGGGCGCGGCCTTCGTCGTCGGTGTTCGCCGTTGTCACAATCGTGATGTCCATGCCGCGCACCGAATCGATCTTGTCGTAGTCGATCTCCGGGAAGATCAACTGCTCGGTGACTCCGAACGTGTAGTTCCCGCGCCCGTCGAACGAGTTCGGGTTCATGCCCCGGAAGTCACGGATACGTGGGATCGCGATGCTCACGAGACGGTCGTAGAACTCCCACATGCGATCGCCCCGCAGCGTCACTTTGGCGCCGATCGCGTTGCCCGCCCGCAGCTTGAAGCCTGCGATCGACTTCCGCGCCCGCGTGACGAGCGGCTTCTGGCCCGAGATGACGGTCAGATCGGCGACGGCGCCGTCGAGCAGCGACTGCTGTTGCGTCGCCTTCCCCACGCCGGAGTTGAGGACGATCTTCTCCAGCCTCGGCACTTGCATCGGATTGGTGAGCCCGAGTTCCTGCTGGAGCGCAGGGCGAAGCTCCGTCACGTACCGCTGCTTGAGTCGGGGACGCTCGCGCGTCTCGGCGCGAGTCACAAGACCGCTCCACATTTGCGACACACTCGAACCTTGTTGCCGTCTTCGTCGACGCGGTACCCGACCTTCACCGGACCGTCCTTGCCGCAGATCAGCATGAGATTCGAGACGTGGATCGGCATGGCCTTGTCCTGGATGCCTCCCTGCATCGTCGCCCGCGTCGGCTTCTGATGCTTCTTCGCGACGTTGATCAGCTCAGAGCTCTCGACAACGACCATGTTGCGCTTGGGGATGACGCGCGCGACTTCACCGACCTTCCCGATGTCCTTGCCCTGGATCACCTGGACGCGATCGCCCTTCTTGAGTCGCATTTTCATCAGAGCACCTCCGGTGCTAGCGACACGATGCGCATGAATCGCCGGTCGCGCAGTTCACGGCCAACCGGGCCGAAGATGCGCGTTCCTCGAGGCTGCATCTGGTCGTTGATGAGAACCGCCGCGTTCTCGTCGAAGCGGATGTAGCTCCCGTCCGGACGGCGCTTCTCCTTCTTCGTGCGCACGACGACGCACTTCACGACGTCACCCTTCTTGACGGCAGCACCCGGCACGGCGTCCTTGACGGTCGCCACGAAGACATCGCCGATGCTCGCGTAGCGCCGCCGCGTGCCGCCGAGCACCTTGATGCACAACACCTCGCGCGCGCCCGAATTGTCGGCGACACGCAGACGGCTCTCCTGCTGGATCACCTGACTACTCGCTCGCTCTCTGCGAGCCGGGATACCCGCTCGCGACCGTTCGCTCCCGCGCCATTGGCTCTCTCATCGCGCGCGTTCCAACACTTCGACGACGCGCCAGTGCTTGAGCTTGGAGAGGGGCCGGGTTTCGGCCAGACGGACGCGATCGCCCTCGCGGGCGTCATTCTGCTCGTCGTGTGCGAACAGCCGGTTCGTTCGCTGCATCGTCTTGCCGTAGCGCCGATGCCGCACGCGATCAGTCACCGCGACGACGACCGTCTTGTCCATCTTCGTGGACACGACGATCCCTTCACGGATCTTGCGTTGTGACGTACGCTTCGGTGCTTCCTCGGCCACCATGACTCCCTACTACCTGGCCTGCTGTTCGGCTGCCGCGATCTCGCGCTCGCGCAGCAACGTCTCGATGCGAGCAATCTCATGGCGCATCTGCGGAATGCGCGCGATGTTGTCGAGCTGACCGGTCGCGTTCTGGAACCGCAGGTTGAACAGCTCCTCCTTCGCCTCACCGAGCCGGTGCTCGAGTTCGGTGTCGTTGAGCTGCCGGAGCTCCTGAGCGAGTGTCATGTCTCGTCCTGTCGCACGACGAAGCGCGACTTGATCGGCAGCTTGTGCATGGCGAGGCGCATCGCCTCGCGGGCGGTGGGCTCGGGTACACCCGACAGCTCGAACATCACGCGACCGGGCTTCACCACCGCGACCCAATGCTCGGGGTTGCCCTTCCCCGATCCCATCCGCGTCTCGGCGGGCTTCTGGGTGACGGGCTTGTCGGGGAAGATGTTGATCCACACCTTGCCGCCGCGGCGGATGTAGCGGGTCATCGCGATACGTGCCGCCTCGATCTGGCGGTTCGTGATCCAGCCCGGCTCGAGGGCCTGGATCCCGTAGTCGCCGAAGGTGACGCGCGTCCCACCCTTCGCGACGCCGGCGGTGCGCCCGCGTTGCGCCTTCCGGTGACGGACCTTCCGAGGCATCAACATCGGTCAGTCCTCGTCTCCGTGGAACTTCGGTGCCTCGTGGTGCTGGCGCGTGCGGCGCTCGATCTCCTCCTCCTCGGCCAGGAGACGCTCGAGCTCGGGATCAGCTTCCTTGACGAGGGGACTCGCTTCCTCGGCAAGCTCCTCGCCGTCGCCCTCCACGGGTCGCGCCTCTGCTGCCGGACGACGGCGTCCCCCACCGGCGCTGACGACGCGGCGGGTCGGGCCCTGTCCCGACGTGTCGCCAACCGCCATCGCGGCTTCCTTGCGGATCTTGTCCTCGGCCGCCGACTTGTACGGGAGGATCTCGCCTTTGTAGATCCAGACCTTCACCCCGATGCGACCGAACGTGGTGCGCGCTTCCGCCTCCCCGTAGTCGATGTCAGCGCGCAAGGTGTGGAGTGGCACTCGACCTTCGCGGTACGACTCCTTCCGTGACATCTCCGCGCCGCCGAGGCGTCCGCTGCACTGCACGCGGATGCCCTGCGCCCCCGCCTTCATCGCCGTCTGCAGCGCGCGCTTCATCGCCCGACGGAACGAGACGCGGCCGGTGAGCTGGTCGGCGACGCCCTGCGCGATCAGTGTCGCGTCGAGCTCCGGCTTGGCGATCTCCTGGATGTTGAAGTGGATCTTCGGGTTGCCGGTGATCTTGAGGAGGCCCGCACGGAGGCGGTCGGCTTCAGCGCCGCGGCGGCCGATGACGATGCCCGGCCGCGCGGTGTAGACGTCGACGCGCAACCGATCGCGTGTCCGTTCGATCTCGACCCGCCCGACTGCCGCGCGCTCGAGCTGTGAACGCAGGTAGTCGCGGATCTTCCAGTCCTCGATGAGCTGGTCGCGGTACTCCGCGTCCTCGGCAAACCAGCGCGACTTCCAGTCGGTGGTGATGCCCAGCCGGAACCCGTAGGGATTGACCTTCTGACCCATTTACTCGCCGTCCTCACGCTCTGGTCCCGAAGCCTCGACCTCGCTGCGCTCGTCCGAGCCTTCGGGAGGAACCTCGTCGGTTTCGATCTCTTCTTCAGCGTCTCGGTCAGCGCCGGCTTCCTCGACTTCGTCGGGCTCGGTCTCGAGCTCTTCTGCTTCCTCGAGGTCCTCGACTTCCCGGGCCGCTGTGTCGAGATGCTCGGCTTCGAGCGCCTCCGCCAACTCTTCATCGTCGTGGTCGTGCGCTTCGGCGGGGACTTGGGCCCGCGAGCGGCGTCGGCTCGCGGCGACGCGCCGGCGACGACTGACGCGCGCCGGCCCCGCTGCGGCCGCCTCACGCTCGCGGCGACGCTCGAGGGCCTCGTCGTCGTAGCGCGCCACGACGATCGTGATGTGGCTGGTCCGCTTCTTGATACGGCCGTACCGGCCACGTGCCCGCGGCCGCCCACGCTTGAACGTCGGGCCCTCGTCGGCGAACGCCCGCGCTACGAACAGCTCGTCGTCCGGAACGTTGTCGTTGTGGCTCGCGTTCGCGACGGCGGAGTCGAGCAACTTCATGATGGGCTCCGCGGAGCTGCGCTCACAGAACCGCAGGATCTCGCGCGCCTCGTAGACGTCTTGGCCCGCGATGAGCCGCAACACCTGGCGCACCTTCGACGGCGACGCCCGGTGATAGCGGAGACGCGCGGAGGTCTCGGGCATCAGCGACGACTCGATCGCTCTTGTCCGGCGTGGTACCGGAACGTACGAGTGGGCGCGAACTCGCCGAGCTTGTGCCCCACCATGGCTTCCGTGAGGTACACGGGCACGTGCTTGCGTCCGTCGTGAACCGCGACCGTGTGCCCCACCATGTCGGGGGTGATCGTGGACCGGCGTGACCACGTCCTGATGACCTTGCGTTCGCCGGACGCATTCATCGCGTCGACCTTCTTCTGCAGATGGGCGTCGACGAACGGTCCCTTCTTCAGGCTGCGTGGCATGACTACCTCCGGGCCCCGCGGCCCCGACGGCGGCGGATGATGAGCTCGTTGGACTTCTTGCCCTTCTTCCGGGTGCGACCTTCGGGCTTCCCCCACGGCGACACGGGGTGACGGCCACCGGAGCTCTTGCCCTCACCACCGCCGAGCGGGTGATCGATGGGGTTCATGGCGACACCGCGCACGTGCGGTCGTTTGCCTTGCCAGCGTGCGCGTCCCGCCTTGCCCTTCTTCACGAGGGCGGCTTCGGGGTTGCCGACCGAGCCCACGGTCGCCCGGCAGTCGATGGGAACGCGGCGCATCTCGGTTGAGGGGAGGCGCAGCGTCGCGAACTGGCCTTCCTTGGCGACGAGCTGGATCGCAGCGCCCGCGCCTCGACCGAGCTTGCCGCCCGCGCCGGGCTTCAGCTCCACGTTGTGCACGGTTGTGCCGACGGGGATGTAGCGCAGCTGCAGCGCGTTTCCGGCGCGAATCTCCGACCCTTGGCCGCTCTGCAGCATGTCGCCGACGTCGATGCCAGTCGGCGCGAGGATGTAGCGCTTCTCGCCGTCGCGGTAGTGCAGCAGCGCGATGCGCGCGTTGCGATTCGGGTCGTACTCGATCGAGGCGACCTTCGCCGGGACGCCGTCCTTGTCGCGGCGGAAGTCGATCAAGCGGTACCGGCGCTTGTGGCCACCACCACGGTGGCGCGACGTCATGCGGCCGTAGACATTCCGACCACCCGAACGCGGCTTGGGCTTGGTGAGCGACTTCTCGGGCTTCGGCTGCGTGATCTCCGCGAAGTCGGCGACCGTCTGGAACCGCCGACCGGGACTCGTGGGCTTACGCTTGCGAACTGGCACCGTCAGCCCCCGAAGATCTCGATGCGATCGCCCGCCGCCAAGGAGACGACCGCGCGCTTCGTCGACGCACGGGATCCGTACGTGCCGGTGCGGCGGTTGCGCTTCCGCTTCCCCTTGCGGTTGAGCGTGTTCACGTTGGTGACCTGCACGCCGAAGATGGCCTCCACCGCGTTCTTGATCTCGATCTTGTTGGCGTCGGGCGCCACGAGGAACGTGTAGACGTTCGCGTCGAACGCGGCGTAGGACTTCTCGGAGACCACCGGCCGGATGATGATGTCGCGCGGACTCTTGGCGGTCATTCGCCGTCACCCGCCTCACGGTCGCCGCTCGGCGCCGGGATACCCGGCGCCGCTCCTTCGGAGCCGCTCGGCTGCTCCTGCTCACGGTCGCGCTCGCTCGGCGCCGGGATACCCGGCGCCGCTCCTTCGGAGCCGCTCGGCTGCTCCGAAAAGTGGGCGATCGCGGCGTCGAGCGTGGCCCGGCTGAAGATGACCCAATCGCTGACGAGCACGTCGTACGCGTTCAGTTCGCGCGGCAGGATCAGCTTCACGCGTTCCCCGAGGTTGCGGAACGACTTCCACACCGATTCCTCGGTGTTGTCCAGGACGATCAGCAGCCGGTTGCCCCGCTCGCCCTCGGCGTGGAGCCCGAGCGCGCCGAGCACCCTGAGCGCGTCCTTGGTACGCGGCTCGGTGAGATCCCACTCCTCGACCACGAGCACCTTGCCGTCCGCGGCGCGGTCCGAGAGCGCCGAACAGAGGGCAAGGCGGATCATCTTCTTCGGCGTCCGCTGGCGGTAGTCGCGCGGCTTCGGTCCGTGGGCGATGCCGCCGCCCCGCCACTGCGGTGACCGGATGGAACCCTGTCGGGCGCGCCCGGTGCCTTTCTGGCGCCAGGGCTTCGCGCCGCCGCCGCGCACCTCGGCGCGCGTCTTGGTGCTGTGGGTGCCCGCGCGTGCCGCGGCAAGCTGCGCGGTGACCACCTGGTGCATCACCGCCGGGTTCGGCTCGATGCCGAAGAGCTCGTCCGGGGCGTCCACCGAACCCGTGTCCGCGCCGGAAGCGGACTTCACGTCGAACTTCACGCCGCGCTCCCCGACTTGGTCGCCGGCGCCTTGACGGCGTTGCGGACGAGCACGATGCCACCCGCCGGACCGGGAACCGCGCCCTTGACGAGCAACAGGCCACGCTCCGGGTCCCCCTCGATCACTTCGAGGTTCAACGTCGTGACACGGGCGTTGCCGTGTTGGCCTGCCATCTTCATGCCCTTGAAGACGCGCGCCGGCGTGGCGCACGCGCCGATCGAACCCGGGGAGCGGTGCTTCTTGTGGTTGCCGTGGCTCGCACCCTGCCCGGTGAAGTTGTGGCGCTGCATCGCCCCGGTGAAGCCCTTGCCTTTGCTGATGCCCGTGACGTCGACGCGCTCGCCCGACTCGAAGACGTCCGCACCGAGCACTTGACCCACCTCGAAGCCCGACACGTCGTCGACCCGGAGCTCGGCGAGATGGCGCGCGGGCGGGGCGTCGGCCTTCTTCAGGTGCCCGACCTCCGGCTTCGGCAGCCGCTGTTCCTTCGTGGCCCCGAAGGCGAGCTGCACCGCGGAGTAGCCGTCGCGCTCGGGCGTCTTCAGCTGCACGACGCGGCAGGGCCCGGCTTCGATCACCGTCACCGGGACGACGCGGTTGTGGTCATCCCAGATCTGGGTCATGCCGAGCTTGCGCCCGAGGATGCCTTTGGCGGCCATGAGCCGAGCTTCCTTCTGGTCTCACGCGAACGCTCCGCCCGGTAGGTCCCGGCGGAGCGTGGTCGGTTGTGCCGTGCGGTTCCGCGCGAGCGCAGCCTGCACGGACGTCGGTTGGCGAACAGGTCCGGTCAGGCGCCGATCAGCAGTCGCCTGCGATCAGCAAGCCAGAAAAGAGTAGCCGCCGTCAGTGATCACTGCCAACGCGCACGCGGTGACGAGCGAGCGGAGCGAGCGAGGAACTCGCCAGGAGCGAGCGGAGCGAGGCGGGTATCCCGCCGAGCAGCGAGCGACGAATTACGAAGCTTGGATCTTGATCTCGATGCTGACACCGGCGGGGAGATCGAGGCGCTGGAGCGACTCCACCGTCTTGCTGGTCGGTTCGACGATGTCGAGCAGGCGCTTGTGGATCCGCATCTCGAAGTGCTCGCGCGAGTCCTTGTCGATGTGCGGTGATCGGATGACGGTGTACCGCCGCACTTCGGTCGGTAGCGGCACCGGTCCGCGGACCTTCGCCTGCGTGCGCACGACCGTCTCCACGATCTTCTTGGTCGACTGATCGACGATCTCGTGGTCGTAGGCCTTCAGCCGGATCCGGATCTTCTGACCCTTGGAATCTGCCATTTGTTCTCGTCTCTCGGATCCGGCTCGACTTTTTCGCTCGCTCGGCCGCAGGGTACCTGCGGCCGCCCCACGGGACGCTCGCTGCCGGTGTGGCCGACCTACTTGATGACGCCGGTGACGACGCCGGAGCCGACTGTGCGGCCTCCCTCACGGATCGCGAACCGGAGTCCCTCGTCCATCGCGATCGGCTTCTGCAGCTCCACCATCATCTCGGTGTTGTCCCCCGGCATCACCATCTCCACACCTTCGGGCAGGTTGATGCTGCCGGTGACGTCGGTGGTGCGGAAGTAGAACTGCGGGTGGTAGTTGGCGAAGAACGGCGTGTGCCGCCCGCCCTCTTCCTTCGTGAGGACGTACACCTGGGCGTTGAACTGCGTGTGCGGCGTGATCGAACCGGGCTTGGCGAGCACCTGCCCGCGCTCGACGTCTTCCTTCTTGGTGCCGCGCAGCAGTGCACCGATGTTGTCGCCCGCTCGGCCCTCGTCGAGGATCTTGCGGAACATCTCGACGCCGGTGCAGACCGTCTTGGCGGTGGGGCGGAGGCCGACGATCTCGATCTCCTCGCCGGTCTTGACCATCCCGCGCTCCACGCGACCGGTGACGACCGTGCCGCGACCCGTGATCGAGAAGACGTCCTCGATCGGCATCAGGAACGGCAGATTGACCGCGCGCTCGGGCTCCGGGATGTACGAGTCGACCGCGTCCATGAGCTCGTTGATCTTCGAGCCCCACTCGGCGTCGCCCTCGAGTGCCTTCAGCGCCGACACGCGCACGATCGGCGTGTCGTCACCCGGGAACTCGTACTCGTTCAGAAGCTCGCGCACCTCGAGCTCGACGAGCTCGAGAATCTCCTCGTCGTCGACCATGTCGGCCTTGTTGAGGGCGACGACGATCGAGGGCACGCCGACCTGCCGCGCGAGCAGGACGTGCTCACGCGTCTGCGGCATCGGGCCGTCGGTAGCAGCGACCACCAGGATGGCACCGTCCATCTGGGCCGCCCCGGTGATCATGTTCTTGATGTAGTCGGCATGGCCGGGACAGTCGACGTGCGCGTAGTGACGGTTCTGCGTCTCGTACTCCACGTGCGTGATGGCGATCGTGATGCCGCGACGCTTCTCCTCAGGCGCCTTGTCGATGTCGTCGAACGAGGAGAAGGAGTTGTGCTCGGGGTCGGCCTCTGCCAGCACCTTCGTGATCGCGGCTGTGAGCGTCGTCTTGCCGTGGTCGATGTGACCGATCGTGCCGATGTTGAGGTGAGGCTTCGTGCGCTCGAACTTCGCCTTGGCCATGACTCGTTCCTTGCTCCTGTTGCTCCCGTGAACCTTGCGCGGCTACTCGCCGCGTACTCTCCTGACGATTTCCTCCGCAATCGACTCGGGCACCTGCTGGTACGAGTCGAACTGCATGGTGTAGGTCGCGCGACCTTGAGTGCGCGAGCGAAGGTCGCCAACATAGCCGAACATTTCGGCCAGCGGCACCCTGGCAGTGACCGCGTGCGACGTCCCACGCTGCTCCATACCCTCGACTTGACCTCGGCGTGCGTTGAGGTCGCCGATCACGTCGCCCATGTAGTCCTCGGGGGTGACGACCTCGACGGCCATGATCGGCTCGAGCAGCGCCGGCTTCGCCTGTCGGACGGCCTTCTTCAAAGCCATCGATCCGGCGATCTTGAACGCCATCTCGCTCGAGTCGACCTCGTGGTACGAACCGAACGTCAGGATCGCCCGCAGGTCGACGAGCGGATAGCCCGCGACGACACCACCCTCCATCGCTTCCTGGATGCCGGCGTCGACCGCCGGGATGTACTCGCGCGGGATGACGCCGCCCGTGATCTTGTCGACGAACTCGTAGCCACCACCCGGACCGGTCGGCTCGAGCGAGATCACGACGTGCCCGTACTGGCCACGGCCTCCGGTCTGGCGGACGTACTTCTCCTCTACCTTCTCGATCGGCACCGTGATTGTCTCGCGGTAGGCGACCTGCGGCTTCCCGACGTTCGCGACCACCGAGAACTCGCGGACCATTCGATCGACGAGGACGTCAAGGTGGAGCTCGCCCATCCCGGAGATGATCGTCTGGCCGGTCTCCTCGTCTGAGCGCACCTGGAACGTCGGGTCTTCCTCGGCGAGCGCAGTCAAGGCCTTGCCCAGCTTGTCCTGGTCGGCCTTCGTCTTCGGCTCGATCGCGACAGAGATCACCGGCTCGGGGAACTCCATGCGCTCGAGCATGATGGGGTGATTCGGGTCCGTCAGCGTGTCGCCTGTCGTGGTGTTCTTCAGGCCGACGACCGCGACGATGTCACCGGCGAAGACAGCGGACTTGTCTTCGCGGTGGTTCGCGTGCATCTGCAGGATGCGCCCGACGCGTTCCTTGCGATTCTTCGTCGCGTTCAGCACCTGGCTCCCGGCGGCGAGCTTGCCGGAGTACACCCGGAAGTAGGTGAGCTTGCCGATGTGCCGGTCGCTCATGATCTTGAACGCGAGCGCGGCGAACGGCTCGTCGTCGGACGCCTCACGGACGAGCTCGCGCTCTGGGTGCGCGGGGTCGGTGCCCGCGATCGCCGGCACGTCGAGTGGACTGGGGAGATAGTCGACGACGGCGTCGAGCAGCGGCTGGACGCCCTTGTTCTTGAACGCGGAGCCGCAGAGCACGGGCACGAGGTCACCGGCGACGGTGCCGGCCCGGAGGGCAACGCGCAGGTCGGCCGCGGTGATCTCCTCCTCGGCGACGTACTTCTCCAGCACGTTCTCGTCGAACTGGCTCAGGACGTCGATCAGCTCGTGGCGCCAGTGCTCGGCGTCGGACCGGAGCTCCTCGGGGATCTCGACGGAATCGAAGCTCTCGCCCATGGCGTCGGACCACACGAGCGCCCGCATCGACAGCAGGTCGACGACGCCCTGGAAGTCGCTCTCGGTGCCGACGGGGAGCTGGGTGATGGCGACGGTGGCCTCGAGCCGGTCCTTGATCATGTCGACACAGCGGAAGAAGTCGGCGCCGACGCGATCCATCTTGTTGACAAAGCACATCCGGGGCACGTTGTAGCGGTTGGCCTGGCGCCAGACCGTCTCGGTCTGGGGCTCGACTCCGGCGACGGCGTCGAACACCGCGACCGCGCCATCGAGGACGCGGAGCGACCGCTCGACCTCCACCGTGAAGTCGACGTGACCGGGGGTATCGATGATGTTGATCCAGGTGTCGCGCCACTTGCAGGTGGTGGCGGCGGACGTGATGGTGATGCCGCGCTCCTGCTCCTGGACCATCCAGTCCATGACCGCGGCGCCCTCGTGGACCTCGCCGATCTTGTAGGTCTTGCCGGTGTAGTAGAGGATCCGCTCGGTTGTCGTCGTCTTCCCGGCGTCGATGTGCGCCATGATCCCGATGTTCCGCACGCGCGACAAGGGAACCTCCCGAATGAGAGGCACTCCCTTCGTCTTCAACTGCGTAGCTTCAGCCGCCATCGCTCTCTTGTCTTCTGTCTCGCCGAATGCGTGCGAAACCCGATCAAGTATCAACGCCAAACTCGCCCCAGACGTTCCATCACCCCACCCTTTACCGGCGCCTGGCGAACCGCAGGGAACCAGGGAGGCGGAAGACCCGGTGTGGCGACGCTCGGAG
>JBKPCV010000095.1:0-7097 GCA_046727575.1 Actinomycetota bacterium
GTACGCCTCGATCACCGCGGGGTCCTGACGCACCGCGTCGGGCGTGCCATGGGCGATCACACGGCCGAAGTCGAGGACGGTGATTCGGTCGGCGATGCCCATCACGAGCGCCATGTCGTGCTCGACGAGCACGACCGCAATATCCATGCCGTCGCGGATGTCGCGGATGAGCGAAGCGACGACGCGGGTCTCGTACGCGTTCATGCCCGCGACAGGCTCGTCGAGCAGCAGCACGCGCGGCTCGGTGCAGAGTGCCCGCGCGATGTCGACGCGCTTCTGGTCGCCGTAGGACAGGTCGCCGACTCGGTCGCACCACAGATGGTCGATCCCCGCGAACTCGGCGATCTCGTGGGCGCGCGCCGTGTGTCGGTGTTCTTCTCGGCGCGCTCGCCGGAGGCGAAGACCACAGCCGATGAATCCGCTACGCGTCAGATGGTGGCGGCCGACGAGGAGGTTCTCGCCGACGGTCGAGTGCGGGTAGAGGGCGAGGTTCTGGAAGGCGCGGCCGAGACCCACTCGGCAGATCTGGTACGGATGCATGCCGACGAGGTCGTGGCCCGCGAAGCGCACGTGGCCCGCGCTGGGCTTGTACACGCCGGAGATGACGTTGAACAGCGTCGACTTGCCGGCCCCGTTCGGTCCGATGACCGCATGGATCGAGCGGACCTCGACCGCAAGTGAGACGGCGTCGAGGGCGGTGACCCCCGAGAAGCGGACGGTCACGTCGTCCACCGCGAGCGTGGCGGCCGTCGCGCTGGTCGCGCCGATGGCGCTCATGGCTGCCACCGGGCCGGCGGGCGGCGCGCGGCGAGGGGGGCCGCCGCGACATCCGCCCGACCGTCTTGGTTCCCGCCGAGATAGAGCTCCCGGAGCTCGGTGTCGGCGGCCAGTGCCGGTGCAGGACCGGCGAGTGTCACCTCGCCGACCGTCAGCACGATCCCGTGCGTCGCCACCTGCAGCGCCATCGCCGCGTTCTGCTCCACGAGCAGCACGGTCGTCCCTTGCTGGTTGATCTCGCGGATCACGCCGCCGATGCGGTCCACGACCAGCGGCGCCAGGCCAAGGGAGGGCTCGTCGAGCAGCAGCACCTTCGGCGCGGCCATCAGGCCGCGCGCGATCGCAAGCATCTGCTGCTCGCCACCGGACAGGAGGCCGGCCTTCTGGTGAAGCTTCGGTGTGAGCGCCGGAAAGAGCTCGAGGACGCGCGCGCGTGTCGCTGACTTCGCAGCGCGGTCACCGCGCGTGAAGCCCCCGATGCGGATGTTCTCCTCGACCGTGAGGCGCCCGAAGATCCGGCGGCCCTCGGGCACCTGCACCACACCGCTGCGCACGATGGCGGTGGCGGAGCGGCCCGTGAGCGAGGTGCCGTCGCACTCGATACGACCCGAGTCGAGACGGCCTCCAAAGCTGGCGAGATTGCCGGAGAGCGCGCGGAGCAGCGTGGTCTTGCCTGCGCCGTTGCTGCCGAGCACCGCGACGACTCCGGCGGTCGGCACCTCGAAGCTCACGTCGCGGAGCGCACGGATCGCGCCCCCGCCGTACGTCACGGACGCGCCTCGCACGGACAACATGCGACGAGCGTGCGCCGTTCACAACGTCGCCGGTAGCCGCATCCGGGGGTTCCCACCAGGGGGTCTCCTGATGGAGGCATGCAGACGCAGCTACCGAGATTCGCGACGCTCCGCCATCCTCGTCACGTGCTGTCTGCCCGGAATTACGAGCCACCCCTCGACGACATTCGGTTCGTGCTCGACGAGATCACCAGCCTCGACGACGTCGCGACGCTGCCCTGCTTCGAACACGCCGACTCGGAATCAGTCGAAGAGGCGCTCGCCGAGTGCGGCCGCTTCGTCCGCAACGTCATTGCGCCACTCAACGCAATTGGCGACCGCAAACACAGCCGTCGCCGCGACGACGGGTCGGTTGTCACCCCGGACGGCTTCCGTGCGGCCTACCGCCAGTACGTCGCCGCGGGTTGGGCGGGCGTCGGGCTTCCGGTCGAGTACGGCGGTGGCGGTTTTCCGTGCCTCGCCCTTGTCGCGCTGGAGGAGCTCGTCGCAGCCGGCAACCTTGCGTTCTCGCTGTGCCCGATCCTCACGCAGGGCGCGGTCGACCTCCTCGTCGCACATGCCAGCGAAGTGCAGAAGGCAACGTGGTTGCCGAAGATGGTGACCGGCGAGTGGGCCGGCACGATGTGTCTCACGGAGCCGGACGCCGGCTCCGACGTCGGTGCCGTGCGCACGTCGGCCATGCCCACGGCCGACGGCGTGTGGCGAATCACCGGTCAGAAGATCTTCATCACCTACGGCGAACACGACCTGGCCGACAACATCGTCCATCTCGTACTGGCGCGGATACCCGATGCGCCACCGGGTACGAAGGGCATCTCGTGCTTCATCGTGCCGAAGTTGAAGGTCTCCGACGATGGCGCGCTCATCGAGCGCAATGCGGTGTCGTGCCTCTCGATCGAAGACAAGCTCGGCATCCACGCGAGCCCTACGTGCGTGCTCGCGTTCGACGACGCGGTTGGCTACCTCGTGGGCGAACCGAATGAGGGCATGCGCTGCATGTTCACGATGATGAACAAGGCGCGGCTGTCGGTCGGCGTGCACGGGCTCGCAGTCGCCGAGCGCGCGTACCAACAAGCAATCGCGTATGCAAGCGAGCGCCGGCAAGGCCGCGTCCTCGGCAGCCACAACGCCGGCGCGTCGCCGATCATCGAGCACCCGGACGTGCGCCGGATGCTGTTCACCATCAAAGCGTCGGTCGAGGCGCTGCGCGCGCTGATCTACCTCGTCGCCGAGTCGATCGATCTGTCGGAGCACCATCACGACGACGCGGTGCGCGCGGAACGGCGTGAGCTCGTCGAGCTGTTGACGCCGGTCGCGAAAGCGTGGGGCACTGACCTCGGCGTCGAGCTCACGTCGCTGGCGCTCCAGGTCCATGGCGGGATGGGCTATGTAGAGGAGACGGGCGCAGCGCAGCTGCTACGCGACGCACGCATCGGTCCGATCTACGAAGGGACGAACGGGATCCAGGCGATCGATCTCGTGACCCGCAAGCTGCCGATCCGCGACGGAGGCGCCGTGCGTCACTTCCTGTGCCGGCTCGACGCGATCGACGGCGAGCTGGGCGCGGTGGGCGAGGAGGTCGACGGGATCCGCGCGGACGTGCTGGACGCGTTGGAGACACTGCGCGCCGCTACCGACTGGATGCTCGCAACGCGCCCCGTCGAACCAGTCGTGGCTCTCGCCGCTGCCACTCCGTATCTCCGGCTGTTCGGACTCGTCACCGGGGGCTGGTTGATGGCCTGCCAGGCGGCCGCCGCGTCCCGCCGTCTCGCCGCAGGGGAGGGACCGCGGGACTTCCTCCGCAGCAAAGTTGTGACCGCACGCTTCTATTGCGAGCAGCTGCTCCCACAGTCCGCTGGCCTGCTCGCAGCGGTTACCGCATCACCGCACGAGTGGCTCGCGCTCGAGAGCGACCAACTGTGAATCAGTCCCCACCGACACCGAACACGACGAGCGGCGATTCGACGGTCGAGCCCCCGGTGCTCGGCGCCAATCCCTTCGTCGGTCTCACGCGCGCCCAGACTGCTCACTCCCTGGGAGTGCTCGTCCGGCGAGTGGTACGCGAACCGGCTGTCGCCATCCGGGGCGCGCTCGGCGCGACCGGTCAGCTGGTCGACGTCGCGCTCGGGCGCGCTGACGTAGCTCCCGACCGCGGCGACCGTCGGTTCCGCGACCCTGCGTGGGGCAGCAACCCCGTGTATCGGCGGCTGATGCAGGCGTACCTCGTCGAACGACGCGCGCTGCTGCGGCTCGTCGATGATGTCGACCTCGACCACATGAGCCGGGCGCGCGCCCGGTTCGCACTCTCCCTCCTCACGGAGGCTGCTGCGCCCACGAACACGTTGCTCGGGAACCCCGCCGCGCTCGCGAGGGCGTGGCAGACGCGTGGCCACAGTCTCCTCGCCGGCACGCGCAACCTGCTGCACGACGTTCGGCACAACGGAGGCATGCCGTCGATGGTCGACACGCGTCCTTTCGAAGTGGGTGTCAACCTCGCGACGACGCACGGCCAGGTCGTGCATCGCAGCGACGTCTTCGAGCTCATTGAGTATGCACCGACCACGAGCGAGGTATACGAACGACCGCTCGTGATGATCCCGCCGCAGATCAACAAGTACTACATCACCGACCTCGCCCGCGGTCGTAGCCTCGTCGAGCACACGGTGGCGCACGGTATCCCGTACTTCGCGCTGAGCTGGCGGAATCCCACTCCGTCGCAACGCGATTGGGACCTCAATACCTACGTTGCGGCGTGCAGGGAAGCCGTCGACATCGCGTGCTCGATCACGAACAGCAGCACCGCAAATCTTCTCGGCATCTGCGCGGGCGGCGTGACCACCGCCTCTCTCCTCGGCCATCTCGCCGCCGCCGGTGTACGGGTCGCGCATTCGGTCACGTTCATGGTGGCAGGGCTCGACACGGCCGAGGACTCGTTGGTGGGCGCTCTAGCGTCGAGGCACGCGGTCGAGGCAGCTAGGGCACGCTCAGCCAGGCTCGGTGTGCTCCATGGTCGCGAGCTCGGCAGGGTCTTCGCGTGGCTGCGCCCGAACGACCTCGTGTGGAACTACTGGGTGAGCAACTACCTGCTCGGTGAGAAGCCGCCCGCGTTCGACATCCTCTACTGGAACGTCGACACAACTCGCCTCCCCGCAGCGCTCCACTCCGACTTCCTCGACATCTTCACGCGCAATGCACTGGTCGAACCCGGAGCGCTCGAGGTGCTCGGCACTCCGGTGGACCTGTCGGCGGTGACGTGCGACGCCTACGTCGTCGCGGGGAGCACCGACCACATCATCCCGTGGACCGCCGCCTACCGGACCGTCCAACTGCTCGGCGGAGCGAGCGAGTTCGTCCTCGCATCGAGCGGCCACGTGCAAGCAATCGTGAACCCGCCCGGTAACGGAAAAGCGTCGTACTGGACGTCTCCGCCGTGCCGTCGCGTTGGCGTCCCGGCGGCGAGTGTCTGGCGCGAGCACGCGGTCGAGCACCGCGGATCGTGGTGGGATCACTGGTTGTCGTGGCTGGGCGAGCGCTCGGGAGCACGCCGCCCCGCGCCGTCAAAGCTCGGCAGCGATTGCCACCCGCCGCTCGAGCCCGCCCCCGGACGCTACGTGCATCTCTGAAAGAAGTGAAACGACTGCTCACCTTTGCGAAGGTCGATGGCAGCCTCGTACGAGTGTCGGTCCGCGGCGACGGCGCTCCGCTGCTGCTGATGATGGGGTTCGGCGGGAACATCGAGATGTGGGACCCGCTCGAGCGCGCGCTGAACGATCGCGGACTTCAGACGCTCACCTACGACGCACCGGGTACGGGTGAATCGCCGGCACGCATGGTTCCCCGGCGCATGCCCGGACTCGCCCGTCACGCCGCGCACCTTCTCGACGCGCTCGGACTCCCATGCGTCGACGTCCTCGGTGTCTCCTTCGGAGGCGCCGTCGCACAGGAGCTCGCGATTCGGAACCCGCACCGGGTCCGGCGTGTCGTCCTCGCCGCGACGACCTGCGGCCTCGGCAGCGTCCCCGGCCACCCGCTCGCCCTCGCCCTGCTCGCCAGCCCGTTGCGCTACCACTCGCCCGCGTGCTTTCGGCTCACGGCCCCGTTTCTCTACGGTCGTGATCTCGCCCGCGACGAGAAGCTGGTCCGCCTCCAGGTCGACGCCCGGCGCGCCCGGCCGCCTTCTGCGTGGGGATATGCAAGCCAGCTCGCGGCCGCCGCGGGATGGACGAGCCTGCCGTGGCTCCATCAGATCCGCGCGCCGGTGCTCGTGCTCACAGGCGATGTCGACCGCATCGTCCCGGCCGTGAACGCGCGCATCCTCGCCGCGCGCATTCGCGACGCTCGCCTGGTTCGCTGCGCCGGTGGTCACCTCTTCCTGCTCGAGCACCCGTCCACAACCGCAGACATCATCGCCGACTTCCTCAACGGTGGCGGCTGACCTCAGAGCTCCTTGGCTCGAGTGGGCCGGTACGTGAGCATCACACCACCCGTCGTCGTGGGTTGGGAGTCGACGAGCCTCAGCGCCCTGGCCTGATCGGCCTGACGAAACAACCGCTTGCCGCTGCCCAGCACGATCGGGAACACGACCAGGAAGTACTCGTCGACCAGGTCGTGCTCGATCAGCGTCTGTACCAGGTCGCCGCTTCCGAGGACGGCGATGTTCTTGCCGGGCTGCCCCTTCAGCTTGGCGACCTCCCCGGGGACGTCGCCCTGGATCAGCCTCGAGTTCCGCCACTCGACCACCTCGAGGGTCCTCGAGGCCACGTACTTCGGCGTGCTGTTCAGGTGCCCCGCGTACGGGTCGTCCTCGGGGGCCCTCGGCCAGTAGGCCGCCATGTGCTCGTAGGTCTTCCTTCCGAACAGGTAGGCGTCCGTCCCGGCCATGCCCTCGGCGGCGGTCGCGCCGAGGACCTCGTCGACGTACGGCCTCTGCCAGCCGCCGTGGCGGAATCCGCCTTCGGTGTCCTCGTCGGGCGCTCCCGGCGCCTGCATCACGCCGTCTAGGGACAGGAACTCGATCACCCGGAGCATCCTCATGTATCCACTCTCCTTCCGTTCGCCGGCCGCGTGCCGGCCTCTCACCGTCTACACGAACGGGCTCCGCGCAGATCGACATCGGGGCGCGATGCCTCGCTCAAGTCGCCCAGGCGCTGAGACCAGCAAAGATCGCGAGCAGCATGAACAGGGGCTCGGGCTCGAGCAGCGCCAGCATGCGACGACGATGGCCGTCGGCCTCGACCTCGAGGATCGGCGCGGCATGTGGCGGCCCTGATCCCGAACCAGCCCGGCGACCTCGACCCGGCCGTCCGGGGGTCCACTCCAGCCGATCGAGCTCCAGTCACCGACATAGGACCCCGCCGGCCCGGGGTTAGCATCCCGCGCGGCTTCAAGCGAGCGAGAGGAGGCTGCCTAATGCTCTTGTCAAGCAGCCATGACGACCTGATGTCGATAGGGCTCGCGGTTGCGGAGCATGGCGTGGAGCACGTCGACGCGTCGACGTGCGAGCGCGATGACGGCCTGGTGGTGGGT
>JBKPCV010000096.1:0-3685 GCA_046727575.1 Actinomycetota bacterium
GTGAGTGTTCTGTCGTCGCGTTCTGGGCCGCTTCGCGTATCTCCAGCGCGTCGCGGAACGGCAGATCGGTATCGCGCTATCGCCGCGTCATGTTGTGCTTCGCGTGTCATGGCGGTCTTCCCCAGCAAGCACCGAACCGTCGATCGTTCACCGACGACTGGGCAGGTGTCGGTCGTTCACTTACACGTGTCTTTCACGTGTCTTTCCTCAGCTCGTCGTCCGCTTTTCGTGCTTGGTGCCGCGGCGTGTGGTGACGGCTAGGAGGTCGGTCGGTTCGTCGACTTCGAGCCGATGCCACCGGTCGCAGGGCACGATCGCGGCCTGTCCCGGAAGCAGTTGGACGAGGTCGTCGGGCGTGTCCGGCTGGGCGGCGCGGAGGTAGAGGCGGATCGCGCCGTGTAGGCAGCACACCGCCTCGTCTGCGAGCGGGTGCTTCTCCCAGTGATCGGCGTGGACGTCGTCGTCGGTCTCGACATGGAAGATCGCGAGCCGCCAATCATTGTCGTCGTCGTTCGCCATCCGGTGTTGGTCGGCGCGGACGGTTCCACGCCGCTCGAAGTGGAGGCCGTGGGTGAACACGTCGATGATGTTGCTCGGGGTCGTCGCACTCATGGCTCGCAGTGTCACCTGCGCAACTGCCTGGCGTCTTGGAGAAATGTTCCCCCACGTGGCCGGCACCGCTGACCCGTGTCACATCTTGCGCAAGTACTCGGGGGCGGCCCACGCGACGTCGTCGACCGCGAGCCACGGCGCGACCGCGACGGCTCTGGGCGTCGCCGCAGCGAAGGCCTTGACGTCCCGATGGAGGTGCGATTGGTCGGCGTAGCCGCTCTCCGCCGCCACCTGGGCGGGGCTGTGGCCGGAGGCGAGGCGGTGGGCCGCATGGTCGAAGCGGATCAGTTCGGCCGCGCGCTTTGGGGTGAGGCCGATCTGGGATCGGAACCGGGACCACAGGCGTTTGCGGCTCCATCCAACCTCGGCTGCCAGTTGGTCGACCCGAACCTGCCCTCGGCTGATGATCATCTGCCCCCAGGCGAAGGCGACCTCAGGGTCGACTGCCCAGCGCGCATTGTGTCGTCGAGCGAGCGCGGCCTCCGCGATGGCGAACCGGTCGTCCCACGACGCGGCAGCGCGCAGTTGCTCCTGGGTTCTCGTGGCGTCGCGGCCCCAGAGGTCGTCGAGCGGGACCACGGTTTCGCCCAGCTGTCGAGAAGCGCCGAGCACGGCGTGCGCGGCCATCGGCGACAGTCGCACCTGCAGGCACTCGATGTCCCGGCCTCGCACTCGAACGCTGCTGGGTGCGAGTCCGGCAACGACGCTGCCTCGCTGCTCGCAACCGGTTGCGTCGTCGACGAGGAGCGGCCCATCGCCGAAGTCGATGACCACCGTGACAGCTGGGTACGGGACCACGTTGAGGTTGACGGCGTCCGTAGCACGATCGCGGAATCCGGCCATGCTCACCCCCGGGAGCCGGCCGGGACGCGCCGGGACAGCGATGTCCCACAGCGCCGCGGCGTCATGAGTCGACCGCACGTCGCCAGATTACGAGCCACCCTTCAGCGGTGGTGCGCTTGGCGCGACATTCCTCCAAGACGCGATCACGAAGCGGGGCGACGCTGACGGCTGCAGCCCGACCAGAAAGGAAGCTCGTGATGCGTTCCCCGATTGACCCGTTCACGCCTGCCCTTGAGCTCGCCGCGGCCGTGCGCCGCAAGGAGGTGAGCCCGGTCGAGGTGGTCGAGTGTTACCTCGACCGGATAGACCAGCTCGACGGCCGGCTCAACGCGTTTTGTCACCGGGCCGACGACGACGTCCGCAAAGCCGCGTCTGCTGCAGCTGATGCGGTGGTGCGCGCATCCTCGACCGAGGACCTCCCGCCGTTCCACGGCATCCCGCTGCCGATCAAGGACCTCCTCGATGTGGCCGGCTGGCCCACGACCCACGGGTCTGCCGGCGCGAGCCGAGCGCCGGCCGCAGTATCGGACCCGGTCGTGCGGCGGTTCGTGGACGCGGGGTTCGTGCTGCTCGGGAAGACCACCACATCCGAGTTCGGCACCGTGCCCTTCACCGAGAGCGAGGCCCTGGGCATCTCCCGAAACCCGTGGGACCCGGACCACACGCCAGGCGGGTCGTCGAGTGGCGCGGGCGCCGCCGTCGCCGCCGGGATGGCGCCCATCGCCCACGCTGTCGACGGCGGCGGCTCGATCCGCATCCCTGCGTCGTGCAACGGCCTCGTCGGGCTCAAACCCACCCGCGGCCTGGTCACCAACGTGACCGTCGAGCTCGAAGGTCTCGCGACAAGCGGCGTCCTCACCCGCACGGTGGCAGACACCGCGGCCGCCCTGGACGTGCTCGCCTGCCATGATCCGGCCGCGTGGTGGTCACCCCCGACCCGGCGGCGCTCCTTCGCCAGTGCGACGACGATGGCCTCACCGACCCGGCTGCGGATCGGCGTGCTCGCCCAGTCTCCGATCGACGGGCTGCGCGTGGATCCGGCGTGCGCGGCCGCGGTCGACGCGACCCTCCGGACGCTCGAGTCGGTCGGTCACCACGTCGTCGATGCCCACCTTCCGCTGCCCCCGCCCGACGAGCTGGTCGCGGCGTTCACGACAATTTGGAACGTCGGCGGTGCCGGGATCGCGCTCGCGAACCCGAACTGCGTCGAGCCCCACAATCGGGCCCTGCGCGACGCGGCACGAGCAATCGACTCGTGGACCTACGTAGAAGGCGTGAGGAGGACCCAACACCTGTCGCGGCGCATCGTCGACGCCTTCGTCACCAGCTTCGACCTCCTCGTCACGCCCACGATGGCATGCCTCCCGCCACCCATCGGCGCCTGGCGAGACGGCACCGATGACAACCCTCTGATGGCCGTGATGAACAGCTACCCGATGGCAGTGTTCACGTCGCTATTCAATGTGACCGGCCAACCGGCTATATCAGTCCCCATCCACCACGACGAACCCACCGGTCTGCCCGTAGGCGTGCAGATCGTCGCTGCACCGTGGCGGGAAGACCTCCTCCTCCAAGTGTCCCGCACCCTGGAGCTCGCACACCCTTGGATCGATCGCCGCCCGGCTGTCAGCGCATCCGATCCGCCCACGGCCCTCCCGGTAGGGACCGGATGAACAATCGTGACGTGTTCGAGGCCGGCGAGCCCGGCGCACGATGTTGTGCAAGGGACTGCGTGGATCCGTCCCATCGCGCGTCAGGACTCGCTGGCAACATTGGCGTCCGGTGTTCCAGCTCACTAGCGCGTAATGCCCCCTCCGCGCGAATGCCGCCAGCGTGTTCAGCGCGACAGAACATCACCGCGCCCGAGCGGCAGTTCTCAGCGTGCGGTGTGTGTTCGGCAGGAACCGCCTGCCGAATGCGTATATCGCCGGAAGTGCGTTGCCCGCGGCTCGTATGGTTCGCGGGATGATCGGCCGAACCCTCAATGACCCGGTGGAAGACCTCGGCGTCAAGCATCGGGCGAAGGCAGCACTGCGTGAACTCACGGCGCAAGGACCGGCCGCCACGAGAGCACTCCAGCGGGGTCTATCCCATGAGAACCCGGCCGTCAGGGTGGGCTGTTGCGTGGTTCTCGATCATCGCTCGACGGCTAGTCCAGCCCGGATCTTCTCGCCAACGTTGCGCACGACGACGCTCGCGTTCGTCGATGGGCGATGCATGCCCTCGCGTG
>JBKPCV010000097.1:0-10830 GCA_046727575.1 Actinomycetota bacterium
CGAACCCGTCTGGTCGTGGCCGGAACCCACCACGCTCGCCCCCCAGTCGGCGCAGGGATGCCCGGCAGCCGAACAGCTGCCCCCCTCAGATCGCGAGGACCACGGTGCGACACACCGCTCCACCAACCCAACCGAGGCGCCGGCGTGACGTTGGCGCACGGTTGGTAGCCCCGCGTCGAAGAGGCTTCGGAGCCTTACAGGCCGCCGCATAACTGCCAGTGTTCCGCGTGAGCGCGGTCGCGACAGAACGCGACAACAGAACACTCGTCTCGATTCGAGCCGCAGCAGCGCAGCTCGGCACCTCGGCGTGCTCGGGATCCGGCTACTTCGGGCGCGCTGCGAGGTGGTGGGCGAGCAAGACTGTCGACATGTCAATACCGACGACGGCGCCGAGGTAGTTCGCTCCGCTATTTCGCGTTGAACGAGCGCGGCTGCTCGAGGTCCTGCCGAGCCCTCCAGCCGGCGGATTGGCGCCGTCCGACCGCATGTCCAGGCTGGGATGTGCTTGGCCTCGCGGTCCACCTCGTTGGTACTGATTTCAGTCTGCTGTCGTGGCAACGAGACGAGCCTCGCGGCACTCCCGCGCCGGCCGACGTCGATGAGTCCGGGTTCATCGAGTGGCTCGATGATCTGCAGATGGAATGGATCCATGCTGCTCGGAGGCTCAGCCCTCGCCTCGTGACCGAGTTGCTCGCGTGGACTAACGGCCAGATCGTCAGTCTCATCGCAACACAGGATCCTTCTGCCGTCAGGGCGCATGTCTGGTGGGCTGGCCCTGATCCGGTCCCCGTCTGGCTCGACCATGGTCGCGAGCTTTCTGAACGGTGGATCCATCGACAGGAGGTCCTTGAAGCCGCCGGTCGAACGAGCGATCTTCGGGACGACCTTGCAACGCCAGTGCTCGACACTCTCCGCTGGACTTACCCCTACCCGTTTGGTCCCCTCCACCGGCCGGAAAGGGTCCCTCATCGAGATCAGCATCACGAGTCCAGAGCACGACTACATGTGGCGTCTTCGATCGGACGGCTCGTCGTAGGTCTTTGATCCGCTCGGTGAGGGGTGGTGTCGTCCGAGTGGGCCTGGCTGTAGAACAAGCGTGGCGGTTGCTGACGAACAACTACCGAGCCGACGAGCACGGGCTCATCCACGCCGCGGGCGATCCCGAGATCATCGACGTGCTCACCCACACCGCTCGATCATCGGAACGCCCAAGTAGCGCGCACTTCGACCGACATCCCGATGGCTCTGTTCCAGCGCTCGCGGCTCCTTAGTCGGTCGTTCGGCGCGGCCTCGCTAGGCCGATCTCGCGACCCGACAGTCCGAACGCGCGCCCAGAACGAGCGGACATGCTCCGCGCGCCACCCCCGAAGCGCCGGTCCGTGGCGCTCAGATCGCGCGTCCCGAATGGGGTCAGATGAGCCGCACTTCGTGCGGCGCGCTTGTCTTGTAGGCCCGCCGTGGCGGGCGGGCGTTGTTCATTCTGTGTTTGGGTGGGCCCGTCGTCGTCAAGGGCCTGCGCTTTGCTTCGGTCCCTGCGGGACGGCCTGTCGGCCGCCCTTGACAACGACTCATTGGAATCGGAACGTCCATTCTTCGGCGAGTGGTTTGGTGTCGCAGAACACGATGGGGACATTGGGGTAGCGGACTTGGACGCGGGCGAGTAGTGCTGCTGCCGGCGACCGAAGTTGTCGGGACGAGAACCCCGGCCGAGCGTCGCACCGTTGGGCCCCGCTGCCTCAGACCGAAGCCTTTCCTACTCGGGTTGCTGCGAGGAGCTCCCACTCGCCAGGTATGCCCCTCAATGTGTGGTGTCCGCGTGATGCGAAGTCGAGTTGTCGGCCGGCCGCGACTGCCGCGACGGTCGTCGAGACCAGGATCTCGCCGGGTGCGGCCGCGCTCATGATCCGTGCCGCCGTGTGCACGCCGAGTCCGGCAATGTCGTCGCCTCTGGTTTCGATCTCGGCGACGTGGATGCCGATGCGTACCTCGAGGCCTTCGCTCGCCAGCGCGTGGCGGATCCGGTCGGCCGCTTCTAGGGCGGCGGTGGCCGACGGCAACGCCGCGAGCACGCCATCGCCGGTCGTCTTGACGACGCGGCCCGCGGCCCGGCTCACCATCGTGCGTGCCACGTCGTCGTGGCGGTTCAGGAGCGCCTTCCACTGCTCGTCGCCGACCGCGGCCGCGCGCTCGGTGGATGACACGAGATCGGTGAAGAGGATGGCGCAGAGGGTGCGGCTCGGGGGAGGGACGTGCGCTTCGCCCGTGAGGAAGCGGGCGATCTCAGCGATCAGGGCGTCGACGTCGGCGCCGATCGCGAGGTCGTCGTCGCCGGGCAGGTCGACGAGCTGTGAACCCTCGATCAAGTCAGCGACCCGCTGCACCGTGCCGGGCGGTCGCGTGAGGTTGCGCGGTCGGCGCAGCACCAGTGTGGGGACCCGCACCAGGCGGTGGTCGATCGGCACCGCGCGCAACTGCTCGTAGTTCGCCTCGATCATCCGGGCCGCGGTCGCCGGGCTCGCCCCGGCGCGGCCCGCGCGGTCGAGCCAGACGCGGAACGCCGGATCTCGTGAGCGGGTGGGGAACGACCGTCCGATCAGGTCACCTTCGCCGGCAGTCACCCTGCGCATGTCCTGCCAGAACGCGTCGTGCCACTCGTCGCCCTCACGGCTCGGTGACGGCACCGGCCCCAGCAGCACCAGGCGGTCGCACACGCCGGGAAAGCGGATCACGAACCGGCGCGCGATTCCGAAGATGTCCCACGCGAAGATGGCGGGGCGGGCAAGACCGGCCGCGTCGATCACCGTCGCCAGGTCGTCGCTCCACTGGTCGACCAACGGCCGATCCCAGTCGACGATTGGGTCCGAAAGCCCGATGCCGCGCCGGTCGAAGATCACGAGCCGCCCGATCGAGCTCAGTCCCTCGAGCAGCCGCGCACAAATGGGGTCCTCGGGCAGCATCTCGATCGGGAAGTTGAAACCCGACACCATCACGAGCTCGAGGCCCTCGGGCCCATCGAGCAGTCGGTACGCGATGTGTGTGTCGTCACGCCTCGCGAACACCACATCTCCCACTCACGACAGTTTGGCAGGCCCAACCGGAGCGCTCCCCGTCGATCGTTCGCCAGCGCCCGAACTCCCGGCATGGGCTTCGACGCTGAGGACGCGACGAGCCCAGACGGGGATCGATCAACGAGTCGAGCCAAGTGGACCAGTGCACGATTCGGTTTCGAGAAGTTGAGCCCTCCACACCCCACTCCCGCCAGCGTGCCCGTCGACGGGTCCACCCACGCCGACGCGAACATCACCTAGCTCCCTGGCTCCCCTTGACAAGCAAAGAAGTTCGCTGGGCATTCGAACTCGCGCGCTATAACGGGCGCGAGAACACGCGATCACTCGCTTAGCGACAACGCAGAACCGCACTTTTCGCGCTGGTCGGCCTATGGGCCTGGATGCATGCGGTGGTCACGAAGGCTTTCGCGCGTCCTCGGATCAGCTACCAACCCTGCTGGCGCGCGGCGAGCGCTTGCAGCTTGCGATCGCGGCTTCCGTGACGGCCATCGAACGGTCCGCAGGGCGTCTGGGCGAGCCAGAACGACAGCGCCACGAGATCCTCGGCACCTCTGGATTCGCGGGAGATACTGCCGAGCCCGGGCGAAGTCGTTCATCATCCCAATGACGCTGCGGTTCCTCGTCGGAGCTAACGCGCGTTGGTTCATCTCCGTCATCTCCCGCTCGATGGACGTGTCGCTGACGCCGTGCGCGCGCAGCATCCGGGCGAGCGTCTCCGGGAAGCGCTCATTGATGGTCACCGCAGGCGCGAAGGGTTCAGCCCCGGCAGCAACGTCGACTCGTTCACGTACAAACGCGACCTGCGGCTTCCGAGCCAGGAATCTCTTGGTTTCGTGGACGACGAACAGATCCGAAGTCTTCGCCGAGCCAAGCGCGTTGCTGCTCGGCGCGAGAACTGCCGTTCTGGGCGCGCTTCTGTGCGCGTCTTCGGTTAGAGGTAGCGGTAGTCGCCGGTCTGATCGATGAGCCGGTCGAGTATTGCCAAGGCGCGCTCGACAACAGCGTCGGGCCCCAGGGCAGCAGCATCGGCAATGATGGCGTCGTAGGTGGCGTCGCCGATCGCGGCGCGGATCCTCGCAGTCGTTTGCGCTTGGTCCTCGCGCTCACCAAGTGGAAAGAGGTTCTGCGCTGCGAACGGTCCAGCCTGCGCGCAGGCTTCTAGCTCTGCCGCCGCGGTCGCGTCGCCGAGCGCCTCGACTGCGCGCACCGCGCGCGCCAACACCTCGTAGGTGCTATTCCAGTAGCTGCGCTGGGACGGGTAGTCAAGCGCTTCTCGCAGCTCGTGCAATGCCCCCGCGGGCTCGCCGGCGCGGACTCGGAGCAGTGTCCTGAGTGCGATTGCGGGACGCAGATTCGCGCCCACGCCGATCTCGACGGATTCGTTCGCGGCTTTGAGGGCCGCGTTGGGATCGTCCGGCGCGAGGATCGTGGCGTAGGTGCTCAGCGTGTTGGTGATCGAGACCGGGGTGCCGCTTGACCGTGCGGCGCGCACGGCCTCTTCGATGTGCTGCCGGGCCGCGGGATCACCGCGGAGCGCTAGGAGTCGAGCTGTGGCGGACTCGAGCCCAGCCTCCGCGACGAGGTTGCCGCCTCTCGAACGAAGCCCGGAGAGCGCCTCCTCGAGAACCGACAGTCCGTCTGATATGCGACCGCGGCTCGCTTCGCCGAGCGCGAGTATCGAATGGGCGAACATGAACGTGACGTTGTCGTGTGGAGCTGCGGCGATAGCGGCGCGGGCCAGTGCGACGGATTCGGCCGAAGCGGCTCGGTTGCGCGCGCTGATGGCCGCTGCGACGAGGAGCGCGGCCCGCTGATCGGGGGACGCGTCACTGGCTCGACTCAAGACCCGGTCCGCCCACGACGCGTACAGAATCACACGGGCACCCAACGCAGCGACGATCCTGACGGCCAACTCGAGGTCGGCGCGGTCCTCAGAGTCAATGGCCCAGTCGACGGCGGCCCGAAAGTTCTCGACGTCGGTTCGGAACTCGAACACCGCCGTCCATGGCGCCGACGTCAGCAACTCCTCGGCGACGCGCTCCGCAGCCGTCGCGTAGTGCTCGGCGTGCCGTCTGCGCCACGTGTCAATCGCACCGGCCTCCTCGAGCCGCTCCCGCGCATAGGCGCGCAACGTGTCGAGCAGCACGTATCGGGTGACGCCCGTCTCGGCGTCCTCGCACTGCAGCATCGACTTGGCGACCAGACCGCCAAGCGCGTCGAGCACATCCCAGGACTCGATGCCCTCGGCGCCCGCCACCGCGATCGCAGCCGTGGCGTCAAAGCTGCCGACGAACACCCCCAAACGCTCAAAGACCATCCGCTCGGAATCATCGAGCAGTGAGTGAGACCAGTCGACGGTTGCGCGAAGCGTCTGGTGACGCTCCACCGCCCTACGACGCGCGCCTGCCAACAGCCGAAAGCGCTCATCAAGACGACGGGCGATTTCCGTCGGCGTCATCGCCGCCACCCGAGCGGCGGCAAGCTCGATGGCAAGCGGCACGCCATCGAGACGCCGACAGATCTCCGCCACCGCGCCCGCATTCGCCGGTCCGATCACAAACCCGGCCCGCACCGCCTCCGCTCGCATGGCGAACAGCCGCGCGGCCTCTGACGCCGCAACCACCTCCGGCGGCTCCTCAGGACGCGGTGTCCGCAACGACCGCACCGCCAGGATCCGCTCACCACTGACCCCCAGACCTTCCCGGCTCGTCGCAAGCACACGGACGTGCCGGCATGACCGCAAGATCGCTTCCGTCTGCCGGCCCGCCGCGTCGAGCAAGTGCTCGCAGTTGTCCAACACGATCAGCAGGTGCTGGTCCCGAAGGAACTCCACCACCGCGACATCCAGCGGCATGTCGTGACGAGGACTTACACCCAGTGCCGCGGCGATCACGTGCACCATCGCATCCTCATCGGCCGCTGCCGCGAGCTCACACAGCCACACGCCACCCGGAAAACGCGAGACGAACTCCGCGGCGACTTGCAACGCCAAGCGCGTCTTCCCGACGCCGCCCACCCCCGTCAGGGTGACGATGCGCGTCTCGGCCAGGGCCTCGCCGACCGCGACAACTTCGGCCTCCCGGCCCACAAACGAGGTAGTCGGCGGCGGAAGGTTGCCCGGATACGCGTGCTCCGTCCGAAGCGGCGCGAACCTCGCCTGCATGCCAGGGGCCGTCGCCTGAAACACCCGCTCCGGCCGCGACAGGTCGCGTAACCGGTGTTCGCCCAGATCCAGCAGCTCGATGCCATCTGGAAGCGCCTCGCAGACCAGTTCCTCAGTCGCGTGCGAAATCACGATTTGGCCTCCGTGCGCGATCGCCATCAGGCGCGCCGCACGATTCACCGACGAACCGAAGTAGTCATCCTCCCGCAGCTCCGCCACACCGGTGTGGACGCCCATCCGCACACGTAACGGTTCGCTGACCGGCCACGGCTCAGAGCTCAATACCAACTGTGCATCGATCGCCGCCGCGACGGCGGCATCGGCGGTCGCGAACACCGCGTGCACACCGTCGCCCGTCCCCTTCACGACCTGACCGCCGCAGGCCGCGACCGCATCGCGCAAAATCGCGTCGTGGCGCGCCAAGCCCTGCTTCATCGCGTCCGGCTCGTGCTCCCATAGCCGCGTGGACACTTCGAGGTCGGTGAAGAGGAACGTCACCGTGCCCGAGGGCAACTCCGCCAAGGAGATCCTCCAACTGTCGGCCGCCCTCGCGCAGAGTAAAGCAGCACACGCCACAACGGTCACGCCCGACGGGTAAAGAAACATCCGCCGCAGCACGGCCCGCCCTGGCTCCAGAACCGTCGTTCCGTCGCACTCTTGCTCGTAGGCTGGTTGCGGCGTCAGGCGATGGAGGTCCCGCGGGAACGGCGTCACCTCTCTCGCGTTCGTCGCGCCGGCCAGCCGCACCACCCACCGCTCGAGCCCGATGGCGAAGCCGCCGTGGCGCGGCATGGCGTGGGGAACGCCCCGAGATAACCCTCGAACGGCGCATGTCGCTTCCCTCGAGGGCAGTCACGTAGTCCTTGCGGTGCAACCGGTGTCCGCCGGTGACGAGCTCGAACCCGCAGAAGTGCAGGTCGAAACTGTTGGTCGAGTGGTACGAAAGCTCGCTCGTGCGTGTCAGTCGTACTTCACGAGCTGGACTTCCACGCCGCCGGGCTGCTTCAGAAACGACGTGTACATCCTCGCGAAATCCTGTCGATGCGGTGCCGCACTGGTCTCCATGCCCGCTGCGACAAGGCTTGCGTGCGCCGCGTCGACATCGTCGCTACGAAACCCCAGATGGCGCAGGTGAACTTCGCCATCGTCAGACGTGCTCAGCTCCAGCTTGAAATCGGAGCCGGGGTCAACGACCACAGCAAAGTACTCTGAACGGAACTGAGCGACCATGCCGAAGGCGGTGGTCAGCCGTTCGACTTGGTCGTCGAGGTTCGGCACTGTCAGGGCTATGTGGTCGAGTGCAGGGGATGCGGTCACGGCGGCTCCGATCTGATGGTTGGCTGAAGGCGGGAGGTGTCGCGGCCGACCGAGATCATCGACTCGCCCGGCGGTAGCGGACGACGGCCATCGGCCGAGCTTCGGTCGCGGTCGGCTGCTCGGTTGCTCCCATCGTGGGTCGCGGTAACCCCCGCCCGCGAATTCAGGGGCTGGCGATCGTGACGCTTTCCTCCTCGGTGAGCCGGGCGAGCTCGGCGTCGACGTCGGGGCCCGCTTCGACGTGCAGGCGCGGGATGATGCGGTCGAGCCAGGCCGGGAACCACCAGTTGCGGTCGCCGAGCAGTTCCATCGTCGCCGGCACCAGCACCATGCGGACGACGGTGGCGTCGACCAGGATGGCGGTGGCGAGCCCGAGGCCGAAGAGCTTGATCGTCGTGGCGTCGCCGAGGACGAAGCTCCCGAAGACCGTCACCATGATGAGGGCCGCGGCGGTGATGACCCGCGCGGTCGAGGCGAGTCCGTCGGCCACCGCCACCGCATTGTCACCGGTGCGGTCGTACTCCTCCCGGATCCGCGAGAGCAGGAAGACCTCGTAGTCCATGGAGAGCCCGAAGAGGATGGCGAACATCATCATCGGGACGAACGGCGCGATGGGACCGGTCTGTTCGACGCCCAGCACGCCGCTGAGCCAGCCCCACTCGAACACCGCGACGACGACCCCGTAGGCCGCCCCGATGGAGAGGAGGTTCATGATGACGGCCTTGAGCGGAACGAGCAGGCTGCGGAACACCGCCATGAGCAGGAGGAAGCTCAACACCAGGACCGCGCCGATGAAGATCGGCAGCCGTGAGGCCAGGCGATCGGACACGTCGATGCTCGACGCAGTGAGTCCGCCGACGTGGACCTGCACGTCGCTGCCGGCGACCGACGCGGGGATCACGTCGTCGCGGAGCGTGTCGACCAGGTCGGTCGTGCTGACCGACTGCGGCGAGCTGGCCGGGATCACCCGGATCACGGCAGCGTCGCCCGACGGGCTGAGCGTGGGCGCGGTCACCGCGGCGACGTCGGGCATGGACCGCAGTTGTGCGACGAGCGCGTCGAGCGGCCGGGTGTCGGCGCCCTTGGGGAACTCGGCGGCCAGGATCAGCGGCCCGTTGAACCCTGCGCCGAAGCCGTCGGCGACGAGGTCGTAGGCCTGGCGGGTGGTGTCGGTGGTCGGGTTGCCGCCCGCGTCGGGGAACGCGAGCCGCATCGACAGCAACGGGATCGCCAGCACGACCAGGATCACGAGGCCGCCCGCGAACGCCGGCCACGGGCGCCGCTGCACGACGCGGCTCCACCGGAACCACAGGCTCTGCTCGCGCGGCTTCTCGACCCGGGTGCGGCGGACCGAGAAGCGGTCGATCGTGCGGCCCGCGAAGCCGAGGATCGCGGGGAGCAGCGTGATGGACGCCAGCATCACGATCCCGACCGTGAACGAGGTGCCGACCGCCATGCCGTTCACGAAGTCGACGCCCATCAGGAAGAGGCCGAGCAGTGAGATGAACACGGTGCAACCGGCGAACACCACGGCCCGGCCGGCGGTGTCGATCGCGCGCACGACCGCGTGCTCGGGGTCGAGCCCCTCGCCCAGGCCCTGGCGGTACCGGGTGACGATGAGGAGCGCGTAGTCGATGCCGACGCCGATGCCGATCATCGACGCCAGCTGCGTCGCGAAGTCGGGCGTCGCGATGACGTGGCTCAGCAGTTCGACGAACCCGAGTCCGATTCCGATGCCGAAGAGGGCGATCAGGATCGGGAGGCCCATCGCGAGCAGGGACCCGAACGCGACCAGCAGGATAACGATGGCGGCGAGGATGCCGATCAGCTCCGCCGGGCCCACGCCGCTGAATTCCTGGAACATGCGGCCACCGAGCGCGACGTGCACGCCCCCGCCAACGGCTCCGTCGGCGAGCGTGCGGATCCGTTCGATGGTGGAGTCGGGGATCTTCGGCGCGACCCGGTCGAACTGCACGATCGCGTACGCGACGTCGCCGTCGCGGGAGACCTGCTGGGCGCCGTCGGCGCTGTAGGGGCTGGTGACGGCAGTTACGCCGGGCACCGCGGCGACGTCACGGAAGAGCGCTTCCATCCGCGTCTGCACCGCGGCGTCCTGCACGCCGCCAGGGTGCGCGAACACGATCTGGCCCTCGTCACCCGCCCGGGCGGGGAAGCGCGACTGCAGGAGGTCGGCCGCGCGTTGCGACTCGGTGCCCGAGAGCGAGAGCCCCTGCGAGAACGTCGATCCCACGCTCGAGCCGATGGCGCCGACGGCGATCAGCGCCACGATCCACAGGACGAGCACGCGCCGGCGTCGTCGGTAGCACCACGCGGCCAGCCGTTGCAGCATCCTTTTCGCCGCAGGGTGTCGATCGTGTGTGGTCACGGCCGTGCGCTGCTCCTGTCCGATACGGGGGGTGGTTCGACGGTACGGCGCGCTCGCTCGGCTCCGCATCACAGCTGCACAACTCCTGCACGGTCCCTGGGCCGACCGTGGCGCTCACGTGTTGCGCGGGCCATCGGGAAGTGGCTGCGCTTCGGTGAGTGCCGCATGAACGTTGGAAGCGGGGGAGTGTTGGTCGGCGAGTGATGTGAGGAGTGTGATGAGTCGCTCGCGGTCGTTGGTGGAGAGCTCTCGGCAGAAGTCGGCTTCGCGGGCTTTGCGCCCACAATCCTGCGAACCATCATGACGCCAGGGTGTAGCCCACCTCGTGCGCAGGCAGGAGAGTCCGGACCCGCTGGGCCGCGGGAACGGATGGCCTCGGACCCAGCCACGTCGCGATCCGGCGATCGATCTGGTTATCGATGTGGTCTCGTAGCGCAGGCATCGTCGCGTACGCCGAGCGGAACTCCCGAACGCTCATGACCTCCAGTGTCACGGCAGTGCAGGCCACGATCGTCACCGGGTTGGGGACGGCACGAACGATCGCGATCTCACCGAAGTGCTGTCCAGACTCGAGGAGGGCGATCTCGTGCCCGTCGCGGGTCACCAGTGCCGTGCCCTCGATCACGATCCCGAACTCCAGGCATAGGTGCCCCTGCCGAGCCAAGACCTTGCCCGGCGGCACCGGGATATTGGTCCGGAGCCGCTCGAGGCAGCGGAGCTCCTGCTTCGAGAGGTGAGCGAACGGCGGTAGTTGACGTAGCTCATGGGCAGATGCGTGGCGCTCTGGCATCTCGGTTCCTCCTCCTTGGTGTTCCTGCCCGTGTTCGGGGCACACCGCGGTGCGACACCGCGTGCACGAGCACGTCGGCGCTGTCCGTGTCACGACGAACGTCACC
>JBKPCV010000098.1:0-9529 GCA_046727575.1 Actinomycetota bacterium
GGGTGCGGTGGCCGTGGTGGGTCGCGCTCACGCTGCTCATCGTCGCCGTGCTCGGACCGCTGCTCGGGCTGTATGTCAGGAACTGGTAGCCGGAGCGGCGAGGATTCCGGAGAGCTCCCCACCTTCGATCCGCCGGAAGGCGCGGCGGAGTCGCGTGCGGTCGAGCATGGCCACTTCGAGCTGATCGGGGCCGAGGGTCCCTTCGGGCCCGCCGAGGAGATCGACGCACATCCTGATCGCGTCGTGCGCGTTCATGCCGCTCTGGTAGCGGGTGCCGAGCGCCTCCGCGATCGTCTCGGCGCGCCCGCCGAGCACCGTGCACCCCTGTTCGTCCATGACCGTGCCGTCGTAGGTGATGTGGTACAGCTTGTCTTCTGCTGACGTCGTCCCCACCTCGGCCAGCAGGATCTCGACCTCGTACGGCTTCATCTCGTGCGTGAACACCTGGCCGAGTGTCTGGCCGTAAGCGTTCGCGAGCGCGCGTGCGTTCACGTCTTCTCGTGCGAACTGATATCCCTTGAGGTCGGCCTGGCGCACGCCGAGCACCCGCAGGTTCTCGAACTCGTTGTACTTGCCGACACCACCAAACGCGATGCGGTCGTAGATCTCGCTGATCTTGTAGAGCGTGCGGAACTGATTCTCGGTGACGATGACGATGCCTTCATCGGTACTGCACGCAATGAGGTCGCGGCCCTTCGCGATGTTCTTTCGCGCGTAGTCGGCCTTGTCCTTGATCATCTGCTCGGGCGGGACATAGAACGGGACGCTCACAACCCCCTGCCTTCTTCGCGCCCGCCGAGCAGCTCTTCGCCCCGCGCCGCGACCACGTCCTCGGGGACGGCCTCGAACCCGGCTTCGGAGATGGCCGCGACCGTGGGGAAGATCTGGCGGATGGGGTCGGGACCACCAGTGGCCACGTCTTCGTCGGCGGCGGCGAAGAGCGCCCGGAGCGAGAGGTCGATCACCTCGTCGCGGCTCATGCTCTCCCGCCAGAGGGCTTTGATCCAGTTGCGCGCATGCACGCCCCCGGACCCGTTCGTCTGGAAGTCGGACTCCTCGTACTTGCCGCCGCTGACGTCGTAGCTGAAGACACGGCCGCGGCCGCGTCGTTCGTCGTAGCCGGCGAACAGCGGGACCACCACGAATCCCTGCATCGCCGCAGGGAGATTGGCGCGCACGAGCTGACCGAGCTGGTTCGCCTTGCCCTCGAGCGACAGGAGCTCCCCTTCGATCTTCTCGTAGTGCTCGAGCTGCACCTGGAACAGCTTGACGAGCTCGACGGCCGGCCCCGCCGCACCCGCGATCGCGACGCCCGAGAACTCGTCTGCCGGAAACACCTTCTCGACGCGGCGGTTCGCGATCGTGTAGCCCATCGTGGCGCGGCGGTCGCCCGCCATGACGACGCCGACGTCGTAGCGGATGGCGAGCACGGTCGTGCCGTGGGCCACCTGCACCGGCACCGTCGCCTGCGTCTCGAGCCCTGCGCCGGGGAGACCCTGCGGCGCGACCTCGCGCAGCAGGTCCACGAACGACGACCCCGGCCCTCGCCACGGCCCGTACGGCGGAGGAGTGGAGTCGAACATCGAGCCGAGCCTATACGGGCGTTCTCTGCAGCTCTCCCGCCCGCTTCACCGCGAGAGCACGTTGCTCACGAATGTCGGCACCGCGCTGCTCGAGATACGTGGCGGCGCTGCGAAGGAAGTCGGTCGAATCGCGGAACTGCCCGAGTCCGCCGTTGCAGTTGAAACAGAGAACGCCGCGCACCTCGCCGGTGAGATGGTCGTGGTCGACGTGCTCAGGCTCTTCCTTCCCGCAGATGGCACACCCGCCACCCTGCGTTGCGACCAGCTCGTCGAACTCCTTGGCGCTGATTCCGTAGCGTCGCTTCAGGTGGTAGTGCCTGCTGTTGCCGTAGAGGCGTTCTAGCGTCTCTCGGCCGCGCGCGTTGTGACATGGCTTGCAGTAGGTGCGGCGACCGTCGCTTGAGTTCTTGTTGCGGGGAAACTCGTCGAGAGGCTTGCGTTCACCACAATCGCGGCATCGCTTTGTGACAGGAGGAGGATCGAACAGCGGCTGATCCACTGCTCCACGGTATCCGACCGGCTCCGCCTAATCGGACATAAGGAATCACTCCCCCCCTTTTTGTACATAGCTCTTCACGAACTCCTCGGCGTTTGCCTCGAGCACGGAGTCGATCTCGTCGAGGAGGTCGTCGAGCTCTTCCTTCAGCTCCTCGCCCTGCTTCGCCGGTGCGGCGACGTCGACTTCTTCCTCGACCCGCTCCTTCGGAGCGGGTCGCTGCTTGCGCTCACGCTCTGGCATCCCGCAACTCCCTCTCGCTCACTCCTGCAGTCGGGCGACCAGCTCGCCGGGGGTCGCCACCTCGGCGAACAACGGCGCCACGTGCGCCTTCGTTCCTCGTAGCGGCTCCATCATCGGAATCCGCCGCAACGGATCCGAGCCTACGTCGAGGATCACGCTGTCCCAGTTCGCCGCCACCACCGCATCAGGCCATCGCGCGAGGCACTCGCCGCGGAAATAGGCACGGGTCGAGGCCGGAGGCTCGGTCATCGCGGCTCTGACCTGCTCCTCCTCCACCAGGCGCTCGACCTTGCCCGCGCGCACCAGCCGCTCGTAGAGCGAGCGGTCCGGCCGGACATCGTGGTACTGGAGGTCGAGCAGCGACAGCTTGGGGTCGGACCACGCGAGGCCGTCGCGGTCGACGTAGGCCCGCAGGAGCGCCCACTTGGTCACCCAGTCGATCTGGCCGTCGAGCGCGAGCGGGTCGCGCTCGAGTTCGGTGAGGACCGATTCCCAGCGGGTGAGCACGTTCCCGCCAATCTCCTCACCGCCGCACGCCTCGAGCCCGAACTCGTCCGCGTACTTCTGCGCGAGGCGGAGGAACTCCCACTGCAGCTCCACCGCGGTGAGTCGGCCGCCGTCGAGCAGCTCGAGGGTTGCCCGACACGTCGGGTCGTGCGACACGACGCGCATGGCCGCGACCGGGCCGATGATCGAGAGATCCTTCGTGATGAAGTCGTCTTCGATCATCGCCAACACGATCGCCGTCGTTCCGAGCTTCAGGAACGTCGCAACCTCGCAGAGGTTCGCGTCGCCGACGATCACGTGCAGCCGCCGGTATCGCTGAGGATCGGCATGCGGCTCGTCACGCGTGTTGACGATCGGGCGCTTCAGCGTGGTCTCGAGGCCGACCTCCTCTTCGAAGAAGTCGGCGCGCTGACTCATCTGATAATCGACGGGTGACGCTCCGTTCTCGGTGCCGACCTTGCCGGCGCCAGTGAAGACCTGGCGGCTGACGAACCACGGCAAGAGATGCCGAACGAGCGACGCGAACGGGACCGCGCGGTCAACGAGATAATTCTCGTGCGTGCCGTAGGAGTTGCCCTTGCTGTCCGAGTTGTTCTTGTAGACGATGATCTCCTGGCCCGCACCGACCAGGCGGGCGGCAGCCTGCATGGAGCGGGCGAGGATCCGTTCGCCCGCCTTGTCGGCCACGACGACCTCCAGGGCGTTCGCACACTCGGGAGTCGAGTACTCGGGGTGCGCATGGTCTACGTAGTACCGAGCGCCGTTCGTGAGCACGGTGTTGACGAGATGCGTCTCGATCTCCGGTGGCATCGCGCCGTCGCGCGCGAACCCGCGGGCGTCGCGACCTGGTGACTCGTCCTCGAAGTCCCAACCGATCCGGTGGCCCTCGACGTAGCCGTTGATGAGCATGGACGACGCGAGCACCGGGTTCGGGTCGGCCGCGCCGCGGAGCACGACGCCGTACTCCGTCTCGATCCCGCACACCTTTGGGATGGCCATACAGGGGCCAAGCCTACTGGCGCTGTGGGGTCATACCTGTGGTTAGAGGTATTGCCCGGTCGTGACGCGCTCGATCTGGCGGCCGCCGTGCGCTTCCTCGCCGTCGGACATCAACGTGCGCACGAACACGATGCGCTCGCCCTTCTTGCCGGAGATCTTCGCCCAGTCGTCGGGGTTGGTCGTGTTCGGGAGGTCTTCGTGCTCGCGGAACTCCTGCCGGACGGAGTCGCGCAGGTCCTGGGTGCTGATTCCCTTCGCCCCGCCTTCGATCTGTCGCTTGATCGACAGCTTCTTCGCACGCCGCACCATGTTCTCGATCATCGCGCCCGACGCGAAGTCCTTGAAGTAGAGGACTTCCTTGTCGCCGTTCTGGTAGGTCACTTCGAGGAAGCGGTTGGTGTCGTCGGCGGCGTACATGTACGCGACTGCATCGGAGATCATCGCGGCGACCGCCGTGGCCGGTTCCCCGTTTCGCGACGTCTCCTCATCGGCGATCGGCAGCTCGGCGGTGAGGTAACGACCGAAGATCTGACGCGCGCTCTCCTCGTCGGGTCGCTCGATCTTGATCTTCACGTCGAGTCGGCCGGGCCGCAGGATCGCCGGGTCGATCAGGTCTTCGCGGTTGGAGGCGCCGATGACGATCACGTTCTTCAGGCTCTCGACCCCGTCGATCTCGGCCAAGAGCTGGGGCACGATCGTGCTCTCGATGTCGGAGGAGATCCCGCTGCCGCGCGTCCGGAACAACGAGTCCATCTCGTCGAAGAACACGATGACGGGGTTCCCCTCTTCGGACTTCTCGCGCGCACGCTGGAAGATCAAACGGATCTGGCGCTCGGTCTCGCCGACGTACTTGTTGAGGAGCTCGGGGCCCTTGATGTTGAGGAAGTAGCTGCGCGCCTCCGCGTCGCCGGTCTTCTCCGCGACGCGGTGAGCGAGAGAGTTCGCCACCGCCTTGGCGATGAGTGTCTTGCCGCAACCAGGAGGCCCGTACAGCAGGATGCCCTTCGGCGGCTGCAGCTGGTGCTCCTGGAACATCTCCGCGTACAGGTACGGCAGCTCCACCGCGTCCTTGATCTCGTCGATCTGGTCGTCGAGGCCGCCCACGTCCGCGTACGTGATGTCGGGGACTTCTTCGAGGACGAGCTCCTCGACCTCGGGCCGCGGCAGGCGTTCGATCAGGAGACTCGAGCGCGGATCCATGAGCACGTGGTCGCCGGCGCGGAGCTTCACGCCGATCAGCGCGTCAGACAGCTCGCACACGCGCTCTTCGTCGGCGCGGCCGATGACGAGCGCGCGATCGCCTGTCGACAGGATCTCCTTCAGCACCACGACTTCACCGGAGATGTCCGAGCTCCGCGCCAGCACGACATTCAGTGACTCGTTGAGCGCGACCTCCGCGCCCCGCTCGATCGTCTCGACATCGACCTCGGGATGGACCGAGACACGCATCTTGCGGCCGGCCGTCACGATGTCGACGGTTCCATCGTCGTTCGAGCCGACGTAGGTGCCGTACGCCGACGGCGGCATGGTGAGCTTCTCGACCTCTTCCCGCAGCGCGGCGATGTGTTCGCGCGCCTCACGCAGCGTCGCCGACAGCCGTTCGTTCTGCGAGACCGCCTGCGCCAGTTGGCCCTTCGTCTCGAGGACGCGCTCTTCGAGGGTCCGTACCCGCTTCGGGGCGTCCTGCAGACGGCGGCGCAGGACGACGACCTCCTCCTCGATCGTCTTCAACTGCGACTGCAGCTCGCTGACCTGCCGCTCGTACTCGGCCAGCCGGCGGTCGTGCTCGGAAGCCACCGCAATCACCTCCAGTAGCTGCCGGGGGCCTCGCCCGGACACTACACCGGCGTTTCGACGGGTCCGTGACACGTTTTGAGCAATGTGATGACCGGTAGATTTCCCCTACGTTGGCTTGAGAAATCCCCGAGGGCCCACTAACCTGATGGAACACGCCCGAGGGAACCCCGCACACACTCGAGGGAGTCATGAAGGTCTGGATCGACCAGGACCTCTGCACCGGTGATGGCCTCTGTGAGGAGATCGCCCCCACGGTCTTCACGCTGCTCGACGACGGTCTCGCATACGTGAAGGAAGGCGACAAGGTGTTCAGCGACCCCGGCGGGGCCGAGGGTCTGGCCGCGGTGCCCGATGGCATGGAGGAGGCCGTCATCGAGTCGGCCGAGGAGTGCCCGGGCGAGTGCATCTTCATCGAGGTCGACTGACCCCGCCAGTCACAGCGGCGGACGCCGTCAATCGCCTCATCGCTCCGGCGTCGCCTCTCGCATCGCGTGAGGCCGCCCTCCGGGCGGCGTGAGGCTCGCTTCGGCGCCGAGTCGCTCTTCGGCGAGCGCAGGGATCTGCCGTGCCCTGGGGTCTTGACGACCGCGGCGGACGCCGTCAATCGCCTCATCGCTCCGGCGTCGCCTCTCGCATCGTGTGAGGCCGCCCTCCGGGCGGCGAGAGGGTCGCTTCGGCGCCGAGTCGCTCTTCCGCGACCGCCGCCGTTCGCCGCTGCTGTGGGAGGTGGGCGGCGAGAGGCTCGCTTTAGCGGCCGCCGGCGACCGCCGCTGCTCTCGGAGGCCAGGCGCGACGCTCGCGGGGCTACTCGGAGAGGCACGGGCCGGTGCTGACGGGAGCACGGCGCGTGCTCGAGAGCACCGGGTCGAGCACGGCACCGAGCTCGGTGCTCGTCAGCGCGTAGGCCGTCGTGGGACGGCTCAGGTCGAAGGCGAAGACCACGCCGACGACTCGGCCGTTCGGGTCCACGACTGGGGCGCCCGAGTCGCCGGGCTCGGTGACCGCCGCGAGGACGAACACGTCGCGCTCGGTGGGCGCGGTGCGTTCGATGTTCGTCCCGCGGGCAGTGATCTGCTCGGCGATCCGCATCGGCGATTCACGCAATGCCCCGCCGCCGGGGTGCCCGAACAGCGAGCCGCGATCGTCGACACGACCCTCACCGCGTGGGAGTGTCGGGAGGTTCAGCCCACTCACCTCGAGGACCGCGAGGTCGCGGTTGGGGTCGAATGCGACGACGTCGGCATCCAGGTGTCTGCCGTCCGACGTCTCGATGCGTGTACGCGATTCACCTGCGACCACGTGCGCGTTCGTGACGATGAGACCGGGGCCGGCGACGAAACCGGTACCTTCCTGCACTCGATCGCATGCCGGCCCGTCGACCTTCACCACCGACCGCCGCACTCGCGCGGCGACGTCGGGCGGTAGCCCTCCTTGTGGTGGTGATCCCGCATCGGGCGATGTCAGCGTGTCGAACACCTCGGGGAAGCTCTCGTCGCCGACAAGCCGGCCGAGCGTCTCCGCCTCCGGCGGCGGATCCGGTGCGAGCCGGTCGATCGCACGCGCCACGGCAGAGTCGCGGACCGCACGTGCTGGCCAACCCGGCGAGCTGGCGAGCGCAGGGATCAGCAACCACATGAGCGCGAGCACGCCGGCGACGCCGACGATCGCGCCCGCAACTCGATCGCCGTTCCGCAGCGCGGGACCCGCGGCGCGACCGAAGCGGCGGTGCAACGCACCGCCGAGCGCATATCCGATCGCCTGGCCGATCATCGCCGCGAGGAGGACGAACGCGAGCGCGCCGAGCAGACGTGTGCGCGGCGGCGTTCCTCGCAACGCTTCCGCGACGTCGTCGACGAGGACGACGGCCACCACCACTCCGCCGATCAGTCCTGCCCACGAGGTGACGCGACGCACGAAGCCGAGCCGGTAGCCGACCCAGCCGGCTGCGACTGCGGCCGCGGCGACGACGAGATCGAGAACGTTCACGCGCTGGGCGCGAGCAACCGTGCGTGAGTCAGGAAGCCCGTGTGCGCAACCATGCGATGGTCGGGCCGGACGGACTGGCCGTCGACGTGCCACGTCCGTTGCAGGACCTCGAGGGTCTCGATCATGCCGAAGTTGGAACCAGCCAGCTCCTCGCGCAGACGTGCGACCTGACCGATGGTCGGCAGGTACGCGAGCAGAATCCCCCCGCTCTGCATGGCCGCCTCGGCGTGCTTCACCACTCGCCACGGCTCCGGGAGGTCGAGCAGGACGCGGTCGAGGCCGATCGTCTCGACGCCCGCGTACGCGTCGCGCACCTCGATCGTCAACGGAACGTCGGGCCCGAGGAACCCTTCGACGTTCGACCGCGCACGGCGCGCGAAGTCGTCGCGGATCTCGTAACCGGTCACGTGCCCGCTCGGGCCGATCGCGCGCAGGAGCGCGAGCGTGAGCGCGCCGGAACCGACACCCGACTCCAGCACGTTGGCCCCCGGGAAGATGTCGGCGAGCATCAGGATCGGACCGAGGTCCTTCGGATAGATGACCTGCGCGCCGCGCGGCATCTCGAGGACGTATTCGGCGAGCGTCGGCCGCACGGCCATCAGCCGGGCGCCGAGCGTCGTGCGCACGGTCGAGCCCTCGGCCGCTCCGATGAGCGCATCGTGCTCGAGCACACCGGTATGCGTGTGGAATTGCCCTCCGGGTGTGAGCGTCACGAGATGTCGGCGTCGCTTGGCGTCGACGAGCAGCACGCGGTCACCCGCGGCGAACGCGCGCGGCACGTCCTACCTCGGACCCGCGATCGGGACCGCCGTCGCCGCCCTTTCGCGCAACCGGCAGAACGCGCACACGTCGCCTGGTGTCGGTGCCCCGCACACCGAGCACCGCCCGAGCGCTTCGCGTTCGTCGTCGGCGTCGGGCGCGAAGCGAGCGTGTCCGCGTTCGAGGAACCCGAGCACGAACGCTGCCTTCGTGCCCGGAGACTGCTCCTCGAGCGCATTGAGGACGTCCTTGTACCCGAGGTGGCGGTTGCCCCCAGCCATCGGGCACTCCTCCACCTGGTAGTCGATCCGACGTACCACGCAGTACGCCGCGGTCTCCCGCTCTCCGAGCCGCACGAGCGGCTTCACCTTCCGCACGAAGCCGGGCGCGGCCGGGAGTACAGGGTGTTGACGACCCAGATAGCCGGTGTCCCACCGCAGCACGTTGCCGAGCAGCACCGCGGCCTCGTCGTCGAGGTTGTGGCCGGTCGCGACGGCGTCGTAGCCGTGCTCGAGCGCGGCCGCATTGAACAGGTGTCGCTTCGAAAGGCCGCACGCCCCGCACGGTGCCCGCCGCGTGACCTCCGCCGCGCCGGGGATGGTGTAGCCGTACTCGGTCGCGAGGTCGATCTCGATCAGCTGGCGGTCGACCGCGCGTGCGTGTGCTCGCGCGTACATCGCGGATTCGTCGGAGTACTCACCGATGCCCAGACCCAGGTAGAGCCCGTCCGCGTCGTAGCCGAGCTGGAGCAGGAGATCCCAGAGTGCCAAGGAGTCCTTGCCCCCGGATACCGCCACCAGCACGTGCTCGCCCGGAGCAAGCATGCCGTGGGCATCGACCGCGCGGCGCACCTGTTGCTCGCAATGACGGAGGAAGTGGTCGCTGCAGAACGCCGCGTTGTGGCGCCGTACGTCGATGACGGCAGTCTGGCGGCACACCCGGCACTTCACGCCGCACCGCCCGAGATCACGGGACGGATCTCCACCGCAGCGGCATCACCGATGCGCGCGTCACGAGTCACGAGCTCGTCACCGATGATGACGAGCACTGATTCGGGGTTGAGCTCGAGGTGCTCGAGCAGTGATGCGACCGTCATGGGCCCGCGCACTTCTACCTCGCGCCGCGGGTTGCGCAGCAGCACCTTCACCGCAGCCAGCGT
>JBKPCV010000099.1:0-19142 GCA_046727575.1 Actinomycetota bacterium
GGGCGACTCTGGTGTTCCGCCGCGAGGGATCCGAGTGGCGGCTGGCGCATCGGCACGCCGACGCGCTCGTCCACCCGATCACGTTCGACCAAACTGGCCGAGCTGGCCCGGGGCTGAGGGGATCGCCCGCCAAGACCGGGCAGTCAGATGGCGACGCGCATTCTGTCGTCGTGCTCTGGAAGACCTTCGAGCACCGAGCGGCATCTGATATGTATGCAGCTGCTACGCGCTTCCGAGAAGCTGCCGGAAGCGAGCCGTGACGCGCGGCCGCGTGCCCTGCGCGGGCGCGGGGCGGAGCAAGCGCGGATCACTCGGAGTCGCGCGCTCCTCGGCGCGGTGCAGTGCAGTCGCCAGCAGCTCTACCGTGCCCCACCGCACTTCGTGCGCGCCACATCGGTGAACCGCGAGCATCCATGCTCGCCGCAAGGTGTCAGCGTCTGCGTCAGCCCACTCGATAATGGCTTCGACCTCCTCGCGGGAGCGGTCGGCCGCGAAGTCGATGGAGCGGACGGGCACCATGTACTCGGCGAGACCGAGGAGTTCGTCCAGATCGACGTGATGTTCTTCGGGGAGTCGGTTTCTCAACCGCCCGAGCACTACCAGGTTGTCTTCGCGCAGGGTCTTCACCGTCGAGGCCGTGGCTCGCTCCTTCCGCCGCGCGGTGTGCTCGTGAGTCGTACCCAGGACGCGTACCCGGGAAGCGAGCCGACAAACTGTCTCGGTCAAACCGTGCGAAAGCGGTGGCTGTTACGGACGGGCCATACCTTCGCGACTGAGTACTTGCGGTGCGCTGTAGCGCATAATGCCCTGCCCGCGCGTGCCCGCGGCCCGCGCGTTCACTGCGACAGAACGGCGCGCACCGAGTGGCCGCCTCGTCTTGGCGGAGCGATCGAGAGACACCTGCTGACCGCGGCCTTGCTACGGTCCCAGTCCGGCGGCTTCAGCGGAGGATTTCGATCAGCAAGACCCGTGCGTTGGCCAGCGGGCTCATGTACGCGGCGATCACCGCAGCCGGCCACCAGTAGAGCCCACCTCCGGCCTCGGCGGCGAGGGTGATCGCGCCCGCTGCGAGCAGTACCTGCGCACCCAGACCGAGCGCGCGCCTGACGACGAGCGAACCCCGTGGCGGCCCGCGTTGTTCGTCTCCAGGTCTTGACAGCCCGCGCGCCACGCTGTAGGTGCCAGACGACCGCGAACGTCGCGATCGCTATGGCCAGCGACCGTGCACAGTTGACTTGCTGATCGCCGAATAGGTACGCCACCGATCCGAACGGATTCGCTCGTCCCTCTGGGATCAGGCCGAGGGAATTACGGATCCGGCGAAAGATGCGGCGCAGGCGGGCCGGCGGTGAGCCTGCGGAGATTGCTCGCTCGCAACTCGTCTTCGGTGAGGCCGATGTCGTACGCGGGGGAGGTCACCGGCAGGGCGCGCTTGACGGAGACGATCACGATCCCGCGAATGCGCTCGCGTGCCTTGACAGTGCCGCGGGCCTCATAGAACTGGACGCCGCGCTCGAAGACCTCGCCACCGGTGTATACGGCCCCGGTCCCCTTCAAGCGGTAGCCCTTGCGGACGAGCTGATCCACGACGTTGATCTCGATACTCGCGTTCGACCGGAGGTTCTCAACTGTCCCCGGCGAGCGCGGGTCGGCGAACACGAGGTGGTCGTCGTCCCACACCGCCGTCGTGCCCTTGGGCGACAGATTAGGAGTCCCGTCGGGACACACCGTGGCAATGAAGCCCAGTTCGGCCTCGACGACGCGCCGCATGTCCTCGGTGAGGATTCCCACAGACCTACCCCAGTGTCCTCGCGCGCATCGTCATCAGCTTGTCAGCAACACGGGCATACTGCCCGATCTGGAGGTCGGTCAGCCTGCGGTCTCGGTTTGTCGGGGCTTCCGTGACCCAAGACGTTTGAGTCCGCCCCGGGCAGGGCTCAGACCCCGGCCTGGACCTCGTCCTTGGTCGCAAGCACGACCGGCGGGGCCTCCCTCCAGCTCGCGATGCCGTCGTCCGGTAGGCCCACCGGCGCGCCGTTGTCGTGGATCTCGGCCCAGTGGGCGTGGTTGAGCTCGTGCATCGTGAAGCACGCCGCGAGCGCGTTGGAGAAGCCCATGTTGTCCACGGTCTGGTTCACCGACTCCTTGATGAGCAGCGCGGTCATGGTCGGTAGCGCCGCGATCCGCCGGGCGAACTCGAGCGTGCGGTCGGTGAGCTCGTCGACCGGGAAGATCTTGCTGACCATCCCCAGTTGGTGTGCCTCTTCGGCGTCGATCGCGTCGCCGGTGAGCATGAGCTCCTTGGTCTTGCGGGGGCCGAACTCCCATGGGTGCGCGAAGTACTCGACGCCGCACATCCCGAGGCGCGTTCCGACGACGTCGGCGAAGCGCGCATTGTCGGCCGCCACGATCAGGTCACAGGCCCACATCAGCATCAGCCCCGCCGCATAGACGGTGCCCTGCACCTGGGCGACCGTGATTTTCCGGAGATTGCGCCACCGCTTCGTGTTCTCGAAGAAGTAATGCCACTCCTGCAACATCAGCCTCTCGGCACCCTTCCGCGTCCCGCCGTTCATCGCCATCGTAGGATGTTGCGTCTCGCCGGTGCGCTCTGCGATCGCTTCCTTCGATCCGAGGTCGTGACCCGACGAGAAGATCGGCCCCGCGCCACCGAGGATCACGACACGCACAGTGTCGTCGGCTTCGGCGTGCAGGAACGCGTCGTTGAGCTCTACGAGCAAACCGCGGTTCTGCGCGTTCCGGCTCTCGGGCCGGTTCAGCATGATGCGCGCAATGGTGCCGTCGTCGAGCGTCTCGTAGGTGACGTACTTGTAGTCGGGCATGTTCAGCCTTTCTGCTGTGAGCGCTGCGGATTCTGCAAGACCTCGCGGAAGGGGATGTCGCGGTCGACCTGCGGTTCTTTGGGCAGTCCCAGGACGCGTTCGCCGATGGTGTTCCGCTGGATCTCGCTCGTGCCGCCTGCGATCGCGGTCATGGGTGATTGCAGGAACGCGGCCGCGAGCTCGCCCGCGGCTGGAGTCGACGGGTCCCACGCCTGCGCGCCTGCACCGCCGATCAGCATTCCGGCGTTCGAGGACGCCTTGCTGACGATCGCGTTGAGGAGCTTCGCCAGCGAACCTTCCGGGCCTGGCTCCTTCCCGCTCGCGGCGCCGTCGCGCATGCGCTGTCCCAACCAGTTCAGGAGTCGCTCCTTCACGTACACGTCGATCAATGCCTCACGCACGCCTGCGTCCTGGTCGACGCCTCGCGTGCGTGCGAGGTCGCACAGCACCGTGAACATGTCGCGTCCCATGCGTGCACCGCTCGTGCCGGCGCCGATGGCCATGCGCTCGTGCATCAGCATGCGCAGGAGCGCGCGCCAACCGTCGTTCTCGGCACCGACGAGGAAGTCGGCTGGGAGCCGCACGTCGTCGAGGAAGACCTCGTTGAACTCGTCGTTCCCCGTGATCTGCTTCAGCGGTCGGATCGTGACACCGGGAGCGCGGAGGCCGACGATGAACATCGACAGTCCCTGGTGCTTGGGGACGTCGGGGTTCGTGCGGGCGATCATGATGGCGAACTCGCTCCACTGCGCACCCGACGTCCAGACCTTCTGCCCGTTCACCACCCACTCGTCGCCGTCCCGTACCGCGCGCGTCTGGAGGCCGGCGAGGTCGGATCCCGCGCCCGGCTCCGACAGCAACTGCGTCCAGACCTCGTCGCCGCGCAGCATGTGCGGGATGTAGCGCCGCTTCTGTTCCTCGGTGCCGAAGTCGAGCAGCGTCGGCGCGCAGATGCCGACGGTCACGAGGTCGCCCACAGCCAGGTTCGGGTACCGCGCGACCTCTTCTGTGAACGCCTCTTGGTGTGCGGGCGTGAGTCCGAGCCCGCCGTACTCGACAGGCCACGCGATCCCGCCGAAGCCGGCGTCGTACACCGCGACGCGAGTTTCGCGGGACGCCATCCGGCTGGGATCGCCCTGCGACAGTCGTTCGGCGTTCTCCGCGAGCCAAGCTCTCGCCTTCTCGCGGAACTCGTCGATGCTCGGCGGTGCGGTCGTCGGAGCCGTAGTCGTCACATTGCCCCCAGGAACGGTGTTGGACCGAGTGCCAATCGCACGGTAGTTGAGCGCACAGCGAGCCTCACAAGCCGTCGACCTCGAGCACACCCGACTCGATGAGCCGATCAATGTGGGTGTCGTCGAGCCCCAGCAGGTCACGCGCGATCTCCCGCGTGTGCTCTCCCTGGCGCGGCGCCGGTTCCGCGGGCGGCGGAGGCAGTTCGTCGGCCCGATAGCAGTCGCCTTCCACGAAGAGCGGCTCCCAGCCGGGTTGCAGGATGACGCGCAGGAAGTCGTGCGCCTGGAGGTGCGGGTTGTCGAGGAGGTCGCCGGCAGACACGACCCTGGCGGCCGGGACGCGCACCGCCTGCAGACGTTGCATGACTTCGTCCGCGCCGAGCTGCGCGGTCCACTCGTTGACGAGCAGGTCGAGCTCGTCGTGGTGCCGGTGCCGGTTGGCCGCATCCGCGAAGCGGGCTTCGGTGGCCCACTCGGGGTGGCCCGAAGCGTCGGCCAGGGCGGACCACTCGGTGTCGTCGCGCACCGTGATCACGCACCAGCGGTCGTCGCCTGCGCATCGGTACACGCCCCATGGTGCGCCGACGTCACTGCGGTTGCCCCGGGCGCCAGCCGATCTCGGCGCGATGCTCTCCTGCAGCACGAGCTCAGCGAGGTGGTTGATCACGGCGTCGGCCTGCGACACACGGATGTGGCGACCTCCACGGTCGCCGACGCACGCCAGCACCGCGAGTGCGCCGAGGCGAGCGGCGAACTGGTCGGGAAAGAAGATCGGGTTCTCCGCGAAGTCGCGATCGGTGTCCGGATAGCGCCAGAGCCAGGTCTGCGCACCGACGCTGCGGGCATGCGTGCCGAACCCACGCCACCATCCCCACGGTCCCTTGTCCCCGAAGAGCTGACTGCTCACGCTGACAAGGTCGGGGTTCGCGCCCCGGAGGGTTTCGACGTCGAGACCGAGGCCGTCCATCGCGCCGGGGCCGAGGTTCTCGATGACGACGTCGCTCGCCGCGACGAGCCGGAGGATCAAGGCGCGCCCCTCGCTCGACCGCAGGTCGATCCCGAGGCTGCGCTTGTTCCGATTGATCGTGACGAACTGCGACGACATGTTCGCTTCGCCGCCGAAGACGCGACTCTGATCGGGGAACGCGCGGCTTTCCACGCGGATCACGTCCGCGCCGTGGTCGCGCAGTAGCTTGCCGGTCTCGGGTCCGGCCATGAGCTGCGTGAACTCGAGTACGCGCAACCCGGCGAGCGGAGGCTGTCCGGCAGCCGCACGCGTCGGCACCTCGAACGGCGACGCGCTGAACGGCGACTCGCCGCGGCTCATCGCCGCACGGACGTCGACGGTGTCGGCGCCGGGCACCGGCGCCGCGTCGCGGAAGCCGACGCGCTGATCGTCGAACTCCCAATACCCCGCGGGGATCTCCGCCTCGCGACCGCCGACGACGGTGTGCGCGAACGTGCCGCGCTTCTGCATCGGTTCACTGGCGATGAGCTGCGCGGGCGACATCACCGGGGTCACCGGCACGTTGCGCTTCTGCGCCTCCTCGCAGATCGCCTCCGTCGACGTGCCCGCGAACAGGTCGCGGTAGATCGCGGCCATCACGTCGGGGTGCTGGTTGCGGCCGCCGTAGGTGTCGAGCGCCGCGTCTCGCAGGTGCGGAGGATCGCCTACCCACTCCCGCAGCGCGACCCATTGGCGATGGCTCACCACCAGCGGCCGGACGAGGCCGTCGGCGGTCGGGAAGGCCGGGTGCCCGACGCCGCCACTCTGGGCCGCCCCGGTGACCGGCAGGTCAGGCGCGGCCTGCAGCACGCTCGCGCCGGCGATTCCCGTGTCGGTCGTCTGGATCATCGCCTCGTGGATCGAGAGGTCGAGATGATCGCCGCGACCCGTGAGCGCGCGGTGCCAGACCGCGACCAGGGCTGAGTAGGCCGCCATCGCCGACGCAACTTCGAACGCGAGCTGGCCCGGCGGCAGCAGCGGTGCTCGATCCGGCAGTCTGCAGATGGCGAGCTGGCCACACAGCGCGTACACGACGGGATGCGTCACCGCGTAGCGACGGTACGGACCGGTCAGTCCGAACGGCGTGATCGAGACGACGACCAGCTCGGGGAGCGCGCGCCGCACGGCGCCGACGTCGAGTCCGGTCGTGACTGTGTCGAACCAGATGTCGGCGTACGACAAGAGGTCGAGCAACTCCGCATCCGCTTCGAACAGCACGGATCGCTTGTTCGCGTGACGCGTCGCGTAGAGCGCGTCGACCGGCCGCGGTCGGCGGTCCACCCTGATGACGTCGGCGCCGAGGTCAGCGAGGAGTCGCGCGCTGGTCCACGCGGTCTCGTCGGTGGTGTCGACGACCCGCAGGCCACGCAGTGGACGGTCGAACTGAGGCGCGGGAGTCACGCGGTCTTCTTCATACCTTCGGCGAACGTAATGCGCGTGCTCGACCTCGCGCTGGGTCACGAGCCCGGTCGCTGCTGGCGTTCGAGCCGACGGCGACGGAACCGTTAGCCTCGCCGAATTCGCCTATGCACATCTTCTTCGACGTCGACTACACGATTCTCGGACGTGACTACACCCTTCGACCTGGCACCCGCGAAGTGTTCGAGCGACTGGTCGAGGACGGCCACTTCGTGTACGTGTGGTCGGGAGAGGGTGAGCGTTGGGGCGTCGTGCAGAGACACGGCCTCGAGGATCTCGTTCACGGTGTGTACGGCAAGCCGTTGCAGGATTATGTGAACCGCCTCGCCGACTTCGGCATCCCGGTCGTCCCCGATTTCGTGATCGACGACTATCCGGGCATCGTCCGAGCCTTCGGCGGCATCTGCATCACCGACTACATCAGCCTCAGTGACGGACACGCCGACCGCGAGCTCGAGGCGGTGTACGAGGTGATCTCGTTGCGGGCAGCCGGCGACGTGCCAGACCATCCTCGCTACTACCCGCCGCCGCCCGTCGACCGCGAGATCGGCTGAGCCGGCGTCACCGCGGGTCGAGCGACGCGACGAACGGCCCGATCGCCTCCAAAAAGCCTGGCGTGTTCCCGGAGTGCACGTTGTGCCCGCAATTCGGCACGGTCACCAACTGGCCGTTCGGCAGGGCGTCGGCGAACCGCTGCGCCGCCTCGGGCTCGAGGATGTCGGACTCGCCGCCGCGGACGATCAACACCGGACAGGTGAGCTTCATGACGTCGTCGAGGGTCAGCTCGGAGCTCGACACGGGCACGCGCCGGTGGTCGACCTTGCTGATGTACTTGCCGTCGGCTCGGCGCAGCATGTTGTACTTCACGGTGCGTGCGATGTGCTCGCGCGAGCGGAAGCGGTCGTACTTCACGACGTTGTCGAGGAACTCGTCGAGGTCGTCGAACTCCACGTTGTGGGTGACGAAGTTGTGGATGACTTCGACACCCGCGGGACTGAGCTCGGGACCGACATCGACGAGCACGACGCCTCGCGCCAGGTCGGGCTGCTCGAGCGCGAGCGCCATCGTGACCCGACCTCCCATCGAGTGGCCAATGATCAACGGCGACTCGAGGCGCTGGTCCTCGATGAACGCGCGGGCGTCCGCCGCCTTGGCGTCGATCGAATAGTCCTGGTCGCGGGTCCACTCCGAGTCGCCGTGCCCGCGCTGGTCGAGCGCGAACACGTGGTAGCGATCGGAGAGGTGCAGGCTGACGAGATCCCACGAGTGGGCCGATTGGTTGCCACCGTGCAGGAGCAGGATCTGTGGTGCTCCGGCCTCTCCCCACTCGGAGAAGTGGAAGCGGAGACTCCGAACGACCGTGTGCCGCGACTGGTAACGAGCGTCGCGCGAATGCGGTATGCCGAGGTCGGCCGCACTCTGGAGCAGGCTCGCGAACTCCGGCGACGCGGTCATGTCGAGGGGCGCAAGACCGTCGGCGAACTCGTTCAGGTACATCGGCCGGTGAGTATATGTAGGGCACTCGGAACCTGGCGCGGTGTCGTCAGCGGGCGCGAGGCTCGGGGCATGGAGCTGCTGGAGGCGATGCGAACCACTCCCTCGACCCGAGAGTTCACCGACGACCCACTCCCCGACGACGTGCTGTACGCGATCCTCGACCACGCGCGCTTCGCGCCGAACGGAGGGAATCGTCAAGCTTGGCGTGTCATCGTGGTACGCGACCCAGAGACAAAGCGGCGAATCGCCGAGCTGTACGACCTCGGGATGCGCGAGTACGTGGCGCACCTGCGGGCTGGTCTGGTTCCGTTCGTGGCGGCCGAGGCGCATGATCGTGCGGAGCCGGCGGTCGACCTCGAACAGGCGCGGCGCGTCCCGCTGGAGTTCGACACGACCTATCTGGCCAAGGTCCCGGTGATGCTCGTCATCCTCGTCGATTTCACCAACGTGGCAGCGCTCGACAGCGGGATGGATCGCCTCAGCATTGCGGCGGGAGCGTCGGTGTATCCGTTCGCGCACAACGTGCTCCTCGCGGCGCGTGAAGCGGGATACGGAGGCCACTTCACGTCGGTGTTGGCGCGCCAGGAACCCGCGCTCCGCTCGCTACTCGGCATCCCGGCGAACTATGCGCTCGCCACGATGCTCCCGCTCGGGAAGCCGGTGAGGCAGATCACGAAGCTGCGGCGCGAGCCGGTGGAGGAGTTCACGACTGTCGAGCGACTCGATGGTCCGGCGTTCACGAGGCCGGCAGGTTGACTGAGCCGTCGAGGTCGACGCCCGCTGGCGCCGTGGCACGAAGCCGGCGCGTCAAGAAGAGATAGGCGCTCGCCCAGAGGGCCGAGAGCGCGGCCAGCGCGGCGATCACCGGTCCTGGACCAACGCTCTCCGCGATCAAGCCTGCGATCGTGAAGGACACGCTCATCGTGAGCGTGACCAGGGCGAAGTCGGTCGCGAAGATCCGGCCGCGGAAGTCGTCGGACGTCGCGACCTGGAGCCCGTAGGTCGAGGCCGTCCACTGCGCGCCGCCTCCAAGGTGCGCGACGAGTACGCCGACTGCCGCGACCGCGATCAGGCTCGCCACGCTCACGACTGCGTAGCCGGCCGCGAACACGAGCGCGGCCACGCCGCACGCCAGCAGGATCGAACCCGTCCCGCGGCGCACAACTCGCCGGATCAAGAACGGTCCGGTGACGACGCCGACGCCGCGGACTGCGAGGAGGAGCCCCGTCCCGGCGTCGCCGGCGTGGAAGCGCCGCGTCGCAAGCACCGCGAGGAGACCGGCGACTCCCGCCGACAGGCCAAAGCCCATCTTCGACGCGAGGAGCGCGAGCACATCAGCGTGCCGACGCGCATAGCGCAGGCCCTCGGCAGTGTCGGCCAACGGCCGCATGCGTTCGACAGGCCGGGATCGGACGCCGTTCATCGAACGGCGGACGCCCGTCAGCAGTAAGGCGGCGATAGCGAAGCTCGCCGCGTCGGCGACGAACGAAGCTTCCCGGCCGAAGGCGACGGTGAACGCCGCGCCGAGGGCGGCACCGACCGCGAGCATGGCGCCCCACGTTGCGGAGATCATCACGGTGGCCGTCGGCAGGTCGTCGGGATCGACCAGGTTGGGCAGCGCGGCCTGCGACGCCGGCTGGAAGAACGCGGCCAGCGCGGAGATCGAGCCCTGCGCGACGAACGCGAGCCACGCGGTGCCAGGCCCGATGAGCAGGAAGGTGAGCGCCGCGCCCACCTGCAGGATCGAGACGCCGATCATGAGCCGCCGGCGGTCGAAGCGATCTGCGGCGGGCCCGGCGAGCGGCGCCATCACGAACGCGGGAAGCGTTTGCGACACGAACACGAGCGCCGCCGCGAGATCAGAGTGCGTGAGATCGATGACAAGACCGAGCAGCGCAACCGTCGCGAACCAGTCGCCCGCGTAGGAGATCACCTGCGCGCTGAGGACGAGTCGGAAGTCTCGGTTGCGACGGAGCAGCGAGATCACGCGCTCGGCTCCAGGAGCTCGTCAACTCCAGCTGAGCGACTTCATCTCGGTGAACTCCTCGATACCGACGTGGCCCCACTCGCGGCCGAGCCCGCTCTGCTTGTAGCCGCCGAACGCGCCCTGCTGTCCGATGCCGGCCATGGCGGCGCCCCAGCCCGGGCCTTGGCCACCGCCGGGGCCCGGGTCGGCGACCGCGGATTCGCCGACGCCCTGCGCAGTGACCGTGCCGGCCCTGATCTGTCGCGCCACGTTGAACGCGCGCGCGGTGTTGGCGGACACCACGCCGCCGCCGAGGCCGTAGATCGAGTCGTTCGCGATGCGGACGGCGTCGCGGTCGCTGCCGGAGTACGGGACGACCGTGAGCACCGGACCGAAGATCTCCTCCTGTGCGATGCGCATGTCGTTGGTACCGACGAACACCGTGGGCTCGTAGAAGAACCCCTTCTCGAATCCCTCGGGCCGCTTGCCGCCGGTCACGAGCTCGGCGCCCTGCTCCTTGCCGGACTCCACGTAGCCCTCGACGCGCTGCCGCTGCTGCTCGCGGATGAGCGGGCCGAGCACGGTCGCCGGGTCGCGCGGGTCACCGATCTTGATGTTCGGGACCGCGGCCTCGACACCGTCCTTGTACGCGTCGAGCAGGTGCTCGGGCAGCAGCAGACGTGAATTGATGACACAGCCTTGGCCGCAGTGCGCGAGCACCGCGCCGAAACCGACCGAACGCGCGTAATCGTCCGAGACGTCGTCGAGCAACACCTGCGCGCTCTTGCCGCCGAGCTCGAGCTGGACGCGCTTCACCGTCGGCGCCGCCGACGCCATGATGCGCCGCCCGGTTGCGGTCGAGCCGGTGAAGGTGACCATGTCGACCATGGGGTTACTCGTGAGCTCGTCGCCCACTTCTGCGTGCCCGGTGATCACGTTGAAGACACCGGGTGGGACGCCCGCTTCCTCGGCGACCTGCGCGACCAGGAACGCGTCGAGCGGTGTCCACGGATGCGGCTTCAGCACGACCGTGCATCCGGCTGCGAGTGCCGGTGCGGACTTCACCACGTTGAGCATGAACGGGAAGTTGAACGGCGTTATGGCCGCGACCACACCGATCGGCTCGCGCACGATCGCGCTCCCGCCGACACTGGTGGGGCCCCCGGTAGGTGCTGACATCTCGAGCCACTGCACCCCGTGCTGCACGTGGTCCGCGTTCGACCGGAACATCCCGATCGAGCCGCCCGCCTGCACGAAGTCGGTGAGGAACCCCGTGGAACCCGTCTCCGCGACGATCAGCTCGCGCAGCTCGGCGCCGCGTGCTTCCAGAATTTCGGCCATGCGTACGAGCACCGCCGCGCGCTCTGCCGGCTTCATCCAGGGCCACGGCCCTTCGTCGAACGCCTTGCGCGCCGCCTCGATCGCGCGCGCCGCATCCTTGGTCGACGCCTCCGCGACACTGCCGATGCTCTCCTCGGTGGCGGGATCGATGACGTCGATCCGGCCCCCGCCCTCGCCCTCGGTCCACTCCCCGCCGAAGAACAAGTCGAAATTCCAGGGCGCGCCCATCGGGCCTCCGTTCTGCTTGGCTCTCGCTCGCGTGGCAACACGAACAGTTAGTCTCCGATCGCACTATGCCAGAGGCCGCGCTCAGCCTGCCAGAGGACCTCGTTCACTGGATCGGGGACGAGACCGGCGGCGAGGTCGTCGCGACGAATCGCGTGCCCGGCGGCGCGAGTCGCGAAGCGTGGTTCATCGACGTCCAGCGCGACGCCGCGGTCGTCCCGCTCTTCCTTCGCTACAGCCGCGTCGACCGACCGCCGGACTCGATCTTCCACCCGCTCCGAGTCGAGGCGGAGATCTTCCTCGCGCTCCAGGACACCGACGTCACGGTCCCGCGCACGCTCGCGGTGCACCCGGTGCACGAAGCGATGCTCTCGGAGCGCGTGCCCGGCGAGACGTGGTTCTACCGCATCAACGACCCTCACGAGCAAGTGCGCGTCGCGCAAGACTTCATCCGCAACCTCGCCGCCCTGCACCGGCTCGACCCGCACGAGCTCGCGCTGCCGAGCCTCGGTCCCGTGAAGAGCATCCGCGAGCACGCGCTCGACGAGATCGTGAACATGCGCCAGCGCGCCACGCGTCCGGACGGCGGGATGGATCCATTGATGCGGCTGAGTCTCGACTGGCTGGAGCGCAACCTGCCCGACTACGACGGGCCAACCGTCTTCGTCCAGGGCGACACCGGCCCCGGCAATTTCATGTACGAGAACGGCCGGGTGACGGCGGTCGTCGACTGGGAGCTCGCGCACTTCGGCGACCCGATGGACGACATCGCGTGGCTGTCGCTCCGCACGGTTCAGGACACGTTCACGCACTTTCCCGATCGCCTGCGCGAGTACGAAGAGCTGTCCGGCAACCGCATTGACCCCGAGCGGGTCTGGTACTACCGCCTCTACGCGGAGACGCGTCTCACCTCGAACGGCGCCGGCGCGGGCGCACGCGCGGATGCGCCGCGAGAGGGCCAGCCGGTCGCGCGCGACATCGGCAACGGCCTCATCTACGGCATGCTGCACCGGCGACTGACCATCGAGGCGCTCGCGAACGTCATGGGCTTCGAGCTGCCGCCGCCCGATCTCCCGGACGAGCCGCAACCCGAATCGTGGCACCCGCTGTACGACGCGATGCTCGACAACCTCCAGGTGATCGTGCCGCGCATCGAGGATCCGCTGGCGTCACAGTGGACGAAGGGCGTCGCCCGTGTCGTGAAGTACCTCAAGGAGCTCGACCACCTCGGTCGGGCATTCGGCGACGCCGAGCGTGACGACATCGCGCAACTCATCGGCACCGAGCCGGCAACGGTCGCCCAGGGGCGCCGCGCCCTCGACACCGCGATCGCCGACAGCAAGGTGGCCGACGACGACTACGTGCGCTACCTCTGGCGTCAGGTCCAGCGCGACGACTACCTCATGCGCACCGCGTCAGGCGCGCTCAGGCAACGGACCTGGCCCCCACTCGACTAACCCCGTCCGTTTTGGCGTCAGCAGCTGTTGCATAGCGACGGTCTCTGACGCCAAAACGGTTTGGGGGTCAGGGTTACTTCCAGGTGAGCGCGAGGTTCTGGACCGATCGGAGTCCGGGCGGGTACACGAGCTGCTCGTGGCCCGGCTTGATGTGGTAGTCGGGAATTCGACGGTGCCACTCGCGCAGCGTGGCGCGGAGCTCCCGGCGGGCGAGGTGCGAACCGAGGCAACGGTGCACGCCACCGCCGAAGGCGATGTGTCGGTTGACGTCGCGGTCGAACCGCACGTCGAAGGCGTCGGGGAACTCGCTCGGGTCGACGTTCGCCGCGCCGTAGCTCACCATCATCGCGGTGCCGGCGGCGACCTTCTGACCGTTCGGCAGCTCGGTGTCCTGCACCGCGACGCGCGGAACGCCGCTCGGTACCGGCGACTCCCAGCGCAAGAGCTCCTCGACCGCGTTGGGGATGACCGACGGGTTCTCGACGATCTGCCTGCGGTGCTCGGGATGGGTCGCGAGGAAAGCGTAGGAACAGGTGAGGGTGTCGCTCACGGTGTCGAGCCCAGCGATGAGGAACAGGAAGCAGATGTCGAGGATCTCCTCACGACTCAACCGCTCGCCGTCGATCTCGGACGTGATGAAGTGCGTGAGGATGTCGTCGGTCGGGTGCCGCTCCCGTTCGTCGAGCATCGCGTCGAAGTACTCGTAGACCTCTTGCCCGGTCGCGTTCTGCACTGCTTGCCGTCGCTCGAAGTCGTGCGTCGCTTCCGGATCGGTCCGGTCAGGACGCAGGATCCCGTCGCGCAAGCGCAGGAACGTGTCGAGCTCGTCCCACGGCAGGCCCATCAGGCCCAGGAACACGGCCGACGGGAAGAGCTCGGCGAACTCCTCCGTGAAGTTGCACTCGCCACGGTCGATGAACGCGTCGATGAAGTGGTTCGCCCGAGACGTGATCTCTGTCTCCTGCGCTTCCATCTGCTTCGGTGCGAACAACGGATCGAGGAGCTTGCGGTACTTCGAGTGCTGCGGAGGGTCCACGTTGAGCGGGATGAGCGGTCGTACGTTCCCGAGGTTCATCTCGCTCCGCGACGAGAACAACTCGTGGTGGCGTAGCACGTAGTCGGTGAGCTCTCGGCTGAAGCTCATCGCGAGGCCGTCGGCGGGTTGCAGGAAGCCACCCTGCTCGATCAGCTGCTGGTAGCGCGGCTGCGGCTCGGCCAGGTCGAACAACTCCTGCATCGACATCAGCGCGTCGGGGCCCTGGTGGTTGTTCGTCGGTTCCGTGGTCGCCTCGGTCATCGTGTCCTGTCCTCTCCGCGAAGTCGGCATCTACGCTACCGGCACGCGGCGCGCGTCTGGATCCCGCGCAAGGAGGACGGCGTGACCGACACGAGCACCGATGTGTACTACGACCCGTACGACTGGGAAATCGACACCGACCCGTACCCGGTCTGGAAGCGGCTGCGCGACGAGGCGCCGCTCTATCACAACGACCGGTACGACTTCTATGCCCTCAGCCGCTTCGACGACGTCGAGCGCTGCTCGGTCGACTGGAGGACGTACCGCTCGGGCCGGGGCTCGGTGCTCGAGATCATCAAGAGCGGCGTGCGGATCCCACCCGGCAACATCCTCTTCGAGGACCCGCCAGAGCACGACCTCCACCGCGGGTTGCTGAGCCGCGTGTTCACGCCGCGGCGCGTCGCCGAGATCGAGCCGAAGGTGCGCGAGTTCTGTGCGCGCAGCCTCGATCCACTGGTGGGATCGGGAAGCTTCGACTTCATCCGCGACCTCGGCGCGCAGATGCCGATGCGCACGATCGGGATGCTGCTCGGCATCCCGGAAGAGGACCAGGAGGAGATCCGCGACCGCATCGACGAAGCCTTCGAGATGGAGGACGGCACGATGCCCGAGCGCGCCGCAGAGTCGCTCGCCGCGGGCTTCGGCACCGAGTTCGAGGACTACATCGAGTGGCGGGCCCAGCACCCTTCCGACGACCTCATGACCGACCTGCTCAACGCCGAGTTCGAGGACGAGAGCGGGACACTGCGCAAGCTCACGCGGAGCGAGGTGCTCAACTACGTCGGCCTGCTCGCGGCCGCAGGCAACGAGACCACCACGCGATTGATCGGCTGGACGGGCAAGGTGCTCGGCGACCACCCCCGCCAACGCCGTGAGCTCGTCGACGACCCTGGCCTCGTCCCGAACGCGATCGAGGAGCTGCTGCGCTACGAAGCGCCCTCACCGGTGCAGGCGCGCTACGTGCAGCACGACGTCGAACACTACGGGCAGACGATGCCCGAGGGCTCTGTCGTGCTGTTCCTCACCGCCGCCGCCAACCGCGACGAGCGTCACTTCTCTGACCCCGACCGCTTCGACATCCACCGCCACATCGATCACCACGTCAGTTTCGGCTACGGCATCCACTTCTGCCTGGGCAGCCACCTCGCCCGCCTCGAAGGTCGCGTCGCACTGGAGGAGGTGCTGGCGCGCTTCCCGACCTGGGCAGTCGACTGGGATCACGCGGTGCAGGCGCATACCACCACCGTCCGCGGCTGGGAGCGGCTCCCGGTCTTCGTCTCCTGACTCGCCTCACGAGGCGCGAGAGGTTCGAGCGATGGACTTGAACGTGCGCGGCCGTGGCTACGTGATCGTCGGCGGCACCGCCGGGATGGGACTCGCCACCGCGCACGCTCTGGCAGCCGACGGCGCGGATCTCGTCCTCGTCGGCCGGAACGGAGCCCGCGCCCGAGCGGCGGCCGATGACGTCGGCTCACGTCACGGGGCGCGGGTCACGCCGCTGGTCGCCGACGTGAGCGCGGCGGGCGACGCCGAGGGCATGGTCGACGAAGCCGTCGCGGCATTGGGCTCGCTCGCGGGCGTGGCCGTGCTCACGGGGCTCACCGGACACCAATCCATCGAGCAATTCAGCGACGTCGACTGGCACGCGGCGCTCGACGACGTGCTACTCGGAACCGTGCGCAGCGTCCGCGCCGCGCTCCCCCACCTCATCGCCGGTGGCGGCGGCACGATCGTCACGACCGCTGCGTACTCGATCCGCGCGCCGCATGCAGTCCGACTGCCCTACACCAGCCTCAAGGGAGCGATCGCGGTCTTCACCAAGGGCATCGCCAACGAGTACGGACGCCGCGGCATCCGCGCCAACTGTGTGTGCCCCGGCGCGATCGAGACGGAGGGGCTCCACGCGCTCCGCGCGCAGGTCGCCGAGTCGCGTGACATCCCGTACGAGGAGGCGCTCGAACGGGTGATGGTCGACGAGTGGGGCATGTACGTCGCGCTGGGCCGGCCGGGCCAGCCGCACGAAGTCGGCGAGCTCATCGCGTTCCTGCTGTCGCCGCGAGCGGGCTACCTCACCGGCGCGCTCGTCAACATCGACGGCGGGACCGACTTCTGACGCCACGCGCCGCGCGCCCGACGCAACCTGCTCTCGGGTCGACTCCGCTCCGCCGTCCGCTCGTCCGAGCACGGCTGCGCTTCGTCTCCTAGGGTCGGCGTGACCACGACAGCTCGGAGGACCGACCATGTCAACGCCTGACGTGCCGCGGCCGCCGACGCCCATCCCAGACGAGTTGACGCAGTTCTTCTGGGATGGGGTCGCGCGCCACGAGCTCTGGATCCAGCGGTGCCAGGCATGTGGCCACTACATCCACTACCCCAAGACGATCTGTCGTTACTGTCAGTCGCGCGACCTCGCGGGCGAGCGCGTGTCGGGACGCGCCACGCTCTACAGCTGGACGATCGCGACGCAACCGTTCGACCCGTTCTGGGTCGATCGCATCCCGTACACGCTCGCCACCGTCGAGCTGGCCGAGCAGGCCCGCCTCATGTTCCTCACACAGGTCGTCGACTGCCCCGAGGAAGAACTCACGGCCGGGATGCCACTCGAGGTCATGTTCGAAGCGCTCTCCCCCGAGCTCACGGTGCCGTTCTTCCGTCGGACGCGTGAGAGCAGCACATGAGCACGGGCACCCGCGTCGCCATCGTCGGCGTCGGGTACTCGGCGGTCGGCCGCAACACCGGGTTGTCGCCGGAAGAATTGACGATTCAGGCCACGATGGCCGCGTTCGACGACTCCGGTCTCACGGTCCGCGACGTCGACGGCATCACGTCGGTGGGAACCGAACCGCTGCACGACGGTTGGATGCTCGGGATCGAGCCCCTCAACTGGTGGGCATCGGGGTTCATGGTGCCGGCGTTCGCGTACTCGGCCGCGCAAGCGATCGCCGCGGTCGCTTCCGGCTTCTGTCACACGGCGTTGGCGCTCCGCGTCATCAAGCAGCAGCCGAGCGCCGCGGCGATGGCAGCAGGTACCGCGGCCCGCGACAACCCGATGGTCGCCGCGCAGTTGGGGGGTGCGTCGGGCGATCGCCAGTTCCTCGCGCCGTTCGGCGCCGGCAGCCCCACCCAATGGGCTGGACTGCTCACGCGCCGGCACATGGAGGAGTTCGGCACGACCGAAGAGCAGTTCGGCCACCACATCATCGCCCAGCGCTACCACGCATCGCTCAACGACGACGCGATCTTCCGCGAACCGTTGACGATGGAGGAGTATCTCGCGTCGCGCTACGTGTCGAAGCCGCTGCGCATCCTCGATTGCGACTACCCCGTCGACTCCGGCGCCGCAGTCATCTTCACGACCGACGAACGTGCGCGCGATCTGCAGAAACCGGTGGTCCTCGTCGAGTCGTATGCGCTGACGGCGATCCGCGATCTGAACTTCGAGATCCTCGAGGACATGGCGCGCACCGCGCCCGCGGAGTGCGCGAGCGCCCTCTGGTCGCGCACCGACCTCGGTCCGGCCGACGTCGACACCGCGCACCTCTACGACGGCTTCTCGGTGATCACGTTCCAGTGGCTCGAAGCCCTCGGCTTGTGCGCCCCGGGCGAGTCGGGGCCGTTCGTCGAGGCCGGCAACACGCGCCTCGGCGGCAAGCTGCCCGTGAACACCGACGGAGGCGCCTGCAACGTCGGGCGCCGGCACGGCGCCAACTTCTGCATCGAGGCGACCCGCCAACTCCGGGGCGAGTGCGGCGAGCGCCAGGTCGAGGGCGCCGACGTGTCCGTGTTCACAACGGCCGTGGGGCCGTTCGCCGGGGCCTTCCTGCTGACGGGGCCGTAGCGGAAGTTGTGCTGGGTACAAATACGTGGTACCGTCCGCGGAGCTTCGAAGGAGGTCCTCGATGACGACGACCCAATCGGCCCGGCAGTCGGACAGCAACGCCCTCCCGTATCTCATCAACGACGCCGACGAGCACTCCACCCCCGCCGCCAGCGCCTACGAGCGCTACATCGATCCCGACAAGAAAGAGATGGCGATCCGGGTCGTCACGAACGACGACGGCACGCGCCAGCTGCTCTACAACGGGCGTCCGCCGCGCTTCACGTTCAAGAACTTCCAGGTCGTGGGCTCCAACGAGCAGCTCGAAGAGCTCGGCGTGCGCGACAGCGGCTCGTCCGAGGAGGCGGACGGGATGGTCATCCCGGGCTCGCTGCTCACCCGCCTCAACCCGCTCAAGGACCTCGACGCCGAGGGGCGCAAGGATTTCGCGCGCAGGTACCGCGCGATGCAGGCACAGCTCGACAACCCGGCCGACCGGCTGGCGGTCATGGACTCCCAGGGCATCCAGGCCGCGGTCAACTTCGCCACGCTCCCCGGCACCGAGGCGCAGTTCGAAGGCGACCTGCCGGGCCTCTACGCGAACCTCACCGCGCTCAACCGCTACCTCGGCACGGAGTGGGGCTACAACTATGAGAACCGGCTGTTCACGCCGCCGTTCGTCTCGTTCGGCGATCCCGACATGGCGCTGGAGCAGCTCGAGGACATCATGACGATCGAGGTGCCCAAGGTCATCCAGACCTCGACCGGGCCGTCGATGCACACCTCACCGTTCCGCCCCGAGAACGACCGGTTCTGGTCGATGTGCAGCGAAGCCGGCATCAAGCTCGCGACGCACCTCGCGTCGCTCACGCGCTATGCGGCGCAGGGAGAGGAGTGGAACGAGCCCGAGGTCATGTTGGGTGACATGGACGCGTTCCAATGGGTCTTCTACTACGGCGACCGGCCCGCGATGGAGACCGTCGGCGCCGCCATCCTCCAGGGCTGGTTCGCCCGCTTCCCCAAGATGCAACTCCTGCTG
>JBKPCV010000100.1:0-32467 GCA_046727575.1 Actinomycetota bacterium
CTCGAGCGCGTCCAGTACATGTTCCGTTCGACCCCGCCGCCGTCGACCGGATTCGCCGATCAATTCACGGACGGCGGCGGACCGACGTTCCTGCCCAACGAGTTCAAGGGAACCGACGACGCCGCTCGAGCCGCCCAGGGAATTGGCACTCCTCGAGGACAGCACCGTTTGGGCCACCTCTCCGCGCTGCAACGATCATCGCGCGCGCCCGACGGCAAACCGATTCACATGCGCATGGACGGGCCGGGCTTCGACTCCCTCGACGTACCCGATGGCGCGCCGGCACCAAAGCTGCACTTCTCCATCTTCGTGCCGACGGCAGAGTTCTTCGCGCGCATGCGAACGAACCAGTCCTCGGTCGACCTGTCACGCGCCCACGCGGTGGCCGAGGACGACCAGGGCCTCGAGCGGTTCCTGACCGCCACGCGCCGCCAGAACTTCCTCGTGCCGCCGAGGCGCCACCGCGCGTTCCCGCTCCTCGAGGTCGCGGACCCGAATCGCTTCATCTGAGACGCGGGCACCGGTGTGCTCGTCACACCTGGGGCTACGATCCGCGGGTTCTCGCCTCGTCCGAGTAGGGGAAGCATGACCGGCGTTCGCTCAGAACCGGCGGAAACCGAGAGCTCCGCGACCGATCTCGACGTCATCGTCGTCGGCGCGGGCTTCGCAGGGATCTATGCCGTCTACCACTTCCGCAACCTCGGGTTCTCGGTGCGCGCGCTCGAGATGGGCGAGGGCGTCGGCGGCACGTGGTACTGGAACCGCTACCCGGGCGCCCGATGCGACGTCCCGAGCCTCGAGTACTCCTACGGCTTCTCGAAGGAGCTCCAACTCGAGTGGGAGTGGACCGAGATCATGCCGGCGCGCGAGGAGATCGAGGACTACCTCAACCATGTGGTCGACCGGTTCGATCTCCGGCGCGACATCCAGCTGAGCACTCGTGTCACCGCCGCGACGTTCGACGAAGCGAGCGCCCGGTGGCTGGTGGCGACGGACACGGGGGAGCGGTTCTCGACCCCGTTCCTCGTGATGGCGACCGGATGCCTGTCGGCTCCGATGGTCCCCGACGTTCCGGGGCGCGACTCCTTCCAGGGTCAAATCCTGCAAACCAGCATGTGGCCGAAGGAGGGCGTCGACTTCACGGGACTGCGGGTCGGTCTGATCGGCACGGGCTCGTCCGGGGTGCAGGCCACACCGGAGATCGCGAAGGAGGCGGAGCACCTCTACGTGTTCCAACGCACCGCGGTGTACTCCTTTCCCGCGTTCCGCGGAATGATCGACCAGGATCTCGTTGCCGCGTTCAAGGAGGATCCCGACGAATTCCGGCGTCAGCAGCGGGCTGCGTTCGCCGGCGTCGCCGGCTTCGGCGGTGCGCTCGGACCGGCGCAACCCCCGGCCCGCAGGATCCTCGACACTCCGTGGGAGGAGCAGCTCGCGGTGATCGAGCACGAGGGGTTCTGGGGCGCGCGCGCTTGGGCTGATGTGCCGGTCGACCTCGAGGCGAACGAGGCCGGCGCCGAGCTGTTCCGCGAGATGATCCGCCGTGTCGTCCACGATCCTGAAGTCGCGGAGAAGTTGTCGCCGAAGGGATATCCGATCGGATGCAAACGGCTCGTGTTCGGGGTCGACTACTACGAGGCATTCAACCGCGACAACGTCACGTGCGTCGACCTGCGCGAAGGCGCGATCGAGTCGATCACCCCGACTGGCATCCAGACCGAGCAAGGGCGCTACGACCTCGACGTGATCATCTTCGCAACTGGCTTCGACGCGATGACGGGCGCCTTGAACGGCATCGATATCCGTGGCCGCGGCGGTCAGTTGCTGCGCGACGCGTGGGCCGCGGGTCCGCGCACGCTGCTCGGGCTCCAGTCGGTGGGGTTCCCGAACCTGTTCACGATCACCGGCCCCGGTAGCCCGTCGGTGCTCGCCAACATGGTCGTCGGCGTCGAGCAGCACGTCGAGTGGATCGGCACGTGCCTCACGTACCTCCGTGATCACGGGTATCGCACGATCGAACCGACGCTCGAAGCCCAGGACGAGTGGGTCGACCACGTGAACGAGGTCGCCAAAGGCACGATGTTCACGGCCCCGACGTGCAACTCGTGGTATCTCGGCGCCAACATCCCGGGCAAGCCGCGTGTGTTCCTTCCCTACGTGGGCGGACTGCCGAACTACATCGAGCGCGCCAAAGCCGTCGAGGACTCCCGTTACGAGGGCTTCGTCTTGGCGTAGGTTTCCGGGCACTCACATTCCGAGCGAGGGGGAGTGCCCGATGGAGAAGGACATCGTCCTGATCGACGAGCCGGTGCCGATGGTCCGCCGGATCACGATGAACCGGCCCGAGAAGCGCAACGCGCTGAACCACCCGTTGCGTGGCGCGATCCTCGAGTCGCTCCGGGACGCCGACCGCGACCCGGACGTCCGGGTGATGATCATCCGTGGCGCAGGGCCGTCATTCTCGGCGGGGTACGACCTCGGCGGCGGGAACGCCGGGTACGAGCTGCCCTTCTACACGCCCGCCGGCGAAGGGCAATGGCCGCGCCACGTGACCGAGGGCTGGATGAGCATCTGGGACCTGGCCAAGCCCGTGATCGCGCAGGTCCACGGGTACTGCCTCGCCGGCGGCAGTGAGCTCGCCACCGGCTGCGATCTCGTGTACATCGCCGAGGACGCCCAGATGGGCTACCCCGCGGTGCGGTTCGGGGTACCCGACATGCACTTCCACGCCTGGTTCCTCGGCATGCGCCGGGCGATGGAGATGATGATCACGGGTGAGTCGATCTCGGGTATCGAGGCGGTGAACGAAGGCTGGGCGAACCGCGCGTTTCCCGCCTCCGAGCTCGACGCCGCCGTCCTCGAGATGGCACAGCGCATCGCGTCGATCGCGCCGGAGCTGGTGCAGCTCAACAAGCGGCTGGTGCACCGTCAGATGGATGCGATGGGCATGCGCGCCGGCATCCGTGCGGGCACCGAGCTCTGCGCGCTCGGCACGCACACCAACGCGATGCGGGAGTTCGTGTCGAACATCCAGGGCAAGGGTCTCACCGCCGCGCTCACCGACCGCGACCGACCGTTCGGCGACTATCGCACCGGCCACTCAGAGTCGTAGCCCTGCCGACGACTCCGCGTCGAGGTACAGCGTCGCGTGGCGCTGTGTGCGCAGGATCGACGCCGGACACGTCGGATCGATCGGACCCGTGAGGGCGCGCCGTACTGGTTCGGCCTTCCGGGCCTCCGGGACGATCGCGAGCACCGTCGTCGCGCGCAACAAGGCGGGGATGGTGACGGTGATCGCGTGCGTCGGCACCGCGTCGACGTCGGGAAAGTGTCCTTCGTTCACTTGCTGACGTCGAGTCGTGTCGTCGAGCTCGACGACCTTTACGTCGAGCAGGTCGTCGAAGTCGGCGTAGGGCGGGTCGTTGAACGCGAGATGGCCGTTCTCGCCGACGCCGAGGCAACAGAGGTCGATCGCGTGGGTGCGGAGCAACGCCGCGTACCGCTCGCACTCCTCGACCACGTCGGGCGCGTCGCCTTGCACCCAGTGGAACGCCGCAAGGGGGACGCGATCGACGAGCCGTTCGCGCAGGTAGCGGCGGAAACTCGCGGGATGGTCGGCGCTGATGCCGACGTACTCGTCCATGTGGAAGCCCACCACATGCGACCAGTCGACGCGCTCCTCGCTCACGAGCACGGCGAGGAAGCCGAGCTGCGAGTTTCCCGTCGCGAACATCACGTGGGCGACGCTCCGCGCCGCGATGGCGTCATGCACGACCGCCGCCGCGTGCTCGGCTGCCGCCACACCGACCGCTGCGGCGTCGGGGAAGACCCGGACGCGCAGCGCGTCGACGACGGACTCGACGGGCATCAGCCGAGGGCGAACTGCGGGAGCCACGCCCTCGTCGCCGCGAGCATCTCGTCGGTCATGCTGCCGAGCCGCTCGTAGTCGATCCGTCCCGCGAGCGGGTCGAGAAGCATCGCCTCGAACACGGTGTCGCGGTTGCCGCTGACCGCGGCCTCGACCGTGAGTTCTTGAGCGGCCGACACCCGGCGCAGGCAGTCGGCCATCGCGGCGGGGAGCCGCACTTCGTCGCGCCCGCGCACACCCTTGGCGTCCGCGACGCAGATGCTCTCGACGACGACGTCGTCCGGCAGGTCGGACACCTGGCCGGAGTTCGGGATGTTGAGCGGGAACCAGCCGGCCTGGTCCGTTTCGAAGCACTGGATCACGGGCGCGACCATCTCACCGGACGGCCAGATCGACACTTCGTCGGCGACGAGCATCTCCTCGAAATGGCGGATGTGCTGAGCCTGGTCGCGCTCGCGTTCCTCGATCGCGGTGAGGTGCACGCCCCACCGTCGGCCCCACTCCGACTGCTCGGTGAGGAAGCCCGGAAAGAACTCGACGACATGACGGTCGCCGGCGCCCGGCAACACGCCGAAGCGCGCGAACAGTTCGAGCTTCACTTGGTGCTGGCTCAACAGGCTCGAGTTCGACGGCTCCCGGCGTGCGACGACGTCGCGCAGCTGCTCGAACCCGTCCGCCCCGGCGACGTCGAGCGCGGTGATGAACGGCAAGTGGTTGACGCCCGCCACAGTGGGCGTGATGTCGAAGAAGTTGACGTCGAGGAGCTGGCTCAGCGCGAACTGCATGCCGATGATCTCGTGGCACAAGCCGACGGTCTTCACGGACGTCTCTCGCGTGACCGCTCGGCAGATAGTGGTCATCGGGTTCGTGAGGTTGAACATCCATGCATCGGGACACCGCTGTTCCATGTCATGCGCCAGCTCGAGGAAGACCGGGATGTTGCGCAGCGCGCGCACGATGCCCCCGGGCCCGACGCTGTCGCCGACTGACTGCATGATGCCGTATCGAGCAGGGACGGCAAGGTCGTGGCGCATTGACCCGAACCCACCGGTCGAGATGTTGACGACGACGTAGTCCGCTCCGTCGAGCGCGCGTCGTTGGTCGGTCGTGCTCGTCGCGCGCATGCCGATGCCTCGAACGTCGGCGAGGTGCGCGACGAAATCGACCATGCGCGGCAGCGGCGCCGGGTCGATGTCTTCCAACACGATCTGTGCGTCGTGGAGCAGCGGACTGTTCGCGAAGTCGACGAGCAGCTTCGGCGCCCATTGGTAGCTGCCGCCACCGATGATCGTGATCCGTGGTGCCAAATCTCTCTCCCAAAACAGAAACGTGCGCGTACCCTACGCCGCTCCTGACAGCCAGCGATCGAGGAACGGGTAGGCGCGGTCGCCGTTCCAGCGATGGCCGCCTTCGAAGACGTCGTGCTCGAGCCGTTCGGGGACGCCGAACGCTTCGTACACCGCCGCGAGCCGGGACACTTCACGACGTGCTCCCGCGACCGGGAAGATCAGGTCGTCGATGCCGGTCTCGACGAGCAGCGGCCGCGGCGCGACGAGCGCGCCGAGGTCGACGTGCTCCAGCTCGCCGAGCATCCCCGGCAGGACCTGCGAGCCGCACAGGTTGCCGGGCACGCGGTGCGACTCGCGCCATTCGCTGAAGTAGCCGCTGACGACGGCCGCGCTGACGCGGGCGTCCCACGCGGCGAGGAAGAGCGTGCACGTGGCGCCGTACGACAGTCCGACCATGCCGATACGCGTGGGGTCGACGAACGGATGCTGTTCGAGCACGTCGAGGGCGCGTGCGAGGTCCCAGAGGTTCTGTGCGAGCGGGTTCTCGCCCGCGGCGACCGCGTGCACCAAGTTGAGGTCGCAGCCGTACTTGTCGGGCGGGCAGAAGCCGGTGCGCTCGCCGAAGGAGCGGAGATCGGGTGCGAGCACGACGTATCCCCGTTCGGCGAGCTGGTGCCCGTAGTCGCCGCGGTGCCGTTCGATCGCGGCGCGAGTCTCGTCGTCGTCGAGACCGCACACCTCGGACTTGCCGGGACCGTGTCCGTGCTGCACGAGCACGGCGGGCCCCGGAACGCGGCGGTCATGCGGCACGAGCAGGAACGCGGGCACCGACATCGCCGCTTCGCTGTCGAACACGATCGAATGCCGTGCGTACGACCCGCAATCGACGGCGTCGCGCACTTCGACGTCGAGCGGAACGGCATCGGGCATCGGTCCGAGCAGGCGCAGGAGCCGCTCGCGGCAGCGGTCGCGCCACGCGACCATCTCCTGTGGGTCGTCGACCGGACACGGATCGCGCGGTTCGGTCGCCTCCAGTCGCAACATCCAGTACGCCCACGGCGACACGTTCCGACTTCTGTTGGCCACGGAGGGGCGATGGTACCGTCCGCCTCGAACGCGAGGAGATTGCGGTGAACGTCGGATTCGTGGGTCTCGGCGCGATGGGGCTGCCGATGACTCGTCATCTCGTCGAAGCCGGTCACGACGTGACCGTCGCGTCGAGAAGCAGAGCGCCGATCGACCGGGCGGTCGCATTCGGCGCCACAGAGGGCGACGGTCCGCGCGGCGTGGTCGACGCGAGCGACGTCACGATCCTGTGCGTTCCCAACTCGCCCGAGGTGGTCGAGGTGCTCGACGCCGCGCTCCCGGCACTCCGCGACGGCAAGGTCGTCGTCGACACGTCGACCATCGATCCCGACGTCGAGCGCGCCCAGCACGCGCGCGTGACGACCGCCGGCGCGCGGTACCTCGAGGCTCCGCTCTCTGGCGGCACCGTCGGCGCCGAGAAGGGCACGCTCACGTTGATGGTCGGAGGTGACGCCGACACGCTCGCCGCGGCGCGCCCGGCGCTCGATCCGTTCGCGGGCTTGATCGTGCACGTCGGTGGGCCCGGCATGGGCCAGGTCGTCAAGCTGTGCAACAACCTGATCTACGCCGCGCAGATGCTGGCGACCGCGGAGGCAACGGTGATGGCCCAGCTCGCCGGAGTCGACCTCGCGCAGCTCTACGAAGTGCTCACGCACTCCACGGGCGACTGTGTCGCGGTACGCACCCGGTTGCCGGCGGAAGGGGTTGTTCCGGAGAGCCCGGCGTCGAACGGCTGGGCTCCCGGTTTCATGACGGATCTGATGGCGAAGGACCTCGACCTGGCGATCACGTACGCGGCCTCGCAACGCACGCCGTTGTTCACATCCGGCATCGTCCGCCAGCTGCTCGGCGCCGCCAGTCGAGCTGGCTACGGCCGCGAGGACTTCTCCGCGGTCGCCAAGATCGTCCGGGACTTGGCAGGCATCTGACAGTGGCCGCGGCGCCAGCCACGGTCCTCACCCTCGACCTCGGTACGAGCGCGACCAAAGGCGCACTTTGGCGCGGCGCGGAGCTCCGCGCCATGACGCGCGCGCCGATCGCAACGTCGCATCCGCAGCCCGGTTGGGCCGAACAGGACGCGGACGACTGGTGGGCGTCGGTAACGCGAACCTGCACGCAGTTGCGGGCAGCCGCGCCGTCTGACCTCGCGAGCGTCGACGCGGTCGGGTTCTCGGCCGCGCGCGAGACGTTCGCGCTCTACGACGACACGCTGCAGCCACTCACGCCAGGGATCCTGTGGTCTGATCGGCGCGCGACCGCGGAAGCGGCCGACCTCGGGGATCCCGTGGAGTTCCGCGCCACTACCGGGGTGGTGCTGGACGGAGGCGCGCATGCAGCGAAGCTCGCCTGGATGGCGCGCCACCGGCCGGATCGCTTGCAAGCCGCTCGCTGGATCCTGCAACCGCGCGACGCGGTGCTGGCGCGCATGACCGGCGTCGTGGTGACCGACGAGACGCTCGCGTCCCGCACGGGGCTCTGCGCGCTCGACGACGGATGGCTCCCCGACGCGCTGAGCACCTACGGCGAGCGGCTGCCCGAGATGGTTGCGCCAACGGCGATCGTCGGCGAGGTGACATCCGCCGCTGCACGTGAGCTCGGCATGTCCGTCGGCCGCCGCGTGTCTGTTGTCGTGGGCGCCGGCGATCGCGCGTGTGAGGTACTTGGTTCGGCTGCCTCGGCACGCACGCCGATGGTGTCGTGGGGGACCACCGCCAACGTGTCGGTTCCTCACCCTGGGCCGCTGAGCGAGCTCCCCACCGTGGCGTCCGTCTCGCGCGGTGCGGTCGACGGCTTCGTGGTCGAAGCGGGACTCTCGGCGGCGGGCGCGGCGATCGACTGGCTCGCATCACTCACCGGCCGGGAGCCCCACGACCTGCTTGCCGACGCGGCCGAGGTTGCCCCCGGCGCAGCTGGTGTCGTCGCCCTGCCCTGGCTGGCGGGCGCGCGTGCACCGTGGTGGCGGGCCGACGCGCACGCCGCGTTCACGGGGCTGTCGCTCGTGCACGGTCCCGCCGAGCTCACGCGGGCGGTGATCGAAGGCATCGCCTTCGACGTCGTTCGCTCCCTGGAGCTGATCGCGCCCGCGCGCGGCGAGGTCGTCGTCGCCGGTGGCGGCGCGGCGGCTGCCTGGTGGCGGCCGGTCCTCGCGGCCGTGAGCGAGCTGCCCCTGGTGCGGCGTTCGCACGACGACGCCGCTTCGGTCGGCGCCCGGCTGGTCGTGGCCCGCGCGCTCGGTGAACGCCTCGACGTCGACGACGTCAACCCGCTCCAAGGGCGGGAACTGCCCGATCGGTCGCTCGTCGAGGCGTACCGCTCCCGGCGCCCGGCCTCGGATGCCGCCGCTGCCGCCGCGCTCCGTACCGACGACGGCTTCTGAGTCGTCGCGGTGCCATAGTGGAGGTGCGCATGAACGACAACACCCGATCCGGCCCTGTTTACGACGAGCACACCGCGCTGCTGGTCGTCGACGTGCAGAACGACTTCGCCGATCCGAAGGGAACCCTGTCGGTGCAGGGCGCGGACGAGGTCGTGGACGTGGCAAATCGTGAGAGCGCCCGCGCCCGGGCCGCCGGTGCGCTCGTCGTGTACACGCGTGACTGGCACCCGGAGCAGACGCCGCACTTCGAGCCGTACGGTGGCGTGTGGCCGGTGCACTGCGTGCGCGACACGTGGGGCGCGCAGTTCCATCCTCGCCTCGAAGTCGAGGGCGAGCTCATCCACAAGGCGACCGGTCCGGAGGACGGGTACTCGGCGTTCAGCGTGCAGCACCTGCCGAGCGGCGAGGTCCGCGGCACAGGGCTCGAGAAGCTCCTCCGTGAGCACGGTGTCCACCGGCTCGTGATCGTCGGCATCGCCACCGACTACTGCGTGCGCGAAAGCGGGTTCGACGCCGTCCGCCTCGGCTTCGAGACCGAAGTGCTGCGCGAGGGTGTGCGCGCGGTCGACCTCGAACCGGGCGACGGTGAGCGCGCGATCGCAGATCTCGTCGGTGCCGGCGTTCGCCTGATCTGACTCGCGCCCGCTTCCGCACCATGACGCACGACGTCTCCCACGCCCTGCTCGTCGACCTGTACGAGCTCACGATGTCGGTGACGTACTACGCCGAACACATGGCTGACCGTCGCGCGACGTTCAGCCTGTACGTGCGCACGATGCCCTCCCGGCGGGGCTATCTCGTAGCCGCCGGCCTCGATGACGCGCTGTCGTGGCTCGAGGAGTTCCGATTCGACGACGACGACATCGAGGCCATCGCCCGGCTCGGGATCTTCACCGAGCAGGAGCGGTCGTGGCTCGCCGGTGTCCGCTTCACCGGCGACGTGCGCGCCGTACCGGAGGGGACGATCGTGTTCGCCGGTGAGCCGATCCTCGAGGTCGACGCTCCGATCGCGGAGGCACAGCTCGCCGAGACGTTCCTGTTGAACCAGGTCACGGTGCAAACGATGCTCGCGACCAAGGCCGCGCGCTGCCGCCATGCGGCCGCCGGTCGTGCGGTCGTCGACTTCGCGCTCCGCCGCACGCACGGAATCGACGCCGGTATGAAGCTCGCGCGTGCCTGCCGGATCGTCGGCCTCGACGCCACCAGCAACGTGGCCGGCGCCGATCGCTACCGACTTCCCGCGAGCGGGACGATGGCGCACTCCTACATCGAAGCGCACCGCGAGGAAACCCGAGCGTTCCGGGAGTACGCGTCGCGGTTCGGCGAACAGTCGGTGCTGTTGGTCGACACCTACGACACGGCACGGGGCGTCGAACGCGCCATCGAGGTCGCTCGTGCGATGCACAAGGACGGCCAGTCGATCGCGGCCATCCGCCTCGACTCTGGCGATCTCGCGGCCCATGCGCGACACGCGCGCAATCGGCTGGATGGGTCCGGTCTCGGCAACGTGCACATCTTCGCGAGCGGAGGCCTCGACGAGTACGAGATCGACCGGTTGCTCCGGGTCGAGCACGCGCCGATCGACGGATTCGGCGTGGGAACGTCGCTCGGCGTCTCTGCCGACGCGCCCATGCTCGACACGGTCTACAAGCTCGTCGCCTTCGACGGCCGCGCCGTCCGCAAGACGTCGGAACAGAAGGAGACATGGCCCGGCGAGAAGCAGGTGTGGCGGGCGCAGGACTGGAACCGCGACGTGCTGGCCTTGCGCGACGAGACCGGGTACGCGGGCGAGGGTGAGCCGCTCCTCACGACCGTGATGCGCGGCGGACGCCGGGCGGCGGACACCGGGCTCGACGCCGCGCACGCGCAGTTCGCCCGGCAGTGGGCGGCGCTGCCGAAGGAGCTCAAGGATCTCGAGCACCCGCGCGCGTATCGTGTCGAGCCGTCGCTTGCGCTGCGATCCCTGGCTACCGAGATCGACGCCGAGCGGACTCGGCATTCGGCAGGGTGATAGAGAACCGCAGTGACACGCGACCATCGCATCGTGATCGTCGGCGCCGGGCCCGGCGGTATCTGCCTCGGTGTCAAACTGCGTGAGGCAGGCCTCCGCGACTTCGTGATCCTCGAACAGGCCGACGGCGTGGGCGGCACTTGGCGGCACAACACGTATCCCGGCGCGGCCTGCGATGTGCCGTCACACCTCTACTCGTTCTCGTTCGAGCCCAAGCCCGACTGGAGCCGCTCCTACGCGAGCCAGCCGGAGATCCTGGCGTACTTCGAGGGCATCGCCGCCAAGCACCACCTCGAACCGCACGTGCGATTCGAGACCCGCGTGCAGGGTGCGCGTTGGGACGACGCGCGATCGGCGTGGACGGTCACCAGCGATGACGAGGAATACGAAGCGGACGTCCTTGTGAGCGCGGTCGGGATGTTCAACCAGCCGAACTGGCCCGACATCCCTGGACTCGACACGTTCGGCGGCACCATGTTCCACTCGGCCCGGTGGAAGAGCGACCACGACCTCACGGGTGAGCGCGTCGCGGTGATCGGCAGCGCCGCGAGTGCGGTGCAGCTGGTGCCCGCGATCGCCGAACGGGTCGGCCGTCTCCACCTGTTCCAGCGGTCCCCGCAGTGGGTGTCGCCGAAGGCCGACGTCCCCTTCGATCCGGAGGAGATCGAACGGTTCCGTACCGATCCGTCGGCCGCGCAGCAGTTTCGCAACGAGATCTTCCAGCGCATCGATGCGACGATCACGTTCTCGAACCCTGAGATCTTGCGGCTTGCGGAAGCCGCGGGCATGGAGAACCTGTCGCTCGTCGAAGATCCCGACGTGCGGCGCAAGCTCACGCCGTCCGTGCCGTTCGGCTGTCATCGACCGCTGATCTCGAATGACTACTACCCCGTGTTCAACCTGTCGCACGTGGAGCTCGTGAGGGACGAAGTCGAGCGGGTCACCGACGACAGCATCGTGACCGTCGATGGATGCACGCGGACGGTCGACACCATCGTCGTGGCCACCGGATTCGCCACTACTCGGTACTTGTCGGTGCTCGACGTCGTCGGTCGCGGCGGGCTACGCCTCGCGGACGCGTGGGAAACCGGCGCGCACGCGTACCTGGGGATCGTCACGCCGGGTTTCCCGAACCTCTTCATGCTGTACGGACCCAACACGAACAACGGCTCGATCCTCTACATGCTCGAGTGTCAGTCCGACTACATCCTGCGCCAACTCGACCGCATGCAACGCGAGGATCTGGCGTGGCTCGAGGTTCGCCGCGACGTGGTCGAGCGGTACAACGCCGATCTCCAACGCGATCTCGACCGTGTCGCGGTGTGGCAGGCCGGGTGCGGCGGCTATTACCGCGGTCCGGACGGCCGGATCGTCACCCAGTGGCCGCACACGATGACCGAGTACCGCGATCGCACGACCCGACCCGATCCCGCGGCCTACGACGCGACCGCGCGCGTCTCGTAGCTATCTGGCGGCCGTACCGAGCGGAACGGCACGACGCTTCGGACCCCAGTTGCCGGCAGGACCGTCGAAGACTCCTGGCAGGAGCGATCCGCATTGCAGGCAGCGCCCGTCGTCGTCGAGCTGGTACTCGTCGAGCGCGTACCAGTCACGGGCGATCAGCCGCCGACCGCATCCACGGCACGTGGTGCTCTGTCCCTCGGCGTCGTGCACATTGCCCGTGTAGGCGTGGCGTACGCCGTTGCGCAGCGCGATGCGACGCGCCCGAGCGAGCGTTTCGGGCGGCGTCGGCGGCCGGTCCATCATCTTGAAGTCGGGATGGAAGGCGGTGAAGTGCATCGGCACGTCGGGCCCGAGGTGCTCGACCACCCAGCCCGTCATCGCGTCGAGTTCTGCGTCGGCGTCGTTGAGCCCGGGTATGAGGAGCGTCGTGAGCTCGAACCACACGTCGGTCTCGCGCAGGTAGATCAACGTGTCGAGCACCGAGTGCAGCTCGCCGCCACAGACATGCTTGTAGAAGTCCTCGGTGAAGCCCTTGAGGTCGACGTTGGCCGCGTCGACGTGCTCGAAGAGCTCCGCGCGTGGCTCTGGGCGCACGTAGCCCGCCGTCACTGCGACCGCGCGCAACCCGAGTGCGTGACAGGCGTCGGCCACGTCGATCGCGTATTCGAGGAACACGACGGGATCGTTGTAGGTGAACGCGACGCTGCGACATCCGAGGTCGACGGCGGCGCGGGCGATTGTCTCTGCTGACGCGGCGTCGGACAGGGTGTCGATCTCCTTTGATTTGGAGATGTCCCAGTTCTGGCAGAACCGGCACGCGAGGTTGCAGCCGGCGGTGCCGAACGAGAGGATCGACGATCCCGGAAGGAAGTGGTGGAGCGGCTTCTTCTCGATGGGATCGACGCAGAAGCCGCTGGAGCGACCGTAACTCCTCAGCACGACGCCGTCACCCTCGCGTGCGCGCACGAAGCAGAGGCCCCGCTGGCCGTCGCGCAGCTTGCAGGCCCGAGGGCAGACGTCGCACTGCACGCGCCCGTCGCTGAGTGCGTGCCAGAAGCGCGTGGGCACGGTGTAGGCGTCCATGGCGCCCGGTCAGCGTCCGGAACAGGTGATCGAGTTGGTCGGGCAGTGTTGGGCCGCGAGCTCGACGCGGTCCTCGTGTCCCGTCGGATCGCCGACGACGGTGGCGATGCCGTCGTCGTCGATGTCGAACACGCCGGGAGCCCAGAACGCGCAGTTGCCCGAGCCCATGCACGTCTCGCGGTTGATCTCGATCTTGATTGGCATGGCTATGCAGGGTCGAACTCGAGCGGCAGGTGTTCGGTCTGCCGGATGCCGGTGGAGTAGTGGATCTCGGCGCCGTCGGCGATCCAGTAGTCGGGGATCCTCAGATGGAACTCCTCGAGCGCGACCCGGAGCTCGAGGCGGGCGAGGTGCGCACCGAGACAGAGGTGGTGGCTAGCGCCGAACGCGAGGTGGCGGTTCGGGTCGCGTGCGAAGTCGACGTTGGGCGCGCCGAACTCGTCCTCGTCGAGATTGGCCGCCCCGATCACGAGGTTGACGGCGTCACCGGCGTTGAGCGACACGCCGCGCATCTCGCAGTCCTGCGCGACAGCTCTCGGCACCATCATCACCGGCGTCAGCCAGCGCAACAGCTCCTCGACCGCGCCCGGGACGCGATCGCGATCCGCGAGCTGCAGCCGATGGTCGGGGTGCGTTGCGAGGAACGCGATCATGCAGTCGAGCGTCGCGGTCACGGTGTCGAGCCCGCCGATCAGGAGCAGATGGCTCATGCCGAGCAGTTCCCGCTCGCTCATGGGCTCGCCGTCGATCGTCGAGTGGACGATCCGCGAGAGCAACCCGTCGTCGGGATCCTGCCGGCGCTGCGCGATGGCGTGCCGGAAGTATTCGTTCATCTCGCGGCTTGCCTGCACGCGGATCCGCTCGGCCCCTTCGAAGTCGCCGGGGTCGACGGCGGGGCGGACGTTGTCGTCGCGCCACTTGAGGAAGAGGGGCAGATCGTCGCGCGGGAGACCCATGAGCGGCAGGAAGATGCGCGACGGCAAGGGGGTGGCGAACTCGGCGTGGAAGTCACACGATCCGCGGCCCGCGAACCCGTCGATGAGCTCGCGCACGATGCCGCGCACCTCGGGCTCGTGCTTCTCGATCTCGCGCGGCACGAACTGCGGGTTGAGCAACCTCCGATACTTCGTGTGTTGCGGCGGGTCGACCTCGAGTGGGATCTGCGGCTGCTCGCCGAGGTACAGGTCGAGGTCTTCCGAGGTGAAGAACGCCGGGTGTCGCATCGCCCAGAAGATGTCCTCGTAACGTGACAAGAAGACCTCGCCGCGCTCGCGCCCTTCGCGGCGCACCACCGGGCATTCTTGGCGCAGCCGCTCGTACACGGGGTGCGGGTCGTCGGCGGTGCGGTGCGAGAACAGCACCCGCAGCGCCCGGTCATTGTCGAGCTGGGTCATGTCATTCCTGTCCCTCCACTCAGACCGGCACCGGTTCCGCCAACGCGGCCAGGTCGAAGCCGAACACCTTCGCCGCGTTCCCCGACACGATCGCGCGCACGTCGTCGTCGGACACGCCTTCGAACTGGTCGCGCGCCACGGCTTGTGAAGTGGGCCACGTTCCTTCCGGATGCGGGTAGTCGTTGCCCCACATCAGTGTCTCCACGCCCGTGATCTCGCGATTGTTGATCGCGACCGGGTCGTACATGAACGTCGCCGCGCACTGGCGGCGGATCAGCTCGCTCGGCTTCAACGACAGCTTGGGGTTGGCCCACATGCTGTGGTCTTCGTAGATGACGTCGGCCTGGGTCATGATCCACGCCAGCCACGACGCGCCGGTCTCGACGGTGACGAGCCGCAGCTCGGGGAACCGGTCGAGCGCCCCGCCCGCTGCCATCGTGAGCAGCACCATGGGCCCGTCGAGCTGCGCGCCCATGAGGTAGTTGATGACAGCGCCGCCAGGGCCGCGCGCGACGCGCGGCTCGTGGCCCGTGCCGGAGTGGAATGTGAGTGGGAGGCCGAGGTCCTGCGCCAGCGCCCAGAAGGGGTCGTACGCCGCGTCGTTGTACGGTCGCTGCGGCACGTGGGCGGGAAGGAAGAGCGCGCGGAATCCCTGGTCGGCCACCCGCTGCGCGTCCTCGATCGCGCCGTCGATGTCGAGCATCGGGACGATGCCGACCGCGAGCAGACGCGGATCGCCGAAGGTCTCCGCCGCCCAACTGTTGTACGCGCGACACAGTGCCCGCTGGAACTGCGCGTCCTCGGACGAGAAGCAGGCCTGCAGCGCGAACGTCGGAAAGATCACCTCGGCGCTCACGCCGTCGCGCGCCTGGTCACGGAGACGGTCGGCGGCGTCGTAGTCGCCGACGACCGCGACCGCCCGCTCCGACGCGGGCATCAGTCGCCGTGGACGCATGTTCTCGACCAACAACGTGCGCCACTCGCCGACCGTCTCGATGCGTGGCACGCGGTCGCGGTACTGGGAGTCCACGCGCTCGGCGAACAACTCGATCGGCTCGGTGACGTGCGCGTCGGTCGAGATGAACACGGCGTCGCGGTACGTCTCGGTCATGGCAGCACTGTAACGCTCTCGCCCGACGCGCGAGCTCGTGCCTCCGTCGTGTCAGCCGTGCGCGCCTCCATCGATGCGGAGCGACGTGCCGCTGACGAAGCGGCCGTCGTCGGACGCGAGCGCGGCGATCATCGCGGCCACCACCTCGGGCGGCGCGAAACCCTCCGCAATGACTGGCGCCATCTTGGCAAAGAGACTCCAATCGGCGTCGCTCGGCAGCATCCCGGGTGTCGTCTCGGTGATGCCACTCTGGATGCTGCCTGGCGCGACCGCAACTGCACGGATGCCGCGCTTGCCATACTCCATGGCGATCGAGTGGGTGAAGGCGTCGATCCCTCCCTTGCTCGCGGAGTACGCGGCCATGTACGGGTGACCGAACGACGCCGCGGTGGAGCTGAAGTTCACGATCACGCCGCCGCCGCGATCGAGCATGACCGGGAGTACCGCGCGCGTCATGAGGTAGGTTCCGGTGAGGTTGACGCCGATCACCTGGTTCCACATGTCGAGCGTCGATTCGTGGGTGTGCGCGGCGCGCAGGATCCCGGCGGCGTTCACGAGCACGTCGATGCCGCCGAGCCGTTTCGTGACGTCGGCGACGGCCGACATCACCGCAGATTCGTCGGCGACGTCGAGCACGGCGGTGGTGAGCCGCTTGTCCGTCCCTTCCTCGTGTGCGCGCTCGCGCGTCCGGGACAGGCCCGTCTCGTCGACGTCGACGGCGTGCACGGCGGCGGCTTCGCTGAGCAGGCGCAGCACCGTGGCCTGCCCGATGCCGGACGCGCCACCGGTGACGACGACCCGCCGGTCCTGGAATCGCTCCACGCTGGCCTCCTCCGTGTGCGCTACTCGTCGTCGGGCAACCGGGGTGCCCACGCCGAGCCGTTGATGTGCGTGCCGCCGCCGACGAAGAGCGTGTTGCCGGTCACGTACCGGCACCCTTCGCTGGCGAGGAACACCGCGACGGGCGCGATGTCGGTCTCGGGGTCCCCCAGACGTCCCATCGGGTTCGACGCCTCGGCCTGCTCCTTCAGCTCGGGGTTCCGGGCGAAGACCGCGCGGGCGGCCCCCGTCAGCGCGCCAGGGCAGATCACGTTGGCGACCACGCCCGTGGGCGCCCACTCGCGCGCCGCTGATCGCGTCAATGTGCGCAACGCTTCCTTGGCGGTGTTGTAGTCGACGGTACCCATGTGGGCGTTGACGCCGTTGAGCGAGCAGATGTTGACGATCCGCCCGTAGCCGTTGGCCTTCATGACCGGGAAGGCGGCCTGCATCGCCCAGAACGGACCAAGGAAGCCGACACGCAGCGCATGGTCCATGGCCTCGTCGGTCTTGTACTCGACCCGCCCGAGCGAGCCGCCTCCCCACGCGTTGTTGACGAGGATGTCGAGCGTGCCCCACGTCTCGACGGCCGCCGCGACCATCGCGAGGTTGTCGTCCTTCACCCCGACGTCGGTGCGCACGAAGCGAGCGTCGGCGCCGAACTCTCGTCGCAGCTCGTCGACCACTGCCGGGCCGCTCTGCTCGTTCAGTTCGGCAACGACGACCTTGGCGCCCTCGGCGGCGAACCGGCGCGCCATGCCGCGGCCGATGCCGTCACCGGCCCCGGTGATGACCGCCACGCGGTCTTCGAGCTGTCGCATCGTTCTCCCTTGATACCGCGAGACCCCGACGCTGTCCTACGACCCGCCGGCGACGGACGCGGGCTCCGCAGTCTCGGGCGCGGGTGTCCCGCCGGCGGATTCGGGTGGCTCCGAACGCGCCGCGCGCTTCGCGGCCCGTTGGTGCCGTACGTCCTCACTGACGGTCGGGATCACGCCCGACGGTTGCCGCCCGATGCCGATGCCTGCGAGGCCGGGACCGACGCGCATCAGCCACGTGAACACCGTGACGTTCGGGAAGATCTCGGTGAGCCACGTGAACGACTGGAGGAGCAATCCGCCCATCACCGCACCGCTCACGACCGCGACCCCGCCAACCACGAGGAGCAACAGGTACGCGAGGCCGTTCAGCATCGCGAAGTCCTGTACATTCGCGGTGCCCTGGAACACGCCGAGCAGCGCGCCGCCGAAAGCGGCGATCGCGGCGGACAGGCCGAACGCGAACATCTTCGTGACGGTGGCGTTGATGCCGAGCGTGGCGCACGCCACGGGACTGTCGCCGAGCGCCGAGAGCCGGTAGCCGAAGCGACTTCGCCGGAGCCACACGACGAGCACGCCCACCACGCCGAGCAGGAACGTGATGAAGAACAGCGTCCCGACGTCCTCGCCGAAATGGATGCCGAAGATGTCGAACGGCTCGCTGAAGTTGACACCGAGGATCTCGATCGGCGGGATCGGCTTCCCGGCGAAGCCGAACACCTCCGGTTGCGGGAAGAACAGGAACTCGGCCATGCGCGCGAACGCCATCGACGCGAGCGCGAGGTACAGGCCCTGGAGCCGAAGCGCCGGTAACGCCATGAGCACGCCGAACGGGACGGCGACGAGGGCGGCAGCGAGCAGACCGGCGATGCTGCCGATGTGCGGAGCCCATTCCATGAAGATCCACGCGCCCACACCGGCGAACGTGATCTGCGCGAGCGAGATCTGGCGCGACCAGCCGGTCAGCGGCACCAGTGAGACCATGATGAGCCCGGTGATGATCGCCAGTGAAAGCCGGCGAACGTCCGGACGGTCCAGCAGGCCCCCGGCGACCACCACCGCGACGAAGAGGACCAGCATGCCGAACGCGGCCTTTTGCAGAGTCGGGATGCGCGGTGCGACCGTGCGCAGGGCACGCCGGCCCTCGATGCGTGCCTGCGGAAGGAACAGGAGCGCGAAGAACAGGATGACCATGGGGATCGCCGCCGGCGCGGTGACCCAGCGACCGCTCCAGACGAGGAAGTTCTGCTGGAACTGCACGACGAGCCCCACGAGGATCCCGCCGGCGAAGGCGAGCGGCAGGCTGCGCAACCGTCCGATGATCGCCGCCGCGAACGCCTCGATGATCAGCAGTGTGAGCGTCTGGACATCGAGCGCGGCGAGCTCCTCGGCGAGGAAGATGCCCGCCACCGCGGCCATCGACGAGCCGAGGGCCCACGAGAACATCGACACCCGGCCGGTGCGCACGCCGTTCAGCGCCCCGAGCTCGCGGTTGTCGACGACCGCTCGCATCGCGATGCCGAGACGGGCACGCGAGAGCAGGATCTTCAGGCCCACTGCGAGCCCGAACCCCACGGCGATGGTGATGAAGCGCGACCACGGAACCAGGGTGTCGCCGACGTTGAAACCGGCGGTACCGAAGAACCGGTCGATGTGACGTGAGGTCTGCGGGTCCCAGATCAGGGCGGCCAGCCCCATGAGCGCCAGCAGGAGACCGATCGTGGTCACGAGCTGCGCGACCAGCGGTGCGTCCGCAAGCCGTCGCATCAGGATCCGTTCGATGACCGCGCCGAACAGCGGTGCAACGACGAGCACGGTGATGACGAACGCGACGAACGTTTGGACGCCCCATTCCACGTGGATCTGCCAGAAGATGAACGCCATGAACATGCCGATGGCGCCCTGCGCGAAGTTGAAGATGCCTGAGGTCGTGTAGGTGACGACGAGGCCGGTGGCGGCGACCGCGTACACCGATCCGTAGGTGACCCCGACCACAACCCAGAACAACAGCGAGTTGAACGTGATCGGGTTGCCCGCCCACGACAGGTCGATGATCACACCGACGAAGGCGGCGATCGCCGTCACGGCGAGGATCGTCCCGAGATGTCTCCGCGCGTAGCTCCGCCGTTTGCGCGTGACCAGTTGCACGTCGACCGTCACGCCCACCTCCCGCGGAGTACCGGGCCCGCCGTGACTACGTCCCCAACAGGTCGAGCTTCGTCTCGATCTTGTTCTTGCTGGCGCAGTCCATTGTGCCCGGCTTCGTCGGCTGAACGCGCACGTAGTCGCCGTTCTTCACCTGCATGAGCACGTGGCACGGGGTGGTCCCCCGGCCGGCGAGGTCGATGGTGCCGAACATGCCCTCGGCGTTGAACTGGTGCATGTTGTTCAGCGCCTTGAACAGGTTGGCGCGGGTGAGGCCGTTGACGCCATCCGACTTGACCACCGCGTTCACCGCGTCGCGGAACGCGATCGCGGCGGACCACGCGTACGCACCGAAACCGTCGACCTTGTCGGCACCCGTGTACTTCACGAAGTTGCCGAGCATCTTGTTGGCCTTCTGGTCGGCCTTGCTCAGGAACGGGAGGAACAGGGTGTCGACGTACTGGCCTTCGACGTCGGAGCCGCCCGATGACAGGAACTTCTTGTCATAGCACTGCACACCGCAGTCGAAGACCTTGACCTGTGGGGTCACGCCCTGGAGCGCTGCCTCCTTGCGGAGCAGAACCGTGCACGTGTACTGCCCGGTGCACTGCGCGTAGTTCGAGTTGTGGCTCTTGATCGACTGCACGACCGGCGTGTACTCCGACTGCTGCGCCGAGCCGGAGCGATCGAAGTCCTCGTCGGACTTGATGCCGACGGCGCGCATCTGTCCGAGACCGCTCGCGAACGACGAGTCACGGGCCGACTTCGAGTCGGAGCCGAACACGTACACACCGTGCAGGTCGTTGCCGTACTTCTTCTGGAAGTAGTGCGCCCGACCGATGTTCTGCTGATAGGTCTGCGGGTGCTGGTCCTTCGTCGAACAGATCACGATCGGAGTGGCCACCGGGAACGACTGGTCGGAGCACTGCTGCACCGTGGCCGTCGCGACGAAGGGGATGTCCGGAATGCCGGTTGCCGCACCCGTCATGTCCTTGCAGTTGCGCATGTCGTCGACGCTCGTGAGGAACACCGACGACGTCCCCACCAACGCGAAGTCGTTCTGGCACGCCTGGATCTCGGCGTTCTTCGTCTCGTTGGGGTTGAGCTTCGAGTCGAGGAAGTCGACCACCACTTTGCGGCCGGCGAGCTTGCCGGTCGCGTTGATGAAGTTCGCGAAGCCCTTCACCGCGTCCGCCGATCCCTTGAACAGGTTGGGCGCGATGGAGTTGTCGACGTCGGCCATCACCGCGATGTGGATCTCGGTGGCCGTGACGCCGACGTCGGTGGCCTTGGGCGTCTCATTGCCATTGCTCTGGCCGGATGCACTTCCGGCCGTGACCGCGAGCCCCACCGCCATCGTCGCCAACACTGCGACCCAGCGCATACGTTTCACCGATGTCCCCCCTCGTATGTCTCGTATGTCGTGTTGTCTCTCTCGGCACCGGCGCGTAGCGCCTAATGCGCGGCCATGCATATCACGTCGGCCTGCCCCCGTCTCGTCGCGTGCTGCTCACGCTTCGATGACGCCCGCCAGATAGGCGGACTGGAGCGCGTGCCCGACGTCCTCGGGGCTTCCCGTGAACTCGACGCGCCCGTGGAAGATGATGCCCGCGAGGTCGGCCACGCCGAGCACCTCGTGCGCGAACTGCTCGACGATCAGGATCGCCACGTCCTGCTCCGCGATCCGCCGCACGATCTCGTAGAGCTGCTCGACGACCAGGGGCGCCAGGCCCATCGAGAGCTCGTCGAGCAGGAGGATCCGCGGCTCGGTCGCGAGCGCGCGTGCCATCGCCAGCATCTGCTGCTCGCCGCCCGACAGGGTGCCGGCCATCTGCTTCCGACGCTCCCGCAGGCGGGGGAACCGTTCGAAGGCCCGCTCGACTACCTGGCTCAGCGGCGTCCCTGCATACGTCGCGATGCGGAGGTTCTCGATCACGGTGAGGTTCGGGAAGATTCCCCTGCCCTCCGGGATGAGACACAGCCCCGAACGGGCGAGTTCGTCGGGTGTCGTGCCGTCGGCGCGCGTGCCTTCGATCCAGAGCTCGCCGCTCGACGGACGGATCTGACCGCTCGCGACCTTGAGCGTCGTCGACTTCCCTGCGCCGTTGGGTCCCAGCAGCGCGTAGACCTGCCCCGGCATCACCGTGAGGTCGACGCCGTGCAGCACCTCGATCGGCCCGTAGCCGGCGTTCACGGCCCGGAGCGCCAGCGCTGTCGTCGCGGGGTCGGGAAGGTCGGCGGGTGCGTGCTCGATGCCCTGCTGCTCGAGGACGGTCGACAGCGCGATCGGTTCCTCGTCCGGCGTCACCGTCGCGGCGTCCGCCTCTACCGGTTCGTCTTCGGAACCGAGGTACGCGGCCCGCACCCCGGGGTCCGCTTGCACCTCGGCCGGTGATCCGACTGCGATGACACGGCCGAAGTCGAGGACGTGGATCAGCTCGCACGTTCCCATCACGAAGCTCATGTCGTGCTCCACGAGCAGCACGCCCATGCCGGTGGCCGCGACCTCCTTGAGCAGGCTGCCGAGGGTCAGCGTCTCCTGCTCGTCGAGCCCAGCGGACGGCTCGTCCACGAGGAGCACGCGCGGCTCGATCGCGAGGGCCCGCGCCACCTCGACGAGACGCCCGGTCCCCGTCGACAGGCGGTCGACCCGAACGTCTGCGACGCTTCGGAGGCCCACGCGGTCGACGATCTCGTCGACGAGTGCGTCGATGTCGAACGGCGTGTTTCCCCACGACCGCCGCGCCTGCGCGGCCACCAGGACGTTGTCGCGGGCCGACAGCATGCCGAACGTCTCGAGTCGCTGGAACGTGCGACCGATTCCGAGCCGTGCGCGCCGGTGGGGCTTCGTGTCGGTGATGTCGCGGCCGTCGAGCAGGACCGCGCCCTCCTGTGGCTCCTGGAGGCCGCAGACGACGTTGAACAGCGTGGTCTTGCCGGCGCCGTTGGGCCCGATCAGGCCGGTGACGTGTCCAGGCTCGACCGGCACCGAGACGCGCTCGAGCGCCTGCACGCCACCGAAGCGGACCGAGACGTCGGTGACCTCGAGCAGCGGCATGGAATCGCATTCTTGTCGCGAGCGCGCCGCGTGTCACACCTGAGTCACACGCGAGTCACCACGCCATCTGGTCGTCGGGGTAGGAGCGTTCGATCATGCCGTACGTCTCCTCGCCGTCCCACGTGTATTTCACGCCGCCTTGGTGTAGCGGCGGGAAGTCGGGGATGTTGCGGTGGATCACGCCGAGGAACGTCTCCCCTTCGATCTTGGTGGTGCCGAGCTGGGACTCGAAGACGCACGGCACCGCGCCGCCGTGGGGAACGAAGTGCGTCATCCACGGCGCCTCGACCAGGGTCGCGGGGATCAGCTCGCCGTCGCCTTCGAAGAGGTAGCACTCCGCGTAGGTCGGGGGGCCACCCTCTCGTGGCGGGTACGCGATGTACCCGAAGGCCCGGCCGCTCGGGAACAACGCCGACTGCCAGCAGTGCCCCCAGAACCCGGTGGTGTCGCGCACGCCCTGGCGGAAAATGCGCAGTCCGGTGCAGCCGAACGTCTGCTCGCCGTCGTCGCCGACACGGAACGAACCGCTGCCGCGAAAGAGTTGCTCGAAGCGCCACCCTCCCATGAACGCGGCTTCGACGGTGTCGCCGCTCAGCGTCTGCTTGGCGGCTTCGCCCATCGTCCCCTGGATCCACGGTGGGACGGCCATCTGCATCTCGAGGTGGAGCGCGACGTCGACCACCTTCGACCGGTCGACGGTTCCGTCGATCTGGTCCTGGACTGTCGTGTCGAGAACCGTCCCCGCGAAGTCGGCCGTCCAACGGTGGAACGGTTCGACGCACCGCATCTCGAATGGGCCCGCGCCCATCACGGTCGAGTACCCGGCCGGGCCCTCGGGTGCGCGGGGTTCGCCGCCGCCGCCGGAGATCAGGACGCGGCCGTCGGGCCACGCGGCCTGGAAGGAGTAGCCGGGCCGATCCCACTCGGACGCGACCGCCTCGAGGCCGAGCCGCGGGAAGCCGAAGCCGGGATCGGAGTCGTCGTTGCTGACCCACAACGACATCCCCTGGCGCATGTCGGGGTTGTCGGGGCGGCTGCCGAACGCGTAGTCCTGCTCCGGTTCCAGACCGCCGGTCAGGTCGATGCTCATCACACGCTCCTCGGGTCCGCGATCGGGAAACGCTCGCCGTAGTAAGCGAAGCGCTCCGCCAGCTGTTCGGTGTCGAGCCCGAAGTCTTCCGCTCGGTAGCGGTGCGGGCCAGTCTGTTCCCGTTCCTCCTCGTTGTTCTTCCACCATCGTTGCATCGCGTCCACCGTTTCCGGGGTGAATGCCTCTCCCAGCCACTCGTACAGTCCCCCGATTGTCCCGATCGGGTCGGCTTGCAAGTCGTCGAACGCGATGTCGTAGAAGCGGTCCTCGCCGACTCGATCGCGGAACGCGATGAACCGCCGCAGGCACAGGTCCCACGTGTCGGCACAATGCCGGCCGAGGTACACCGGGTCGGCGTTGCCTGTCATCATGCGGACGACCGCGGTCTCGACGCTTGCCACTGACGGGATCACCTTGGTGACGTCGCGGTGCGTCGTCACGAAGCGCGCATCGGGATACACGACGTCGAGCGCCTCGATGCCGAGCAGGTGCGCGGGCGTCTTCAACCGCCAGCGCGCTGGCGGACGGTGCCATTGCAGGAGCTTGATCACGCGGCGGTGGTACCGATAGGCCGGTTCGAAGTCGCACTCAGTGAAGAGCCAACGCGCGTACGACGGTGTCTTCGCGATCACGTCGAGCGCCATGCAGCGGAACGTCATGCTCATCAAGTCGAGACACTCGGCCGGTCCGTCCGGCGACGACGGCAGCATCGACTTCAGCTCCGACGGCATGTCGCTCATCCCCGCCATCGCGCGCTGCGCGGCCAGGAACCTCGGGTCACTGTGCTCGGTGGCGAGGTCGGGCGGCGGCGTCGGCTGGTTCGCCTCCCACTGCCGCAGGCAGCGGACGTTGTGGTCCTGCGCGAGCAGATAGCTGAGCGCGGTCGAACCGGTGCGAGGGAGCCCGAGCCCGAACAGCACCGACTCGATCTTCTCGTCGTCGATCTCGGGATGACGCCGGTACCAGTCCTCGATCTCGAGCCGCCGGGTGAGGAGCGAGACGATGGTCGCGGCGAACGCGGCGTCGCCCTCGGGCGTGAGACCGGCGTCGTCGTTGGCCGACTGCGCGAGCACGCGCAGGCCTTCGAGCATGGCCGGTTGCTCGGGACCGAACTCGGTCAAGCTCGTCTGTTCGGCCGCGTTCGCGAGCAGGTCGTCGACGTCCACGTCCCCCCCTCGAGCCGCACGTTACCGTGCGCCCAAAGCGAACGTCCGCGAGCGTGAGCGAGCCGGGTATCCAAGCTCGTAGCGAGCGAGCAATGGTGTCGGCGGCGGGGCCCGAGCGGCCTGGCCGCAGGCCGAGAGCGGGAGAGATGCTTGACGTCGTGGGGCTCCCGAAGGCGGAGCTGCACCTGCACATCGAGGGAACACTCGAGCCGGAGCTGATGTTCGAGCTGGCGCGCCGGAACCGGATCGCACTGCCGTTTCCCGATGTCGAGGCGGTGCGACGCGCGTACGTCTTCACCGATCTCCAGTCGTTCCTCGACATCTACTACCAAGCGTGCGCAGTGCTCGTGCAAGAAGGGGACTTCTTCGATCTCACGATGGCCTACATGCGACGCGCGCACGCGCAGGGTGTGCGGCACGCCGAGATCTTCTTCGACCCGCAGACGCACACGGCCCGCGGCGTGGCGATGAGAACCGTCGTCACCGGAATCGAACGGGCGCTCCGCCAGGCGGAGGACGAGCTCGGCATGACATCGCACCTGATCCTGTGCTTCCTTCGCCATCTTCCGGAAGCGGACGCCATGACGACGCTCGAGCTGTCGCTCCCGTTCCGCGAGCACATCATCGGCGTCGGGCTCGACTCGTCCGAGGTCGGCAACCCGCCGGAGAAGTTCCGACAGGTCTACGACCGGGCGCGCGCCGAAGGGTTCCGGGCCGTCGCCCATGCCGGCGAGGAGGGACCACCCGAGTACATGTGGCAGGCCCTCGATCTGCTCAAGGTCGAGCGCATCGAGCACGGTGTGCGCTGTGTCGACGACCCCCGGCTCGTCGACCGCCTCGCTGCGGAACGGCTGCCGCTCACGATGTGCCCGCTCTCCAACGTCAAGCTTCGCGTCGTCGACGCGCTCGCCGACCACCCGGTTCGCCGTCTCCTGGAACGCGGATTGTGTGTCACGGTCAACTCGGACGATCCCGCCTACTTCGGCGGGTACGTCGCCGAGAACTTCTCGGCGATCCGGACCGCGCTCGACGTGTCCGACGAGGAGTTCGTGCAGTACGCGCGCAACAGCTTCGAAGCCTCCTTCCTCGACGACGCGGCGAAGGCCCGGCATCTGGCGGACATCGACCGCATCGTGTGAAACTCCCCGTTATGTTTTGGCGTCAATGACTGTCCAATAGGACCAGTCTGTAACGCCAAAACGATGGGAATCGGGGCGACGCATGCTGTTCCTCCATGAAGTCCACCAGGTCGTCGGTCGCAAGGAAGACGAGTTCGAGGCCGCGTTCCGCGACGGCTGGATGCCGACGCTCGCGAAGAGTGACGAAGCTCGTCTGCTGTGGTACGCGAACCATGCTCATGGGAGCGGCGTGTCGTACAACGTCGTCACGATCACCGCGGTCCGCGACGGCGAAGCATGGGAGGGCCTGGCGCGCCGCGTCCAGCACGGTGACCTCCAAGAGTGGGCGCGGGACGTCGATGAGTACCGCCACGACGTGCGCGGCAAGCTCCTCCTGCCACTGCCGTGGTCGCCCATGCAGGACGTGGATCTCGCAGAGGTGCCCGCCGACGGCGTCGAGCACGAGCCGACCATGTACATGGAAGACACGATGTGGCCGATCGAGGGCAAGTACCCCGACTACATCGAGCAGTCCGGATCCTTCTACGCCCGGACGCTCCGCGAGGACCGAGACGCCGCCAACCCGCCGTTCCTCGAGATCCAGGCCGCGTTCCAACCCGCGTTCGGATCGCACGTGCGCCGGGAAGTGACGCTCATGCAGCGGATCCTCGATGTGCAGCGGCTGCTGGTGCTCTTGACGAGCGACATCCCTCCGGAGATGCGCGCACCAGGAACATGGATGTACGACGCGCTCCAACTACGCGACCAATGGGAGAGCAAGCTGCTGCGAACGGCATCGTGGTCCCCGAAGTTCTGACGATGAACATCTCGCACGTCATGGATGCGGTCGTCGCCGCCGATCCCTCCCGACGTGCGCTCGTCATCGGCGACGACGCCGTCACATATGCGGATCTCGATGCGGCAGTGTCGAGCAGCGCGGCCGCGCTCGTCGAGCACGGCGTGACCGATGCCGACCGTATCGCGGTCGTCGACGTCGGTGGCCCATTGTCGACGGCAGCGATCCTCGCGACGGCACGTGTCGGCGCGGCCGCCGCGTTGATGAACGTGCAGCTCAAACCGTCCGAGCTCGCCGAGCTCGTGCGCGCCGCCGGTTGCAGCGCGGTGGGTGTCGCCGGCGACGCCTATCGCGACGCGCTCGCACACGCCGTACCGGGCGTGGTGCTCGGGCCGACCGAGCTCCTCGGCGCCGGCCGCACCACGACCGTCGACGTCCCCGCCGACGACGATCGCGACGCGCTCGTGCTGTTCACGAGCGGGACGACCGGCCTGCCGAAGGCGATCCCGATCAGCACGGGCACCCTCTCGCAACGCCTCCAGACGATGACGGTGCCCTTCGACCCGAAGGTTCCGCCCGTCATCGGCATGATGTGCGTCCCGGTCTTCCACGTCGGCGGATCGCTCGGACTCCTCGGTGCGTTGCACTCGGGTCGTACCACGGTGATCCAGCCGCGTTTCGACGCCGGCGAGTGGTTGCGCCTGGTCGCACGGCACCACATCTCGTCGGCGTTCCTGGTGCCGACGATGCTCCAGCGGATCCTCGACCATCCGGACTTCGCGAGCACCGATATCAGCGCCCTGCGCGCGATCTACTACGGCGCCGCTGCCGCGCCGGTCGAGCTCGTCCGGCGAGCGATGGCCGCGCTCCCGCACGTGGCCTTCGCCAACATCTTCGGTCAGACCGAGACGCTCGGCGCGTACACGACGCTCACGCCCGACGACCACCACGCTGCGGAGCACATCGGGTCCGTTGGCCGGCCACTGCCCGGTGTCGAGGTTCGCATCGTCGATCCGGGGACCGAGCAGGAGGTGACGCCCGGCGAAGTGGGCGAGCTCTGGGTGCTGTCCGACCAGAACGTGCGGCCGGGATGGCTCCGCACCGGCGACCTTGCGCGTCAGGACGCCGACGGCTACCTCTACCCGGCGGGCCGGTTGTCCGACACGATCAACCGGGGTGGCGAGAAGTTCGGGCCGATCGAGGTCGAGACGGTGCTACGCCAGCATCCCGCGGTCGCCGACGTCGCGGTGGCAGGCGTCCCGGACGCGGAGATGGGCGAACGTGTCGGTGTCGCCATCGTGGCTCGCTTGCCGATGACCGCCGACGAGGTGCAGGCGTACTGCCGGGACCGACTCGCGATCTACAAGACGCCGGAGCACGTCGTGTTCGTCGACGAACTGCCGTACGGCGACACCGGGAAGGTCGTGCGACGTCAGCTCGTCGAGCTCATCGAGTCAGAGTTGCAACGGAACTGAAGGCGGAGCGAGCGTGAGCGAGCCGGGTATCCCGGCTCGTAGCGAGCGACCAATGAAGGAGGCCCCCTCATGCTGTTCATCCACGAGGTCCACCAGGTCGTCGGCGCGAAGGAGGACGAGTTCGAGTCGGCGTACCGCGAGGGTTGGATGCCGACGCTCGCCAAGGACGACGACGCCCGCCTGTTGTGGTACATGAACCACGCGCACGGCAGCGGCGTGTCGTACAACGTCGTCACCATCACCGCGGTGCGGGATGGCGCGGCATGGGAGCGCCTCGCGCGGCGGATCCAGCAAGGCGATCTCCAGGATTGGGCGCGCGAGACCGACACGTACCGCCATGACGTGACGGGCAAGATCCTGCTCCCGGTGTACTGGTCGCGCATCCAGGAGGTCGACTTCGCGGAGGTGCCGGCCGACGGCGCGGAGCACGAGCTGTCCCTGTTCATGGAGGACACCGGCTGGCCGTATTCGCCGATCGACGACTACATCACGATGTGGGACGAGCTCTATTCGCAGCCGCTGCTCCGGCACGCCGAAGGCCGGGGAGCCGTCACCATCGACATCCAAGCGTGCTTCCAGGTCGCGCACGGCGCCGGCCTGCGCCGGGAGGCGATCCTGTGGCAGAAGATCGCCGATCCAGCGACCGTGCTGCACCTCCTCACGCACGATCTCGACCCGGACATGCGCAGGCCCGGCACGTACATGCACGACTCGCTCGAGTACCGCGACCAGTGGGAGAGCAAGTTGCTCCGTAGCAGCAAGTGGTCGCCGCTGTACTGACGGGAAGGGGGGAGGCAGCCGACACTGGTCGTCGCCGCCGGGCCACCCACCCGCCGCACGCCGTGTCCGCGGCGCAGCGGAAGGTGCGCGGCGCGTCAGTGCACGTAGGACCAGCGCACCGGCATCTCGGCGAAGCCGTCGATGAGGTTCGAGTGGACGCGTGGGAGGGTGGCCGGGTCGGCCGTGACCTCGAGGTCCTCGAAGCGTGTGAGGATGGCCTCGAACATCAACCGGCTCTCGAGCCGCGCGAGGTGCGCGCCGAGGCAGAAGTGCGGGCCGCCGGCGCCGAACGCCACGTGGTCGTTGGGATCGCGCGTGATGTCGATGTCGTCAGGGCGGTCGAACGCGCGCTCGTCACGGTTCGCCGACGCATAGACGATCAGCACGTGGTCACCCTCCCGGATCTCCTGCCCACCGACCTCGGTGTCCGTCGTCGCCGTCCTCACGAACGACATCACCGGAGTGCTGTGGCGCAAGAGCTCCTCGATCGCAGTCGGCAGCATCGCGAAGTCGTCGCGTAGCTGTCGGAGCTGATCCGGTCGCTGCAGCAGGGCAAGGGTTCCCGTCGTGATGAGGTTCCGCGTGGTCTCCGATCCCGCGTTCTGCAGGAGCATGAAGAACGCGGAGAGCTGCATGTCGCTGAGCCGTTCTCCGTCGACTTCGGCGGCGAGGAGCACGCTCATGAGGTCGTCATGAGGATGCGCCCGGCGTTCGGCACACATCCCGTCGGCATACCCGTACATCGCGATGGCCGCGTGCATGCGGGCGTCGGCCGGGACCGTCGGGTCGAATCCGAACGTGAGCTCCGTCCACTCGAACACCTGCTTGCGGTCCTCTTCGGGGACGCCGACCAGGTCGGCGATCGCGTGCAGCGGCAACCACAGCGCGATGTCGTTCACGAGGTCGCACTCGCCGCGGTCGGCAACCGAGTCGATGACTGCGTCCACTCGGCTCTTGACGTGTGCGGCGAGATCGTTGATGCGGCGCGGCGTGAACCCGCTGCTGATGATCTTGCGGAGCTTGGAGTGCTCGGGTGGGTCCAGGCTGATGAGGAGCAACGACGTACCACTGTCGTCGTCCTCGAACTCGCCCGAGTCGGGAAGGAAGGGATGCGGCGCGTTGCGGAACGCCGCCCAATCGCGTGACACCTGCTGCACGTCGGCGTGGCGGCTCACGGCCCAGTACCCGCGCTCCCACTGCGGATGGTCGTGATGCGAGACCGGCGCTTCGTCGCGAAGCGTGCGGAACTCCTCGTAGGGGAAACCGTGGGCGTAGGTGTTGGGGTCGTGGAGGACGATCGACATGTGGACCTTCTCTGTGAGGGTCGAAGCGCAGAACGGGAGCCACGCGTTCGATCCGGTGCCGTATCCGTGCCATTCTGACCGGTCGTGGCGGCGCGGGTACAGCACGACGTCGAGGTCATCTTGATGAAGCAGGTGGCGAGCTACCTCGCCATGCCCGTCTTCGTGGTCGATCTCGACGGCAACCTCGTCTACTTCAACGAGCCAGCCGAGTCGATGCTCGGGCTCCGGTACGAGGAGACCGATGAACTCCCGATGTCGAAGTGGTCGACGATCTTCAATCCGACCGACGAGCACGGCTCGCCGATCCCGCCGGGCGAGGTGCCCCTCGCGCGCGCGCTCCAGGAGCGGCGACCCGCCCACATGGAGATGTGGATCAAGGGGCTCGACGGCGCCGACCGCCACATCTCGGTGACGGCGTTCCCGCTCGTTGGTCAGCACGATCGCAATCTCGGCGCGGTCGCGATCTTCTGGGAGGATCGTCGATGAAGGTGCGTCTGTGGGGCACGCGTGGGTCGGTGCCCACGCCGGGGCCTGCGACCGCGCGGTACGGCGGCAACACGTCGTGCGTCGAGATCGTCGCGGGCCGTACCGCGCACCGTGTCGTGCTCGACGCGGGCAGCGGAATCCGCGGGCTGGGCTCGGCGCTGCCGCCGGATGTCGAGCGAGTCGACATACTCCTCAGCCACCTGCACATGGATCACATCATCGGACTGGGGTTTTTCCGCGCACTCTTCCGTCCCGACCTGGAGGTGCACATCTGGGGCCCGGGCTCGACCACCCTCGACCTGCGGGGACGCCTGACGCGCTACCTCTCGCCGCCGCTGTTCCCGGTACGGCTGCGCGAGCTCCCGTGTGACCTGACCCTGCACGACGTGCCACTCGGCGACTTCGAGGTACCCGGCCTCACGGTCACCGCGGCCCTGGTGTGTCATCCCGGCCCGACAGTCGGTTACCGACTCGACGACGGTCGCGTGACGCTCGCGTACATGTCGGATCACGAGCCCGCGCTCGGTGTGCACGCGTTTCCTGAATCGCCGCAGTGGACGTCCGGTTACGAGCTGGCTGCCGATGTTGACGTGCTGATTCATGACGCGCAGTTCGACGATCCCGAGTACGCCGCGCACATTGGCTGGGGACACAGCGCGCTCGGCCACACGCTCGCATTCACCAACACTGTCGGCGCGCGCCATCTCATCGCCTTTCACCACGACCCGTCACACGACGACAGTCAGCTCGACGCGATCTACGCGCGCGACGAGATCGCCGCGCAGCCGTTCACGGTCACGCCCGCGCGCGAAGGCGCGACCTTCGCTCTCGACTTCGTCCGCCGATGAAGCTGACGCGAGAATTCACGGACTGTTGACCGACGGCGTCCTCGTAGCCGGACCGTGGCGGCCGGCGCGCGTCGTCTCGATCCGCGACGAGACGAGCCACACCAAGACGTTCCGCTTCGCACTCGACGAGCCTTCCCGCCACCGTGCTGGTCAGCACTACGTGGTGCGGCTGACCGCCGAAGACGGCTACACCACCTCGCGCTCGTATTCGATCGCGTCACCCCCTGACGGATCCCCGGAGTTCGAGCTGACGGTCGAACGACTGGAGGACGGGGAAGTGTCCACCTTCCTCCATGACGTCCTCGAGGTGGACGACGAGCTGGAGGTACGCGGGCCCATCGGGGGATGGTTCGTGTGGGACGCCGACCGTCCCGCACTGCTCGTGGGCGGCGGATCGGGCGTGGTGCCCCTCATGGCGATGTTGCGACTCGCGCGACGGGAGCAGCGGACCGACCTCGTACGGCTGGCGCTCTCCGTGCGGACGCGGGCGGATTTGTACTACGCCGACGAGCTGCCGGGACCCGAGACCAAGATCGTCTACTCGCGCGAGACGCCGCCGGGGTCCTCTCGACCGCCCGGCCGCCTGTCATCGGCCGATCTGGTCGACATGGTGCTCCCCGACGCCACCGTGTTCGTGTGCGGCTCCTCAGGCTTCGCCGACGCCGCGAGTCGCGTGCTCGTCGACCTCGGGATGCCGACCGGGCGGATTCGAGTGGAGCGCTTCGGCCCCACCGGCTAGTGCGGGTATAAGACAGGGTTTCGGATCGGAGTGCAGGGTGGGGTCGTCGTGCTGAGCGAACACGAGGCAAGCGTGGTCGAGGCCGCGACGGCGCGGCTGATCCCAGGTCCGGGCGACGACCCCGCCGAAGCCGGTCATCCCG
>JBKPCV010000101.1:0-15957 GCA_046727575.1 Actinomycetota bacterium
GGGTATCCCGGCTCGTAGCGAGCGAGCCATGGTGTAGGCGAGCGTGACCACGAGCTGAGATCGTCCGCGCGCACGCCCGGTCGCCACATCGGTTGCGCCTATGGTTCGAGAGGCGCGGGGTATCGAGCCTGGTTGTCGCTCGATGGAAGGAGGCCGACGATGCCCTTCATGCTCAAGATCAGGTGGGACATCAAGGAAGGTCGAGAGTCCGAGTTCAGGGCAAACGAGGAGAAGGTTTGCGAGGTGATGCACGAGCACCCGGGTGTGATCACCTACCACGTCGAGTACCCGTCCTCCCGAGTGAGCGAGTGGACCGAGATCTACGCGACCGACGAAGCGTTCCGGGCCCATCTCGACAACGAGAAGGGGAAGGCGCCACTTGCGACGGTCATCGACGCGTGCGAGACGATCACGTGTCGATGCTTCGGCGACCCCGACGACGCGTCGAAGAGGATCTTGGTCGGATTCGGCACCGCCTACCTCGAGAGCGCGCCGCAGTCGTTCGTGCTCAACCCCCGCGCCGACAAGGACTCGCTGGTCTAGCCGCCCAGTTCACTCGAGGTGAGCACCGTATGATCTTCATTGTCGTCAAGTTCAAGACGAAGCCCGACTGGTCGGAACGGTGGCTCGACCTGGTCCGCGACTTCACCGAGGCTACACAGGGGGAGCCGGGCAACCTCTGGTTCGAGTGGTCCCGAAGTGCGCAGGATCCGAGCGAATTCGTCCTCGTCGAAGCCTTTCGTGAGGACGGTGCCGGGCCTCACGTCAACAGCGAGCACTTCAAGAAGGCCATGCAAGAACTGCCGCAGGCGCTCACGGAGACACCGCGCATCATCAACACCACCATCGAGGGGGCGGACGATTGGTCGCGGATGGGAGAACTCACCGTCGACTGACCCCCGCCGGCTCGCTCCTAACCCTGACCGACGCCCAGGTAGCTGGCCACGAGTCGTTCGTCGTCGATCTCGTCGCGCGGCCCGACCCACGCGATGTGGCCGAGCTCGAGGAAAGCCACTTGCTCGGAGATCTCGAGCACGTTCCGGGCCTTCTCTTCGACGAGGAGAATCGCGGTGCCCCGGTCGCGTAACTCCTCGAACACCCGCATGAGCTCGACGACGATGAGGGGCGCCAGACCGAGCGTTGGCTCGTCCGCGACGACGATACGGGGCGGGTTGACGAGTACCGGAGCGAGCGTCAGCATCTGCTGCTCGCCACCTGAAAGGCTGCCCGCCGCGAGCTTGCGTCGCTCCCCGAGTGCGGGGAACCGCGCGTAGACCTCCCCGCGCTGTTCCTCGTCCCGGAGGCGCAGCATGAGGTTCTCCTCGACCGACAGGCCGGGGAAGATCCCGCGCGACTCAGGTGCGACGAGCACACCACTGCGCGCGCGCTCGTGCGGCTGTTGCGCGGACACGTCCGCGCCGTACAGCTTGATCGTGCCGCCGCGCACAGGAACGAGCCCCGAGATCGTCGAGCAGAGCGTGGTCTTCCCGCTGCCATTTGCGCCGAGCAGCGTCGTGATCTCACCGGCCCGCACGGTGAGGTCGATCCCGTGGAGCACCTCGACCGCTTCATAGCCGGCCCTGAGACCTTCGACGACCAGGACGGCGTTGCCGTCGGACGCCGCCGTGTGTTGGCGTGTGTGAACCGCGCCTTCGGCGACGAGTTCGCGGCCGTGGCGCTCGGCCTCGGCGGCGGCCGCGATCTCCTCCTCCTGGACGACCGCGGCGATCATCGATTCCGGCACGCCCGCGGCGGCAGCCCGTCGCGCCGTTCGCTTCATCCGGCGGGCGTAGTTCTGCGCGGCGCTGATCGACAGCACGCCGTCGGGGTACCGCGCAAGCTGTACCGCGCCGAGACCGAACAGGATCGCGGGTATCTCGGTCGACGTCGTGCCGTCCCAGTTCAGGAACGACGGCAAGAAGTCCGGGAAATGGATGCCCGACTGGAAGATGACGGGCGACGCGGCAGACACGATGCCCGCGAGCACGGCCGCAGCCGGGCGGCGGATACCGAAGAGCACGACGGTCGCGAGCCACAGCAGGCCCGTCGTCACGGTCACGGAGAGGTTCGTGACGCTCTGCTGGTACGACGCGTACAAGACGCCGCCGATACCCGCAATGGCGGCCGACAGGGCGAACACGCCAATCTTCACGCGGAGGACGGACACGCCCGACGTGTTCGCGGCGACCTCCGACGAACGGGTCGCAGCGATGGCGCGGCCCCACGACGACCTCTTGAGGTTGTAGATGCACAGCGCGACCACTCCGACGACGAGCAGCACGAACATCGCGAATGTCTTGTTGTTGTTCGTGTCGAAGGGTCCGATCACGGGCCGTGGGATCGTCCAGCCAGACTGCGTGTTGCGCAGCCAGTTCCACTGGAACAGCACCTGGTCGCCGAGGAACGCGAGCGCCAGCGTCGCGAGCGCGAGCGGCAGCCCGCCGAGCCGCAGCGCGGGGAGTGCGACGACGGTGCTCAACGCGACGGTGACGGCGACTGCCATCGCCATCGCGGGCAGGAAACCCCATTCGTAGCGCGTCATGAGCATGCCAGTCGTGAGGCTGGCCGCCAGCACGAACGTCGCTTGCGCGAGGCTGACCATTCCGCCGAGTCCGGTCACCACGACGAACGACAGGAAGATGAGCGACAGCGTGAGGCCGGTCGCGATGACACCAACCCAGTAGTCGTTGGCGAGCTCGAGCACGTACACGATGAGGAATGCAACCGCGAGGGCCCACGGAAGCGCTCGACGCCACAGGGGGAGATCGGCGAGGTAGTCGGGCGGCGGCGTCTCCTCGGCAGCCGATCCACCGCGCCGACGGCGATCGCGCGCCATCACGATGAGCCCGACCAGCAGGAAGATGAACGGCACCGAGCTGTTGAAGCCCGGGATGTCCTTGAGGCCCTGGATGTCCGAGCCGTAGCCGAACACGAGGTTCTGGGCGACGCCGAGCAGCAGCCCGCCGAGGAACGCGAGCGGCACCGACCGAAGTCCGCCCACGACCGCCGCTGCCGACGCCACGAACGTGATCGCGATGAAGCCGTCGGGCTGCAGCGAGCCGATGATCGGCGCGCCCACCACCCCTGCAAGCGCGGCGAGCATCATGCCGATCACCCAGGCGTAGCGCGACGTAGTGCGCTCGTTGATCCCGCGTGTCCCGGCGAGGTCGGCTCGGTCGACAACCGCACGCATCTGCAGCCCGAGCGGTGTGTGCCGCATCAGCAACCAGAGCGCGACCGCGACGAGTGCCGCGGCGACGAACACAACGAGCTCGTTGGAGTCGAACGGGATGCGACCGGGAAGCTTCCACTCGATCTTCGGGGTCGGCCCGATGCCCGATGGAAGCCCGACCTGCCTGACGTCGGCACTCCGCGGGATGACGAATCCGAACGTGTTGACGAGCTGGTCGTTCAGCCAGGTCGTCAACGCAGGGATGGCGATCAGGAGACCGACCGTGGCCATGATCTTCGCCGACTCCGTCGCGCGCGCGAGTGGCCGGAACACAGCAACATCGAGCAGGAGACCGAGCAAAGGCGCGAAGACCAGGATGACGGCGAGCGCGGCCGGCACGATCGGCCAGCCGAGCGTGCTGTTGAGCTGGTAGAAGACGAACGCGCTCGTGAACGCGACCGCGCCGTACGAGAAGTTGAAGATTCCCGTCGCGCTGTAGGAGAGGACCAGCCCGGCGGCCACGAGGGAGAAGATCGCCCCCGTGACCGCGCCGCTCACGGTCAGGCTCAGAAACCTCTCCATGACCGCTTTCCTCTACGCGCCGAATCTCCGTGCGCGGCGAACTACTTCTTCGACGACTTCACCTTGCTCTCATAGCAGCTGAAGGGCACGACCTCGTTGTAGGTGGTGCCGGATATCTTCAGCATCGCTGCGCAATCCGCGGGGATGAAGTGCATCGCCGGGAACGACATCTGCCCCTGCCCCCCTTGAGCCGACGGCTTGTACGTGTAGCTCTTGTTGATCTTCTGGTCGAAGGTCTTCGTGTCGAGTTTCGAGCCGACGGCCTTGAGTTGCGAGACCAGAAGGTCGGCCTGCGCATAGGCAGTGGCGATTGCCTGGGTAATGAACTTCCCCGTCGACGCGTTGCTCGCGGTGAGGTCGTTCTCGATCTGCTTGATGTACGCGGTCTGCTCCTCCTGGGGGACGGTCTGCGAGCTCACGAACGCGCCGTTGAAATTGGCCGCGAGCTGCGCCGACGTGTTGAGGAGGCCCGGGATGTAGCCGACGAAGTTGACGTTGGCGCCCTTGTAGCCCGACGCCGTCATCGCGCCGGTGAGTCCGGGAGCCGTCTGGAAGTTCGTGAGTGTGAGCAGGAGGTTCGGGTTCGCGGCGTTGATCGCCTGCACGAACGGTGTGAAGCTCGCCGGCGGGCCCGGCACGGGGATGTTGGACTCTTTGTAGACGACCTTTGCGCCCTCGAGCTTGAACAGCTGGCTGATCGTCTCGTTCCCGGCGTGACCGGCGTCGTCGTCACCGGACTGCAAGGCGACCTTGGTGTCCTTCGCCGTGAGGCCGGCCGCCTCCATCGGACCCTCGGCGAGGTTGGCCTGGTACACCTGCTGCGGCTGGTTCTGCGAGTAGTTCGTGATCAGGCAGCCGTTGAAGCCGAAGCCCCACCGCGTGCCGCAGAACCCGGGGAGGAAACCCCAGCCGTAGAACGGCACCTGGTTGTTGTTCATGAAGTCGGTGCTCCCGGTGAGCACGTCGGCGGAAATGCCGACCACCGCGAACACCTGATCCTGCTGCACCAACCGCTGCACGATCTGCAGGTTCGTCTGCGGATTGCTGCCGTCGTCCTGGCACGACGAGAAGTCGATCTTGCGTCCACCCGGGAGCTCGTTGTTGGTGTTGGCTCGATTGAACCGCGCGCGGTACCCGGCGTCGGCGCCCTGGAACGACGCCTGCTGGAGATAGCAGCCGACCTTGATCGACGACGACGAGACCCCGCGCGTCAGCCCCGTACCGGCCTTGCCGGTGAGCGTGTTGCCCTTCACCGCCTCCGCCGCCTTGGCGTTCCCGTTCGTACTTGCGCCGCCGGCAGTTGCGCCATTGGCTGGCCCGCCACCCATCGCGGCGACCAACGTGACAACCGCGACGCCCACGATGTACTTCAGCCCTCGCCTCATTTCGTACCCCCCCAGATCGGTGCCCCAGGTTCTAGCCCAAATACGCGTCCTGTACTGCGCGGTTGTGGCGAATCTCTCCCGGCGTGCCGGTTGCGATCACGGTCCCGAGGTCGAGGACCACGACGCGATGGCACTGGTCCATCACAAAACCGACGTCGTGCTCGACGAGCACCACGGCACAGCCGGTGTCCCGGCACACGCGCTGAATCGATTCTCCCAAGCTCCGCGTGTCGGCCTCCTCCAGCCCTGACGTGGGTTCGTCGAGCAGGAGCACGCGGGGCTCGTCGACGATCGCCCGGGCCATTTCGACCATCCTGGCACGCCCGATGGGCAGCTTCCCGGCGGGTTCGGCCCGGAGCGCGAGGAGGCCACACGCCTCGAGCGCGGCGTCGCTGCGAAGGCGGCGGTCGCGTTCCCGGCGTCGCCGAGTCGGCAGCGCGGCGAGGTCCGCGAGCAGACCACCCCCTCCTCCCCGCCACTCGAGGGCGACGAGGACGTTCTCCTCCACCGTGAGCCACCCGAACATCTGCTGACGCTGGAACGTGCGCCGGATGCCGTGCCGCGAGCGCCACGTGGCGCTGCGACCCGTCACATCGAGGCCGTCGAGGACGACTTGCCCGGATGTGGGCGGGCGAATACCCGAGAACACGTCGAACAGGGTCGTCTTCCCCGCGCCGTTCGGTCCGATCAGCCCGAGCACCTCGCCCGCGCCCGCCTCGATCGAGACGTGGTCGAGAGCGGTGACGCCGCCGAACCTCACCGTCACGTCGACCGCGCGCAACATTGCGGCGGCACCGCCGCGCCCGTCAGCTGCCGAGATCGCGATGCGGCACGCTACCGCGACTCGGCGCCCGTCAACGGGCGGGGATCAGACGGCTCGACGGTAGAAGTGCACCGCGATGGGCGCGGCGACGGCGACGATGCCCACGATCCAGGCGAGCGCCGTGAGCACGTCGCTCGCGGCAGGGGTACCGAGCGTGAGGTCGCGGACGGCACTGACGACGACCGAGAGCGGCTGGTGCTCGGCGAATCCCTGGAGCCACGACGGCATCGTCGCGATCGGCACGAACGCGGCCGAGGCGAACACGAGCGGCGCGAGCACCGGGAACGACGCCGCTTGCGCGGCTTCGGGATCGCGTACGGCGAGCCCGACCGTGGCGAAGATCCACGAGACGGCGTAGCCGAAGAGCAGCATGAGCAGCATGCCGGCGAGCACCGCACCGGCACCGGTGTGGGGCCGCCACCCGACCGCGAAACCGACGACCGCCATGAGCGCGATCACGAACGCGTTGCGCACCAGATCAGCGAGCGTGCGACCGGCGAGGACTGCAGAACGTGACATCGGGAGCGAGTGGAAGCGTTCGATGAGGCCCGTCTGCATGTCGGCAGCGATACCGATGGCCGTCGCCATCGCACCGAAGACGACGGTCTGGGCGAAGATGCCCGGCATCAGGAAGTCGACGTAGTCGGTGCCCGTGACGCGGATGGCACCCCCGAACACGTACCGGAACAGGAGCACGAAGATCACGGGTTGGATCGTCGAGAAGATGAGGAGCTGCGGGTTGCGGAGGTACATCCGCAGATTGCGGCCCGTGAGCGCCAGCGTGTCGTCGAACGCGTTGACGAGCGAGCTCGATGGGCTCGACTGACGTCGGGTTGCGATGTCGGGGGAGTGAGCAAGAGCGGTCATGCGGCACCTCGCGTGAGAGTGGCGTAACGGTCGGCGTCCGATTCGTCGGTGTGCGATGCGTTGTCGGCGCGACGACCGGTGAGCGTGAGGAAGACGTCGTCGAGGCTCGGTTCGCGCACGCCGAGGGACTCGGCTTCAAGGCCTTCGTGGTCGAGCACTCGGAGTGCCTCGACGAGCCGACGCGGTCCGTCGGCGACCTCGAGGTGCACCGTGCGACCATTTCGGTCGGGGGGCCGGACACCGAAGCGCTCGAGGACCGCGCCGGCGCGCGTGGCGGCGCCTTCGTCCGCGAGCGCAACGTCGATGACGGTGCCACCGAGACGCGACTTCAGCTGTGTCGGCGAGCCGTGCGCGACGACGCGGCCGTGGTCGACGACCACGATGTCGTCCGCGAGGCGGTCCGCTTCCTCGAGGTACTGGGTGGTCAGGAGCAGCGTGGTGCCATCGGCCGCGAGCTCCTCGATGACCTCCCAAAGGTCTTGCCGGCCCTGTGGGTCGAGTCCGGTCGTGGGCTCGTCGAGGAACAGCACGGGCGGGCGGTGCACCAGCGCGGCGGCGAGGTCGAGCCGACGTCGCATACCGCCTGAGTACGTGCGCGCCAGCCGATCGGCGGCCTCCTCGAGATCGAACCGTGCCAGCAGCTCGTCGGCGCGCGCGCTGATCACGCTACGTGGGACGCGGGTGAGCCGGCCGATGAGCCGAAGGTTCTCGCGCCCGGTGAGGTTGGGATCGACAGCCGCGTACTGTCCGGCGAGCCCGATGTGCGTCCGCACCTCGCCGGGGTGGCGGTCGACGTCGATGCCGAGGATCTCGGCACGCCCGCCGTCGGCTCGGATGACGGTGGTGAGGATGCGCACCGCCGTGGTCTTCCCGGCCCCGTTGGGTCCGAGCACGCCGAGCACGGACCCCACTGGAGCGGTGAGGTCGATTCCGTCGAGTGCCACGACGTCACCGAAGCGCTTGGTGAGGCCCTCGACCTGGATCGCGGGCTGCTGGGGAGAGAGGGAGAGATTCATGCCCGCGATTTTGCCACAGATCCTTTAGGTAGGTCAAATATCTAAGCAGTAGAATATTTGGAGGAGTTCAACGCTCGAAGTGGCTCCAAGAAGAAGGTACGATCCGGTCATGAGGCGGACGAGCAAGTCGCAGCTCGCGCAAGAGGTGTGGGGCGAACTGCTCGGGTACTTCTTCGCTCACAAGGAAGTGCACGGCAGCGTGCTGCAAGAGCTCGGACTGACACCGGGGCACATGAAGACGCTCTTCGTGCTCGACCTGGACGAACCGCACGCGATGGGTGAGCTCGCCGACATGCTTGCCTGCGACGCGTCGAACGCCACCTGGCTCGTCGACCGCCTGGAGGAGCGGGGCCTCGTGGAGCGACGCCCGCATGCACGCGACCGTCGGGTGAAGACCGTGGTGCTCACCGAGGACGGCGCCAAGCTGAAGGTCTCGCTCATCCAGGGCATGGCCGAGCCGCCCACCGATCTCGTTGCGCTCGAGCGCGAGGATCTCGAGACACTGCGCGCCGCGCTGCGACTCCTGCCGGAGCACCCCGCGTTCTGGGAGACGACGGCGCCGACCGGCGAGTGCGGCGACGGCGCGCCCACCAGCTGACCCGACTGGTAGGTCAGTCCGCGTCGAGGATGTAGCGGGGGCCCGGTCCGCGCGCCCCGGCTTGGTCGCCGGGATTGAGCAGTTTGCAGAATTTCAGCGACAAGCAGCCGCATCCGATGCAACCGTGCAGGCGATCGCGGAGCCGTTCGAGCATCGCGATCTGCTCGTCGAGGCGCGGCCGCCACGACTTGGACAGCCGCTCCCAGTCCTTCGCGTTCGGAGTGCGGTTCCGGGGGAGTGACGCGAGGGCGCTGCGGATCTCGTCGAGGCTCAGTCCGACTTGTTGCGCGACACGGATGAACGAGACACGCCGGATCGTCTCCCGCGCGTAGCGACGCTGCCCGCCGGGCGAGCGCACTGAGTGGATGAGCCCTTCCGACTCGTAGAACCGAAGCGCGGACGTGGCCACTCCGGTCCGGTCGCTCAACGCCCCGATGCTCAGCTCCTGGTCCATGCCGGAGAAATTAGTGCCCGAGACTCTTGACTTCAAGTGAACTTGAGGTTCTAAGGTAGGCAACGTTCAGCATCCGGAACGACAGGAGCAACGGCAACATGGCTATCTCATCAACCGCGAGTGAACGAGTCGCCGAGACCGTCGGTGGCTGGCCGGGCGTCGAGGTCGACCGAGGCGAGATCGGTGAGTTGGCCTTCAAGGTCGGGCGCCGCGAGATCGGTCACCTCCATGGCGATCACGCTGCGCACTTCAGCTTTCCGAGACCACTCTGGCATGAGCTGCACGACGAGGGACGGATCGACTTCCACCCCGTCTTCCCCGGGAAGACCGGCCCTGCCGCGCGCCGCATCGAAGACGAAGCAGACGTCGACGACGTGATCGAGCTGTTGCGGCTCAATTACGAGCGCGTCGTGAGCCGGCAGGGCCTCGTCGAGCAGGAAGCGTGAACTTGCGCGCGTGAACCTCGCACCGGGGCGTGATGCGGCCCGAGCGTCGATCGATCAGACTCGCTCCGTGCCGATGAGCGCCGACGAGAAGCGAGCGGGTATGGCTCGCTTTGCGTGGTACCACACGATCGATCTGGGTGATGGCGTCCTGACGCCCGGTCTCTACGATCACCGTCCGATCCTTGGTCGGTATCGACTGCCTGACGACCTCAGGGGGATGAGCGCGCTGGACGTCGGTCCAGCCCACGGTTTCTTCGCCTTCGAGCTCGAGGCCCGCGGTGCGCATCCCGTGATCACGGCCGAGCTGCCGTCGTGGAGTGCGCACGACGCCAGCCCGACGCTGAGGGACACGTTCCGCGCCGAGGATGCCGATACGACGCACTCGGATTACCTCCGCGGCGCGCTCGCGTTCGCGATTGCGGCCCGGGCTTCGGCAGTCCGACAGCAGTTCGTGAACGTGTACGACCTCTCGCCCGAGACGGTCGGCGAGTTCGACCTCGTGTTCTGCGCCAGCGTGTTGCTGCACCTGACGGATCCATTGCGTGCGCTCTACGCGATTCGGAGCGTGACCCGCGGTTCGGCGATCATCGCCACCGCGATCCAGCGCGATCCGTTCGACCGTCGGCCGCAAGCGCTGTTCGTCGGCGAGCCTCAGGGTCAGGTGTTCTGGTTGCCGAACATGCGCGCGTTGGAGCAGTTGTGTCTCGCGGCCGGGTTTGCTCGATGCGAGCGGGGTGATCGCTTCCGGGTTCGCAGTCGCGACGGTCGCTACGACGATCTCCACGGGGTGGTGCAGGCATGGCCCTCGTGAAGCGAGTGCGCGCACGCCGTGACCGCTGCCGCGGCGCGGCGAGCGCCGCGGCAAACGGCGTGAGCCGAACGGGGCTCTCTTCGTCCGAAGTCAGGCGCGCAGCTCCTTGTCGAGGGGCGTGGGAAAGCGTGGCGTCACGACCGTGTCCCCGAGCCACGTGCAGAGGCGCTCGACCTCTCGTTCCACTGCGTGTCGCGCGTCGGTACCGATGTCTTCGACGACGCGCCAGACGACTTCTCCGCCTTGGCGCTGAGTCCAGCCGCCGACGACGCGGCCGTCCCACCAGATGGTGGGCCCGGCGTTGCCGCTCCTGTCGAACAGCGAGGTCTTGTGCGGACCGAGGTACCAGTCGCGGTCGGCCCATCCCATCGTGGTGGGGTCGAGGCCCGGCAGCAGTGCTGCCGCGGGCTTGGGTGCCGACACCGGTGCGTCGTCGTGCTCGAGCACGAGCCCGGTGGTGCCACTGTCGAGCTCGACCTCGACCGTCGGGAGCGCCGCGAGCGCCTGGCGCGCCTGGCCGAGGGGCCAACCGGTCCACCACTTGATGTCGGCGACCGTTCCGGGACCGAACGTCATGAGCCAGCGACGCGCCAGCTCGGCGCGCGCTTCGTCCGGCTTCAGTGCGGGAACCCCATCCGGAAGCCATGACTCCATCAGCGCCCACCGGTACTGCGAGCTGGTCCAGGAGCCTTGCGGTCGCCCTCGCACGACGCGCTGCTCGCATGAGAGCAGGAACAACACCCGGGTCGTGAGCCCGACCGTGCCGCCCCACGTTCGGCCCTCGCCGTAGCTGATCTTCTCGCGGAGACGCGGAACCGCCTTTGCGAGCTCGGGTCCGGTGGCCTCGCCCCGCGCCTCGATCGCGGCGATCGTCTGCGCCTCGGTTTCGCGCAGCCAGCGTGCGCCGTCACGGGCGATGCCGTTCTCTTCGATCATCCGCACCAAGCGCGTTCGCTGCCCCGGGACCAGGGCATTGGTCACTCCCGCCTGCACGATCGGCACCAGGCCGACGGGCAGCGCGAACATCGTCCGGCGCATGCCGAGCGTGCGCACGACCGACCGATCGTCGTAGAGCGCCCGCTCGACGGCCTCCACCGTCGGCTTCGTCAGTCGTGCCCGCGCCGCGAGGAACACGGTCGCGGGATCAGTGGCGTGCAGTCCGACGAGCTGCTCGGCGAGCATCGCGACGCCGGTGCTCTTGCCCGACGGCACCAAGTGATGGCGTGTGACGAGTCGTGCTCGCCGTTCGACGTCGGAGACGCGCCTCAGGGTCGTCACAGTACGCGCCTGCGGTGCGCGCGGGCATCCGCGCGACCGTCGAAAAAAGACGAATGTCTACGCAGCTACTGGATGTGCTCGGCGAGACCGATCAGTGCCGCGCACTCGAAAAACTGAGCGACTGCTACTCCACGTTCAGAGCATCGTGCGTCGCGCCGGAAGACTGTCGTTCGTGCTCTTCAACGCGGCAGTGTCGGCGATGAGTGTTCCGGTCGCCGTTCGGGTGGTGGACGGCCGGTCGTCGTCTGGCGCGTTGCCGTCGAGCCCTCGACGCGCGACACCAGGCCCGACGAACCCGACCCACGTGATGTCAATCGTGGGGGCGTAGTAGCCGCGATTCCACGCGAAGCGCGCCGCGCCGCCGGCGTTCGACGCGCACGGGGCCTGGTTGGCTGGTGTGCACGGTGTGTCGCGGAAGAAGTGCACGTTGTCGAACACGATGCTCACGACCTGCTGCACGCCGTTCCCGAGATGGCAGCTGGTCGCCGACACGGCAGGCTCGCCGCCGCTCACGCCTTGCGCCGATCCGAGGAGTGACGCGACAGAACTAGCCACCACGATCCCGAGTGCTGCAACAGCGAGCGCGATCCGAGGCGTCATGACGCGTCCTCCGAGGAGGCCGAGCGGGGTTCGTGCGTGAATCTACGAATCTGCCGCGCGTTGCTTGTTGTTCGACGCGCGTTTCATGTGCGAACGCGCGGTAGAGCAGGCTGCTGGGTCCTCCGGGGGATCTCCAAAAGTGCCGGTTCTTGCAGTCGAACATGTGTTCAGGTAGGGACCCCGACGACCCCGACCCGCCGTGACGTCGACGTCCCATCTCGGGCGCGATTCCCGCTGGACGTCAGGTCGCGTGCCCATCTGACGCAGCGGGCGTGCGTTCCCCATCAGGTCGGCGTACCGTCTCGTCGGAAGGTCGCGAGTCAGGAGGATGCGATGGACCTCGGGCTGAACGGCAAGGTCGCCCTGGTGACCGGTGGGAGTCGCGGCATCGGCCGCGCCACGGTGGTGGCGCTCACGCGAGAAGGTGTTCGCGTCGCGTTCTGTGCTCGCGACGAGGAAGCGCTGCGGCTCGTCGCGAAGGAGGTCGACGCGGAGGGCGGCAACTGTCTCCCGGTGCAGATCGATCTCGCCGACCGGTCGGCGGCCGACGAGCTCGTCGCGCGCATGGTCGACGCATTCGGTGACCTCGACATCCTCGTCGCTGCGGCAGGCGTCCACAAGATCAAGGAGTTCGCGGACCTGACCGACGACGAGTGGGACGAGACGTTCGAGGTGAACTTCTTCGCGCCCATGCGAGTGTGCCGAGCTGCGATCCCGCACATGCAGCGGAAGCAGTCCGGTCACATCGTCCTCGTGTCGGCCGGGTCGATTCACAAGCCGTCGATCGGGCCGGACGTGCACCCGCACTACACCGCTGCGAAGGCTGCGCTCGCGAACCTCGCCAAGTTCCTGTCGAAGCAGTACGGACCCGACAACATCGTCGTCAACAGCGTGCTGCCCGGCTACAGCATCCGGCAGGAGGTCCAGGAACTCTGGACCGCCGAGGCTGACGCCGCCGGCGTCTCCGCCGAGGAGCATTTCGTGCGACTGGCGACCGACATCGGTTACCTACCGGCGATGCGACGGCCGGGAACCCCGGAGGAATTCGCGGCAGTGATCACGTTCATCGTGTCGGACGCGAACAGCTTCATGTCGGGTGTCGAGCTCGCGATCGACGGCGCCGGCCTCGACGTCTGAGTTTCTTCTTCGGTCAGTCGTCGATCGCCTCGTACGCCGAGGTCCAGAAGTCGCGGAAGACGGGCGGCGGGTCAGGAGACGTCCAGAGCCGCTGGGTCATCAGGATGGTCATCATCTCCTCGCGGGGGTCCGAACGCCACGCGGTGCCGAGACCACCGTCCCAGCCGAAGCTGCCGACGGACAAGTAGTCGTCGCGCCGAGTGACGACCGACATCCCGAAGCCCCAGCCGTGGCTCTCCCAATAGGCCGGCATGAAGTTCGTGCGCGCCTTCTGTTCGGTCGTCAGGTGGTCGGTCGTCATGAGCTCGACCGTCGGGCGCGACAGCAAGCGCCCGTCAGCGTGGACCCCCTTGTCGAGCAACATCTGACCGAAGGTCGCGTAGTCGTCGATGGTCGACACGAGGCCACCGCGACCGGATGGGAACGCTGGCGGGCGACTCCACTCGCCGTTGGCTTCGTCGTAGAGCTGGAGCGCGCCGGTCTCGGCATCGGGCGAGTACGCCGTCACGAGCCGCTCGATGCTCGGCGGCGGAACCGCGAACCCGGTGTCGGACATGCCGAGCGGTTCGAAGATCCGTTCGCGCAGGAACGTGTCGAAGGAGACGCCGGACGCGCGCGCGACGATGACGCCGAGGACATCGGAGCCAATGTCGTACATCCACTGGTCGCCGGGCTGATGCAGGAGCGGCAAGGTTCCGAGACGTCGTATCCACTCGTCGGGTGGCGGGGGTTTCGACGGGACTGGCGGACCGAGCCCGAGTTGTTGCTCGTCCATCGCCTCTTGAATCGGGTACGTCCCCGGCGGGGCCATGACGACCCCGTAGCCGAGCCGGAAGGTGAGAACGTCGCGCACGGTGATGGGACGCGTCGCGGGGACCGTGTTCTCCACGGGACCCGCGAGATCCTCGAGGACCCTCCGATCGGCGAGCTCGGGGACCAATCGATCGACGGGCTCGTCCAGGCGCAGCATGCACTCCTCGACCAGGATCATCGTCGCCGCCGCGGTGATCGGCTTGGTCAACGAGGCGATGCGAAAGAGTGTGTCCCGCCGGACGGGATCCGTCCCGCCGAGCTCCTTCGTACCGACCGCATCGACGTGCACTTCGCCGCGTCGGCTCACCAGGCTGACGAGGCCAGGGATCTCACCCCGATCGACGTAGCCGGCCATCACGTCGTGCATGCGCGCGAGCCGCGCTTCCGACAGTCCTCCGACGCTCATGGGCTGATCCTTCCTGTCGGCTTCATGTGATGAGACCGTGCAGCGTGACGGACTTCGTCGATCGACCCTACGATTCTGGAGCAACCCAGGACGAAGGGTTCCGCCGATGACGCAACGAGTACTTCTGATCTCCGCGGATTGCCACGCTGGGCCGTTGCCGGAAGTGGCGCGCGGCTACGTCGATCCCGCCTTCCGGGCGGCGTTCGACGAGTGGCTCGTCGACGACGTCGCCCGTGCTCGACGGCAGACCGACCACACGGGTCAGCCGATATATGGAGACGAGGCCCTCGCCGACTTCTCCTCGCTCGCCGCGGTGAGCGAAGGCGGCATGGACGGGGCGTGGGACTCGGCGCGCCGACTTGCCGAACTCGAGGCCGACGGCATCGCCGCCGAGGTCATCTACCCCGACGGGGGCGGCCTCAGCGTCTCGCCCTTCGACGCAGGTCTCATGACGTACCAGTACGAGCAGGATCCGGCCATCTGGGCCGCCGGTTGCCGGGCCTACAACCGATGGTTGGGCGACTTCTGCAACGAGTCGCCGGGACGCCGCGCTGGCGTGGCCCTCGTCACCGTCGATGACATCGACGCCGCGGTGCGGGAGGTCGATGGCCTACGCGACCGTGGTGTCTTCGGCGGAGTCCTGCTCCCCAGCGGCACCGGCGCGAACCCGCTGTACAACCACTCGCGGTACGAGCCGCTGTGGTCGGCATGCGCCGCGAACGGCCTTCCGGTTCACACACACAGCGGCTGGACACCGAACTACGGCGACTTCCCGGGCTCGCTCGGGATCTTCATCACCGAGATCACCTGGTTCGCGCACCGCGCGTTCTGGCTCCTCGCGTGGTCCGGCGTCTTCGAACGGCACTCAGGCCTACGGCTCGTGATGACGGAGCAGGGCGCGACATGGATTCCCCACACGCTCGCGCAGATGGATCAAGCCTACGACATGCCGATGTTCCGGCAACTCCGGCGCGAACTCCCGCTCTCGCCGTCGCAGTACTTCGCCCGCCAGTGCGCGGTCTCGTCGTTCGTCGGTCCCGAAGAGGCGGCGGCGCGCTACGACATCGGCGTGCACAACCTCATGTGGGGCTCGGACTATCCGCACATCGAGGGCACGTGGCCGCACACGCAGGCGAAGCTCAAGGAGGCGTTCGCCGACGTGCCCGGCAGCGAAACCGCGCGGGTCGTCGGTGGCAACGCGATCGACGTCTACGGGTTCGATCGTGTGATGCTGACCGCGGTCGCGGACCGCGTCGGTGCGACGACCGACGTCCTCGGTATCGCCGATTGACTCGTTCCGCTCGTCAAGCCTGGGCGCGCGAGTCGGGTACATAGTCGAGCTTGTAGAGCCGGCGGCAATTGTCGTGCAGCATCTTCTTGACTTCGGCTCTCGGTAGCCCGCGGAAGTTGCGCTCGATCGTGATCCGGCTGTTGGGCCAGTCGGTGCCCGTGTGCGGATAATCGGTCGACCACATGATGTGATCGACGTTGAGACGATGGCGCAACTCCATGCCGACGCTGTCGATCATGAACGTCGCCCAGAAGTTGCGATGGAAGAGCCTGCTGGGT
>JBKPCV010000102.1:0-28819 GCA_046727575.1 Actinomycetota bacterium
CGCTCCGCCGTCCCGCTCGTCCGACACGTAGGTCGCTCGCTGCTCGCCGGGATACCCGGCTCGGCGCCGCTCGCTCCTGCACGGCTCCGCTTCGTCTCCTACACGCCGGGTCGACTCCGCTCCGCCGTCCCGCTCGTCCGAGCACGGCTCCGCTTCGTCTCCGTAGCGGCGTCTTCGAGCTCGTGCTCGAACTCGTCGATCGTCTCGATGGGGATCGCATCGCGCTTGCGCCGCCGCGACAGCTGGACGGCGACGATCGCGAGCGTGATCGGCGTGAGATACCACTGATACCTGCCGACGAAATCGGCGAAGTCCCGCAGCGGTGCGGCGAGCACGTCACCGAGGAAGAAGAGGGCCGTCACCTTTGCCAAAGTCCCGAGGAGCGCGAGCGGGAAGAATGCACGCGCACGCATTCCGGTCGCGCCGGCCATGACACTCACCAACAGATTTGGGCTCCACACCACGAGTGCGTGCGAGAACCGCCGGAACAGCCGTTCCGATTGCGGGATGACCCGCGAGGTCGGGCCGAGCTTCCGTTCGGCCCACCGGAGCGCAGCGTCTCCGTACCCGCGCCCGAAGAAGAAGTAGAGCGGTGCGAGCACCAGGACACGCCCGATGGAGAGCGAGAAGAAAATGGATGCGGGCACCAGTGGTTCGACCAACAGCATCCTCGTGGTGTTGCTGCTCAGGACGAGCAGTGTCCACGGTGCTTCCGTGAGCAGCGTCGGCCACAACGCCTTCGCCACCTGCGCGCCGGTGAACGCGAGCGCGATCGGGAGCAGGAAGAGCGTGAGGCGGGTGCGGTTCGAGAGCCGCTGCGACTGCTCGACGCCCTGCACGCTCATCGGTCGATGGTGCCCTTCCGCCCGGGGAGGCATCATCTTCGCACCTGGCCGCGTCTCTGGAGCTGCGGCCCTTGGTACCCTGCGCGCGCATGACCACGGTCGACGCGGATCGCCTCTTGGAAGTGGCAGATGCGGATCCCGAGGCGATGTTCGCGCTGTTCGAGCAACACGGGTGGGGCGACGGCCTGCCGTTGGTACCCCCCACACCGGGCCGGGTCGACCGGATGTTGGAATTTGCCGAGGGTGACCCCGACGAGCAGCTGGCGGTGCTGGCGCCGCGTTCGGGAGTGGTGACCCGCCGGATTGTCGCGGTGAACGCGGTGCTGGCCGGCTGTCCGCCGGAAGTGTTCCCAGTCGTGCTGAGCGCGATCCGCGCGCTGGCGCATCCGGACGTCAACTTGCGCGGCGTCAACGCCACCACCCATCCCGTCGCGCCGTTGCTGATCGTGTCGGGCGACGTCGTGAAGCAGTGCAACTTCAATGCTGGGACCGGCGCGTTCGGGCCGGGAAACCGGGCGAACGCGACCGTGGGGCGAGCGGTCCGCCTGCTGCTGTTGCACGTCGCGGGCGCGCGACCGGGATCAGGCGACGCATCGAGCCAGGGACAACCGGCGAAGTACAGCTATTGCGTCGCGGAGAACGAGGACGAATGCCCCTGGGAGTCGTACCCGCGCAGCCGCGGGGTGGAGGCGGCGAGCGCAGTCACCGTGCACTGCGGTGAGGGGCCCCACAACGTGCACGACATGGAGGCCGAGGGTGACCCCGCGTTGATCCTCGACAAGGTCGCATCCGCGATGACGTCGCTGGGTATGAACAACGCGTGCATCAGCATGGGGGAGTTCTTCCTGGGCTTGGGCCCCGAGCACGCGCGGACGTTCGCGGCCCACGGGTTGACGCGCTCGGACATTGCGTCATACTTGTTCGATCACGCGCGGATGCCCGCCCGAGTGTTTCACCGGCACTTCGAGGAGCGGGCCTGGGCGCAGTGGATGAAGCTGGCCGCGCCCGACGACTTGTTGCCGATGACCGCGCATCCCGACAACATCCAGGTGTTCGTCGTAGGAGGTCCGGGCAAGCACAGTTCGTTGATCCCGTCGTGGGGTATGACGAAGAGCGTGACCGTGCCCGTCAGCGGATAGCGAGGTATGGAGATGGGTGTGCAGATCTACCGGCCGGAGGGTGACATCGGGCAGGCGCCCGCCGCGCTCGCCCCGTCGCCCGCGTCGTTGGCGGGCCTGCGGATCACGGTGCTCGACAACGGCAAGCCCAATGCAGCCTTCGTGATGATCCGCCTGGCGGAGTCGCTCGCCGCACGTGTGGGCGCGGAGGTCGTGACGGTGGTGAAGAAGGGACCGCGCGGCGAATCGGCCAACGCCGCGATTCCCTGCGACCCGGAAATCTTCGAGCAGGTCGTCAGCCAGTCCGACGTCGTCATTACCGGCACCGCCGACTGCGGTAGCTGCACCGCCTACAGCGTCTACGACGGTATCGAGCTCGAGAAAGCAGGACGCCCTGCAGTGGTTGTGACCACCACGGAGTTCCGCCCCATCGCCGAGACGATGGCCGAACACTTCGGGCTACCGGAGCTGCGCATCGTGGTTTTGCCGCACCCGATCGGCGGCACCGACCCCGAGACGCTCTCCACCTGGGCCGACGACGCGGTCGACACCGCGCTCGCGCTCTGCACGCGCCGCGCCGCAGCGTGACATGCCCGACGCGGGCGGCGTCACGATCTCGCTCGACGGTCGGGTGGCGCTGATCACCGGAGCGGGAGCGGGCATCGGCCGCGCGACGGCGCTCCTGCTCTCGCGTGCCGGCGCGGCGATCGGCGTCAACGACATCGACGCCGAGCGAGCACGCAGCACCGCCGACGAGATCATGGCGGCCGGTGGTCGGGCCGCCGTGCTCCACGCCGACGTCACCGACGCCGAGCAGGTTGCGTCCGCGGTCGCCGGATGCGTGGTGCAGCTCGGCGGCCTCGACATCGCGGTGAACAACGTCGGCATGCTGCGCGGGCTCTCGCCGCGCCACGTCGCGGAGCTCGATACGGACTACGTGCGTACCGTCGTCGACCAGAACCTCACGGCGACGTTGCTGTGCTCGGCGGCAGAGGCGCGCGCAATGATCGACGCGGGACGGGGCGGGGTGATCGTGCACGTGAGCTCGGGTGAAACGATGCGCTCGGCGCCGATGCTCAGCGTCTACGCCGCGGCCAAGGCCGCGATCAACCACCTCACCAAGTCGATGGCCGTCGAGCTCGGGCCGTCCGGTATCCGCGTACTCGCGGTCGCGCCTGGTACCACACCCACCGAGCACATCCGCGCCGCGATGTCCGAGGAGTATCTCGACGCCATCGCCGCGTCGACCCCGCTCCAGCGCGCATGCGCGCCCGACGACCTCGCCAAGCTGATCCTCGTCCTCGTGTCCGACTACGCGTCCGGTGTAACCGGCCAGCTCGTCCTCGCCGACATGGGCGCGCACATCGCCCTGAACCGTCCCCGCTCCGTGCCGGAGTAACGGTTGTCGACACGGTCCGCTGGCGCTCTGACCAGATATACCGCGGTCAACGCGCCAGTGAACGTGTGAACGGGACGCTGGCGCAGCTGTACCAACCCCCCTTAGTCTACCTCGGGTGACGAGCGAGGCTGCGGGAGCGGGGGGAGTTGCGAAGCAGATTCCCGAGCGGCTGCGCGAGCACAACCTCACGCTCGTGTCGGCTGGCGTGGGGTTCTACGCCTTTCTCGCCTTCGTGCCGGCGCTGATCGTGATCGTCACGGTCTACGGGCTGATCGCGGAGCCGAGCGACATCCGGAGGCAGGTGAAGGACTTCGCGAGCGCGCTGCCGAAGGAAGTGCAGCAGTTCATCCAGCAGCAGATCACGTCGATCGGCAGCGCCGGCGGCGCCGGCGTTTCGATCACGCTCGTGATCGCGATCGCGATCGCCCTCTGGAGCGCGTCGGGTGGAATGGCCGCGCTCGTCACGGGAGTCAACGTCGCCCGCGACCAGACGGAACCGAAGAGCTTCGTGAAGAAGCGCGGCAAGGCGCTGGCACTCACGTTCGGCGCGGTCGTCCTGCTCGTGGTGATGATGTTCCTCATCGCCGCGCTCCCGTCCATCGTCGCCGACGCCGGCCTCGGAACCGCAGGGAGGGTCGCGATCGAGATCCTCCGCTGGCCGGTGCTCGCGATCGTGATGGTGTTCGCCCTCGGCGTGCTGTACCGCTTCGCGGTCGAAGAACCCGCAGAGGCTCGCTTCGGCGTCGTGACGATCGGCGCGGTCGTGGCCACGGTGCTCTGGCTCGTCGTGTCGGGGTTGTTCGCGGTCTACACAGCCAACTTCGCGAGCTACAGCAAAACGTATGGCTCGCTGGCGTCGATCGTCGTGGTGTTGCTGTGGCTCTACCTCAGCGCGCTCGCCGTGCTCATGGGCGCCGAGGTCGACGGCATCAGAGCCGGGTCAGCCGCGCGCGCGTCCTGACCGGACGTCGGCCGCGCACGTTTCGACGTCCGCGAGCACCCGGTCGACGAGTTCCGGATCGAGCGTGTTGGCGAGGTCGTCTCCACCTGCCTGGTCGAGCATCGAGGGGAGACGTGTGTGGAGTCGCTGGAAGGTCCATTCGAACATGTCGCCGCCGGCAACGGCGTCGAAGTCGATCACGTTGTTCACGACTTGGTCGTCGACGGTGCGGTGGATGTAGTGGTAGTGCGGCTCGTCGTCGAAGACGTCGAAGCGCAGGTACTCGTGGCCGTCGCGGCTGTCGAAGACGTGGATCGTGACACCGGCGTCGAAGAAGCCGCCTTCGGGTGACTTCTCTCGGAGCTCCGCGAGGTACTGCGGATTGTCCCGGTACGTCTCTTCGAGGCTGGCTGGGTCGAGGTCGCGGTACTCGACGCCGAACGACACCGCGCCCGCATCGAACCGGCGCGTGTTCTCCTCGACTGGCGGCTGCGGCGGGATGCCGTACACCTTCCCGATCACTACAGATCTCCTCCTCTGAGGCGGGTGAAGACGCGGCGGGCGGTGTCGCCCACGAGCGCGTGCTCGACGTCGGGTGGGAGCTCGAGCTCCGCGAGCTGGCCGAGCGCGTGGCGGTGCCCGACGGTGGGGAAGTTGCTGGCGAAGAGGACCTTGGCCCGGCCCGGTCCGCGGAGGAACTGCACCACCGCGGGCGGCCAGTGCCGGGGCGGTAACGCGCCGGTGCCGAGGTACACGTTCGGGAACTTCAACGCGAGCGCGACCGCCTCGTCGACCCACGGCACGCCGAGGTGCGAGAGCACGAACCTGGTGTCGCGGAAGTACAGCGCGGCGCGGTCGATGGTGATCGGCCGCGCGCACTCGCTCGGCATCAGCCCACCCGACGTGCCGGCCTGCATCTGCACCGGTACTCCGGCGTCGGCGCACGCGGCGTAGAACGGGTAGTAGTCGGCGTGGTCGAGGCGGCGGTCGAAGCTGTGGGTGTGGAGGTAGCACCCGACGACGAACGGATCGGCGAGGTGGGCCCGTGTCTCCTGCACGCCGCGCATGCCGTGCTCGGGGTCGATCAGCGCGAGCGCGGCGAAGCGTCCCGGCCAGCGGCTCGCCAGCTTCTCGATCTCCTCCCACCGAGCCGCGATGTGCTCGAAGTCGAACGGATCGAGCGTGCCGTGGCGGCCGAGGTCGCCCGTCGGTACCACGACGGTCGCGATGCCGAGCTCGTCCATACGGGCGATGAACTCCTCCGGTTCGGCGAAGCTGTCCTCGGCGTTTCGTCGAACGGTCACCCGGGTTCCCGTGGCTTCGAGGGCGCCGTTCCACACCGCGAGCCGGTCGGGTGTGAACGCGTTGCACAGCGTGTCGACGATGGTGGGCTTGGCGTCACCGGTCATCGCGGAACCGCTTGAGCTTCGGTGAGGTGCCGACCTCGGTCCAGCGGTCGAGCGCGCCGGGTGCGACCACCTCGGCGCTGATGCCGACGCCGAGCCGGTCTTTGAGCTTCGCTTCGATCGCGCTCGCGAGGTCTGCGTACTGGGATACGTCGCGATCGCTGGTGACCGACACGATCAGCGCGTCGCGGTTGTGGTCGCGCACCGCTCGCACGAACCAGTCGGCCTCCGGTCCCGCGACTTCGAGCGCGATCGCGCCGACGGCTTCCGGCCAGACGTTCACGCCGCGCAGCTTCACCATGTTGTCGGCGCGCCCGGCGAACGGGGCCATCTTCCGCAGCCAGCTGCCGCACGAGCACTGCTCGCGTGGGTACAGCGCCGAGAGGTCCATGATGTTGTACCGGAACTGCGGGCTGCCGGTCTTGTAGAGCTCGGTGATGCAGATCGCGCCCTGCTCGCCGTCGGGCAACGGCTCGCCGGTGTCGGGATCGACGATCTGCACGATGAAGGCGTCCTCGAAGATGTGCAGACCGTCGTGTGCGGGACACTCGACCGACACCCACTGCACTTCGTGGAAGCCGTAGGAGTTGAAGCACTCGACGCCGAAGGTGCGCTCGAGGAGCTCCCGGTCTCCGATGTTGGGCAGCGCGGTGAGCTTGAAGTCCTTCGCCGGGTCGTAGCCCATCGTGCGGGCGACGTCAGCCAGCCGCAGGAGGTAGTCGCCGGTCGTGAGGATCGCCGACGCTTGGTACTGCACCGCGAGCTCGACCTGTCGTTCGCTGCTGGTGACGTTGCCGGTACCCGTGGTGATCACCACGCAGTTGAGCCAGCGATGCAGCGCCTCGTCGAACGCGAACGCGCCGTTGTGGGTGCCGTAGGCCCACGAGTTGAGGACGATGTCGCCGGGCCTGATGCCCTGCATGTAGAGGGCCCGCGCAGTGAGCACCGCGCCGACCTCGCGGTCCCACTGCGTGTAGAACGTCGGACGCGACTTCCCGGTGGTGCCGCCCGACATGAACACCCGCATCGGTTCCCGTACCGCGTCTGCGGGGGTGACGGCCTGATAGTCGCCCCACGGCGGATGCGCCTCGATGCTCCGCCGGATGTCGTCGACGGTGTAGGACGGCGCCCGCCAGAGGTCGTCGAGCGAGTCGATCAGGTGGGGGTCGAACCCCGCGTCGTGCCAACGCGACGCGAAGAACGGCACCTTCGCCGCCGCATTCGCGCGTTCGCGCAGGCGACGCAACTGCGTGGCCTCGATTTCCTCCGGCACGGCGAGCCAGGCGCGCTCGAAGTACTCGGGCGCCGGTGGATAGGCCGCGATCAGCGCCCGGTAGTCGACCGCATCCCAGGGCCGCCGGATCTCGGTCATCGACCGTCGGCCCGCGGGGCCGGCAGGAACCCGTCGGGGAAGCGGTAGAGGTCGACGGCGTTGTCCCAGAGCACCTTCTGCTTGCTCGCCGGCGACACCAGCGCGTCGTCGAGCGCGAGGAAGTGGTCGGTGGCTTCGGGGTACTTCGAGTCGGGATGGGGAAAGTCGGTCTCGAAGACGATGTGGTCGTCGCCCATCCACCGGATGACGTCGGACACGAAGCGGTCGTCGCACTCCGTGGAGATCCAGCAGTTGCGCCGGAAGTAGTCGGTTGCCGACATCGTGAGCTCCGGTGCTTCCGCGGCGCCGGCCAACTCGAGGTGCTCGTCGATGCGGTGCAGCCAGCTCGGGAGCCACCCGCAGCCGGCCTCCATGTAGGCCGTCCGCAGGCGCGGGAAGCGCTCGTACACACCGTGCACGATCATCGACAGCAGCGCGTTCTGTGCTTCGTGCGGGTGCACGACCGTGTGCCACTCCGTGAAGGTGTTGAACCGATCGGAGCCGGCCGTCGGCGCGTTGAGACCCATGTACTCATGGGTCGCGAATGCACAGTCGAGATCCTGCAGGAGCTCGTAGATCGGGTCGTAGTAACGGTCGCCGAGGTTGCGATGGTTGAACTGATCGGGCCGGGCCCAGAAGCACCGGATGCCGAGATGCTCGTGCCCGTACTGGATCTCCTCGACCGCCCGTGACACGTCGTTCAGCGGCACCGGCCCACTCGTGATCACCACACCCTTCGACGTCTCGCGCATCTCCTGGCCCCAACGGTTGTACGCGCGCGCCATCGCCGCCTGGAGCTCGGGATCGATGCCTTCGAGCCACATGTCGTACTCGGGCCCGTAGATCACCATCACGTCGACACCTTCTTTGGCGATGGCGTCGGCAACCCGGTCGCCGGTGAACCCCTCGGTGATGATGTCTCCGTACTTGGCGATCATGTCGTCGGTGGTCCAGTTGATCGCCTTCTGGAACTGCCCCAGGATCGACGTGAGGTGCTGGGTGTAGCGACCGTCGACGGTGACCGGGTTGTAATGATCGAACCCCGCCACCGGGCGACGGCCGACTCGGTCACGGTGTTCCTTGTCGAGGAACCGCGACCAGAGATCGGGCGGATAGTTCACATGGGCGTCCGCGTCGAAGACCTTCAAACCGTTGCGCATGGCGACCCTCCCCACTGCTGCGGGTCCCGATGTCCTCCTCCATTGAAGCACCCTCGACCAAGCGCGCGCTAGGTTGGTGGCCAGTGAGCACGGCGGACGCGGTCCGGACGGGGTCCGAACGGCGAGACGAGATCCTCGCGATCGCGGCGGAGCTGTTCGCAGAACGCGGGTTCGCCGCGACAACGGTGCGTGAGATCGCCGATGCCGCTGGAATCCTCTCCGGGAGCTTGTACCACCACTTCGACTCGAAGGAGTCGATGGCCGACGAGCTCGTCCACGAAATGCTCGGCCGCGTCCTCGCCGAGTACCACCGCATCATCGACAGCGACGCTGATCCTGAGCAGACGCTTCGGGCCCTCATGCGCGAGGCATTCTCCGCGATTGCGACGGATCGGGCGACCGTCGCGGTGATGGTCAACGAATGGAATCTGTTCGTGCAGTTCCCGCGGTTCGCCTATCTGCAGGGCATCGAGGAGGAAACCGAGCGGCTCTGGGTCGGGGTGCTCGAGCGCGGCGTCCGGTCAGGCGCATTCCGAGCGGACCTCGACGCCCGGATGCTCTACCGGCTCATGCGCGACGCGATTTGGGTGAGCGTCCGGTGGTATCAGCCAGGCGGCAGGGACAGCGCGGAGCAGATCGCCGACGCGTACTTCGGTGTGTTGCTCGCCGGCATCGCGTACCGAGGGGGTTGAGGATGCCAGAAGACGGTGCCACGTACTTTGTCGTCGACGAGATCGAGTGGCCGGCGGAGGAGCCGGCGAGCGCGCCCGCGGAGCTCGTCGAGGAGGCGAAGCGTCTCGGCGCACGCCGCAAGTTCCTCGCGCGCGGCGAAGGGGGCTTCTACTCGCAGGTCTCGGAGTTTCCAGCTGGTTACACCGTGCCGATGCACAGTCACAACCACAACGAGCTGATCGTGATCCTCGAGGGCGGGTGCACGATGCTGGGCGGCGGGCCCACGCTGAAGGCCCGTGACTCGATGGTGCTGCGCGCGAATCACGAGTACGGCTTTGTCGCTGATGCGGGCGGCATGACCTTCATGACGATCCGCACCGGCGAGGCCGCGACGACCCTTACTTAGCGTGCAGCAGCTTCCGCGAACGGCTCCAGGCCCATACGGGCGCGCACCTCGGGACGGCGGAGCGGTGGAATCGTCTTCGGTGGTTGACGCCGCGGCGGTAGCCGCTCGAGCAGGTGCTCCGTGAGGTGCGCGATGTCGTGCGCAACGGCGCGCATGTCCTCTTCCATCGCCCGCGTGGGACGCGTCACGCCGCTGACCTTTCGCACGAATTGCCACGCCGCAGCCTCGATCTCCTCCGGCGTCGCGGGCGGCTCGAGCCCGCGGAGTTCAGTGATGTTTCGGCACATGCGAGCAAGGTTAGGAGACGAACGGACCCGTGCAGGAGCGAGTGGCGGCGAGCCGGGTATCCCGGCGAGCGGCGAGCGACCCGTGTAGTCGGACGAGCGGGACGGCGGAGCGGAGTCGACCGAGCGTCACCGGGCTCCCGCGCCGCGTAGACGGGCGCGCAGCGCATCGTCGTGCACGAACACGGGGAGATCGTCGTCGCCGAGGAACGACGGACGCGCCGAGGATCCCCCGTCGACGGCGAGCACCTGGCCCGTGATCCAGCTCGCGAGGTCGGACAGGAGGAACAAGACTGCATTCGCGACGTCGTCCGGCTCGCCGCGGCGCCGCAACGGCAGCGCCACGCGTTCCTCGGGTGAGTCCTCGGGCGGACTCTCCCCTCGGTTGGCGGGCGTGCGCACTGTGCCCGGTGCGACGGCATTCACTCGGATGTTCGCGCTCCCGAGCTCGATGGCGGCCGTGCGCGTGAGCGACAACATCGCCGCTTTGGCGGCCGCGTACCCGGCTCCGTAGGGGAGCGCGCTCAACCCGGCGACCGACGCGATGTGGACGATGCTCCCGCCGCTGCGTTGCGCAATGAGACGCTTCGCGACTGCACGGGTGGTGAGGAACGCCGAGTAGAGGTTGTCGCGCACGATCTGATCGAACTGCTCGGGTGGCGTGGTGACGACGGCGCCCCAGCGGTTCTGGATACCGCCGGCGACGTGGACGAGACCATGGAGGTTGTCAAGGTTGCCGATCGCGTCCTCGAGTCCCTCCGGATCACGGGCGTCAACGACGAGAGCTCGACACGGGCCGCCGGCGCCCGCGATCGCGTCTTCGGCGACCGCGAGCCGTTTCGGGTCGACGTCGATTGCGGCCACGACCGCTCCCGCCTCGGACAGCACGCGGCAGATCGCGGTGCCGATCCCGCCGCCACCGGCACCAGCAACGACGATCGTCCGACCGTCGAGCCCGAGCCGTTCCGTGATCATGTCCCCATCGTTACCATGCGGGAGTCGACCAACCAACGCCTGGGGGCAGCGCATGATCCCGACCGAGTACGAACAGTTCGAGCAGGTGGTGAGCCTCGGCGTCGTGAACTTCACGCCGGTGTGGGGCGACCCGAAGCAGACGCTGGCGAAGATCGAGGCGAACGTGGTGGAGGCCGCGTCGCAGGGCGTCGACATCGTCGTGTTCGGCGAGGAAGCCCTCATCGGACCGACCGCCTGCGACGCGTGCCGGGCGGACATGCAGGCCTGCGACTTCCACCTCGAGCTGGCCGAGACGGTGCCCGGTCCCGCCACCGACCACGTCGCCGATCTCGCGCGCGAGCACGACCTCTACGTGATCTTCGGTTTGTCCGAGCGCGATCGGGCCGATCCCAAGGTGCTCTACAACTCGGTCGCGGTGATCGGACCCGAAGGGCTCCTCGGCACGTACCACAAGGTTCATCTCGGCACGCTCCCGTGGGTCACCGAGGGCATCGTCTTCCGACCCGGGAACCAAATCCCCGTATTTCCCACTCGCTTCGGCCCGATCGGCGTGCAGATCTGTTACGACTTCTGGTTCAACCCTGAGCTCACGCGGATCCTTGCGTTGAAGGGCGCGCGGCTGGTCGTCAATTGCTGCGCCACGTTCAAGGGTGAGGGCAAGCGCGACTACATGGTGCACACGACGCGCACGCGCGCCCAGGAGAACCTCATCTATACCGCGAGCGCGAACCTGCTCGGCGGTCCCGGACACCAGGACTACTCGGCGCAGCATCTCGACGACGAACGCGCCGCCGACTATCTCGGGCACAGCATGATCGCGGGTCCCGCGTTCCCGCGCTTCAGCCATGTCTACGCGGAAGCGGGCGACTCTGAAGAGATCGTCAGCGCGACACTCAGCTTCGAGAAGCTCCATCGGTGGCAGTCGATCTTCCCGATGCGGGAGTGGCGCGCCGGGCGTCAGCTCGACGCGTCGCGCCTCATCGCCGAAGAGTTCACGAAGCTCGCCGAGACGCCCTGATCCACACGCGTTCGGACAGCCGAGCCGTTCAATACTTCGAGCAGCCGCGTCACAGCAGCATCGAGCTGATCGATCTCGTCCGATGACAAGCCGGCGAGCACTTGCTCGCGCTCACGCATGTACGTGGCGTTCGCCTCGTCGGCGACTCGCAGTCCTGCCGGGGTGAGCTCGACCACCACCTTGCGCCGGTCGTCGGGATCGGGCGCACGGGCCACCAGGCCGGCGCGCTCGAGCCGGTCGAGGATCTGGGTCATGCCGCCGCTCGACCGCACGACGATCTCGGCGAGCTCGGTGGGCGACATGCGGTAGGGCGGCCCGATCAGCTCGAGCACGCGGAGTACCGAGTAGTCGATGAACAGCAGCCCGAATTGGTCGAGACAACGGTGCTGGAACGCGTCGACGAGCAGCCCCACGCGCGTCAGCCGCGTGAACAGCCCGACTGCACCCGGCTCCGACAGGTACCGCTCCTCGTAGTTCACGATCGGGGATTACCGTGCGACCGGGCCGGCGATCGTCGCCCGGTGCATGACCCGCCGCTCGCGGTAGTCGGCGACCGCGTAGTGCTGCACCGAACGGTTGTCCCAGAACGCGATCGATCCTTCCTCCCAAGGGAAGCGGCACTGGTACTCCGGCGAGCGCACGTGGTCGAAGAGGAACGGCAACAGCACCTCCTGCTCCCGATCGCTCAAGCCCACGATGTGCGTGGTCGAGTTCCGGTTGACGAACAACGCCTTGCGCCCGGTCTCGGGGTGCGTGACGACGACGTTGTGCTCCACCGGAGGACATTTCTGCTGCATCTCGGTGAGATCGAGCGTGGAGTGGCCGTCGCGGATCGCCTTCCTCAGTGGATTCGTGATGTCGTGCACCGCGCGCAGCCCGTCGACGAACGCGCGCATTGCGGGCGACAGACCTTCGTACGCCGCGTACATGCTCGCGAAGCAGGTATCGCCGCCGACCGCCGGCAGCTGCACCGCGCGCAGGATCGATCCCATCGGCGGGTCGGCGAGGAACGTGTTGTCGCTGTGCCACTCGTCGGCGCCCTCGCCCTTCGGGTACACCTGGCTGAGTACCACGATCTCGGGCGCGTCCTGGTGCACGGTCTGCAACGGCGAGACGTGCATCGGGCCGAAGCGCAGCGCGAACGCAAGCTGTTGCTGATCGGTGATGTGCTGATCGCGGAAGAACAACACGAGGTGGTCGAGCAGACCTTGCCTCAGGATCTTCACGTCGACGTCGCTCAACTCCTCGCGCAGGTCGACGCCGCGCACCTCGCCACCGATCACCGAAGTGAGCGGCGTGATCTCGATGTTCGACATGACGTCCCCCTGGCGCGTCCGGCGTCGAGCCGATATTCTCTCGTCCCTAAGAATCTTAGGCACATGCGATCACTGGGGGAATCCTGATGGCCGGCAGCAGCCCTCGGTTCAAGCACCTCGACGACCTGAAGTGGCAGGAGGTGCGGCGGCAGCAGCACGGTGACCACACTGCGTCGGTCTGGGAGAAGTGGCCGGAGTTCTCCGACCGGTATCTGACTGTCTACGCGCGGTACGACCCCGGGATGACCGTGCAACCGCACGGTCACAACAGCGATCACATCGTGTTCGTGATCGAGGGCGACGTCATGTGCGGCGATCGTCACTGCCCGGCCGGCACGCACATCGCGCTCGACCAGGGCGACGTGTTCGGACCCTTCGTCGCCGGCCCCAACGGCTGCGTGCTGTTCGAGGTGATGATGGGCGACCCGCGGTCGTTCCCCGGCGATCTCGAGGAGTACGAGAAGTTCCTCGCCGACCAGGGCGTGCAGCAACTGCCGAACCCGCCCATCGACATGCCGGACTGGCTCCCGGACACGCGGAATTGACGTGGCTGATCGGCGCATCTACCGGTACGAGAGCGCGGAGTGGCACGTGCCGGTCGCGCCGGGCACCGATCCGGAGGCGGCAGCCGAAGCGGGTCGTCAGGGCGCGGCGCGGCGCTTGCTCGCCCAGGGTGACGGCGGGTTCTACACCCAGGTGGTGAAGATGCCGGCCGGGTTCGTCGCGCCGGTGCACAGCCACGACCACGCGGAGGTCTTCATGGTGCTCGAGGGGAGCTGCGAGTTCGACGGGCAGGCGATGCAGCGCTACGACCTCACCGTGGTCGACGCGAACGAGCCGTACGGGTTCACCGCTGGACCGGACGGACTCTCGTTCCTCGTCGTACGCCGAGGGGAGGCCGCGTTCGCGGCGCGCACGGAGGGCCCAACATGACCGATGGCTACGACCTCATCGTGCGCGGAGGATACGTCGTCGACGGGACGGGCCTCCCGCGCCGTCGCGTCGACGTCGGTGTCGTCGACGGAACGGTCGCCGCGCTGGCCCGACTCGATGACTGTGATGCCCGCGAGACGATCGACGCCGACGGCATGATCGTGGCGCCCGGGATCGTCGACATTCACACGCACTACGACCCTCAGATCACCTTCGATCCCTACGCGACCGTGTCGTGCTTCCACGGCGTCACCACGATCGTCGCCGGCAACTGCGGGTTCTCGGTCGCGCCCTGCAAGCCGGAGGACCGGGAGTTCCTGTCCGGGGTCTTCGCGAAGGTCGAGAACATGGACCCGATCGCCCTCAGCGCGATCACGTGGGACGAGTTCGTCACGTTCCCCGAGTTCCTGGCCAGCCGGACCGGCCGCCTCGGCGTCAACTTCGCGTGCTACATCGGGCATTCGAACCTTCGCCGCTGGGTGATGGGACCCAGCGCGTCGGAGCGGACCGCCACTCCCGACGAGACTGCCCAGATGCGCACGCTCGTCGCGGATGCGATGGCGGCGGGTGCCGCCGGGGTGTCGTCGTCGGCGGCGCCCACGCACCTCGACATCGACGACCGGCCGGTGCCGTCGCGCCTTTCCGGGCGCGAGGAGCTGTTGGCGCTCGCGGAGGAAGCGGGCCGCGCGGGCGCGGGATCGATTGCATTCCTGCCGCAGAGCGCGATCGGCGGACTCGATGCGACCGACGAGGAGTACCTGATCGAGCTGTCGAAGGTCAGCGGTCTTCCGGTCGTGATCCAGGGGCTCGGCGGTCGCAACAAGACCGACGCGCCCACCGCCACGTGGGAGGCCGCGCAGGCGTTCCTCGATCGCGCCACCGAAGCGGGCGCGCCCGTCTACTCCATGCTCATCGCGCGGCCGTTCGACCGTCCCGTGGTGATCGACGAGACGAACTTCCACTACATGGCGGTCCCGGGCTGGGACCGCATGCTGAAGCTCCCACACGACGAGCGTCTCGCGCTCCTCCGCGATCCGTCGGCAAGGGCTCAGCTGCGACACGCGGTCGAGCACTACAACCGCGACCCCGCCAAAGGCACGACCGTGCCGCCGCCCTTGTGGACTGCCGTGTTCGTCGACGAAGTCGTCGAGCCGGAGCACACGAAGTTCCAGGCGCGCTCGATCCAGGAGATCGCCGACGACCGCGCGGTTGCGCCTGCCGACGCGCTGCTCGACCTTGCCGTGGCCGAAGACCTCCGCACGAAGTTCCGGTGGCGGACCGAGAGCCCCGAGTGGGCTCAGGCCGTCGGCGAGGCGCAGCGCGACGCGCGGATGATGATCGGCGTGTCCGACGGCGGCGCGCACCTCGCGCGCGACGACGGAGCCGACTGGAGCTCGTACTTCCTGCGCTCGTGGGTCCTCGATCGACGAGTGTGGACGCTCGAGGAAGGCATCCGGCAGATCACCCAGGTGCCGGCCGCGCTGGTCGGGCTCGGCGACCGTGGCGTGCTCCGCCCCGGCAGTCCGGCCGACCTCATGGTGTTCGACCCCGACACGATCGGGCCGTGGAAGAAGGAGTTCGTGCACGATCTGCCGGGCGGCGTCGGCCGGTTCAAGGCGTGGGGGCACGGCGTGGTCGCCACGGTCGTCAACGGCGAGCCGATCGTCTTGCACGGTGAGCTCACCGGCCGGCTCCCGGGTCGCGTGGTACGGCCCGCATGAACGCACCGCGCGACGACGGTTCGCCGTGGGTCTTCGACGCCGACGGCCACGTGATCGAGCCGACCCGCGTGTGGGACGAGTTCCTGCCTGCGGAGTTTCGAGAGTACGCACCGCGCGTCCTCCAGTACGACGGCTACTACCACTACGCGTGCGGTGACCGTCTGAGCTTCCGGATCGCCGGGCGCGCCGAGGCGATGGGGGCACCGGGTCAAACGCCCAAGCGATCCGACGAGCCGGTGGCAGTGCGCGGCGGCTCGGAACCCGGGCCGCGCCTCGACGACATGGCGGTCGACCGCATCGAGGCTGCCGCGCTCTATCCCACCTTCGGCCTGATGATCCAGGGTGTGGCGGAACGGCAGCCCGCGCTCGCGCTGTGCCGCGCGCTGAACGACTGGCTGGCGGAGTACTGCGCGCTCGACCCCACGCGGCTCGTCGGAGTGGCGACGCTCCCGATGACCGACGCGCACGACGCGCTCGAGGAGGCGCGCCGCTGTGTCGAGCGGTACGCCTTCCGCGGAGTGTGGCGGAGGCCCGAACACTTCGGTGACCTGCCGCGATTGCAGGACGACGAGTACGAACCGCTGTGGTCGTACCTCGAGGAGGCGGACGTTCCGTTCGGCATTCACCCCGGCATGAGCGGTCTCGTGCCCTTCGACGAGCTCCAAGGTCGCTTCGGCGACTATTTCTCGCCGCTGCACGCTGCGCACTTCGTCACCGAGCAGCTGCTGGCCCTCACCACGTTCGTGGCCTACGGCATCCTGGAGCGGCATCCTCGCCTGCGCGTCGCCTTCCTCGAGACAGGCGCGGTGTGGGCGCTCCCGTACCTGCACCGTCTCGACGAGCACCAGGAGCTCTTCGGCTTCGACCGCGGCGCGCTCACGATGCAACCGTCCGACTATTTCAGGCGCCAGTGTTTCGTGTCGGTCGAGGAGGTCGAACCGGGGCTCGCCACGATGATCGCCCAATACCCCGACTCGGTGGTGTTCGCGTCCGATTATCCCCACGCCGACGGCACGTTCCCCGGCTCGACGGACGCCCTGCTCACCACCGACGAGCTCGACAAGTCCGACGTCATCCGCGTGCTGCGCGACAACGCGCGCCGGCTCTACGGACTGCAGCCATGAGCGAGGAAGTATGAGCGAGCGGTCGTCCCGCACGATGTCGGTGTTCGAGGCGATCCACGGGCTGCGCGCGACCCGCGTGTTCGAAGATTGCCCGATTCCCGACGATGTGCTCGCGGAGATCCTTACGGCGACCACGCGGGCGTGCAGCTCGGGGAACACGCAGCCCTGGGAGTTCGTGGTCGTCACCGACCGTGAGGTGAAACACGACCTGAAGACCATGCTCTCGGAGGCGTGGGTGAGCGTCGACGCTCGGCGCGCGCAGCCGGCTGAGCAACTGATCGACGGTGCCGGCCGACCGGTCACCGGGCACGCCGCGATCGAGAACATCGACCGCGTCGCTGCGATCGTGTTCGTGTTCTGGAACCCCGACCGCGGGATCCGCATGAAGGGCGAGTACGGCGAGAACGCGGACGGCACGCTGCGGGCGCTGACCGACTTTCCGGGTGGCCGCGGCGCGAGCTTGTTCCCGGCGTGCCAGAACATGATGCTGGCGGCGCACGCGCTCGGTGTGTCGTCGCTGTTCACCACGTTCTTCGGACTCTGCCAACAGGAAGTGAAGGCGCGGCTCCACGTACCGCCGCGCATGTTCCTCGAGTCGGCGGTCTTCCTCGGCTATGGAGCCGAACAACTCGGGATGCCGCGGCGCAAGCCGCTCGAGGAAGTGGTGCACGTGAACGACTGGTTGGCGCCGTACACGCCGCCGGCAAGCGGAGACGAGGCGTGACCGCGATTCCCCGCATCGTCTCCGCCGACGACCACGTCGTCGAACCGCCCGACGTGTTCGTCAGTCGCCTACCGAAGAAATACCGCGAGATGGGGCCGCGCGTGGTACGGAAACCGGTGGCCGAGATGACCTTCCGGGGCGGGAAGTACGCGTACGAGATGGGTGACGACGGTCCCCTGGCCGATTGGTGGGTGTACGAGGACCGCGCCATCCCGCACACGCGCCTCTCCGCTTGCGCCGGTTTCGCACCCGACGACGTGCAGGTCGTGCCGATGACCTACGACGAGATGCGGCCAGGGTGTTATCAGCAGAAGCCCCGTCTCGACGACATGGACCTCAACTGGGTGGAAGCATCCATCTGCTTCCCGACCTACCCGCGCTTCTGTGGCCAGACCTTTCTCGAGGCCGACGACAAGGATCTCGCCCTGCTCTGCGTCCAGGCGTACAACGACTGGATGGTCGAGGAATGGTGCGCGGGAAGCGGCGGCCGTCTCGTCCCGCTGTGCTTGATCCCGCTGTGGGATCCGGTCGCCGCGGCGGCCGAGGTGCGGCGCAACGCTGCGCGCGGCGTGCGCGCCGTCTGCTTCTCCGAGTTGCCGTCGAACCTCGGCCTGCCGTCGGTGCACGACGCCGGCCGGTTCTGGGATCCGTTCGTCGCGGCATGTGACCAGACGGGCACGGTGATCTGCATGCACAGTGGCTCGGGCTCGAAGATGCCGTCGACGTCTCCCGACGCGCCGCCCGCAGTGTCGTCGACGCTCACTCACGAGCTTGCGGAGGGATCACTGGCCGACTGGTTGTTCTCGGGGTTGCTCGTGCGCTACCCGAACGTCACGCTTACCTACTCCGAGGGTCAGATCGGCTGGATCCCCTACATCCTCACGCGCGCCGACCGCGTCTGGGAGCACAACCGCGGGTGGAGCGACTCACGTGACCTGGTTCCGGAGCCACCCAGCACCTACTACTGGGGCCGCGTGTACGGGTGCTTCTTCGACGACGCGGCGGGGCTCGCCGCGCTCGACGCCATCGGTGCCGACCAGGTGACCTTCGAAACCGACTACCCGCACGCCGACGGAACGTGGCCGCACAGCAAGGAAGTCGCCGAGCGGCTCTTCCACGGCCTGAGTGAGGATCTCGTCCGCAAGATCGTGCGTGACAACGCGCTCCAGTTGTTCGGCATCGCCTGAACGCGGCGGCTCACCGATCCGGACCGCGCAGGACCGCGTCGCTCTCCGACCCCGACAAGTCCACGAGGTACTCCCGCGCGGTGAACTGCCAGGCGCCGTCGATGCGGCCGAACGTGTCGTGGTAGCGCCCCGCGAGGATCGGCCGGATCGGGTCGTCGGGTGACGTGCTCACGAGGAGCACCCACGACGAACGCGCGAGAGCCGTGCCCGCGTCCTCGTCGACTTCGATGTAGGAGTTCGTCGTGATGTGCTTCGTGGCTCGGCCGCCGCTCGTACGCGCGCGACGCTCGCCGATGTTGTAGAGCTCGCGGATCTCGTCTCGGCCTCGCCATTCGCGTGATGCCTCGAACCCGCTGAGGACCGCGTGGGCAAAGAGCTCGACGAGGCCGTCGACGTCGCTCACGTCGATCATCTCGCAATAGCGAGACAACAGGTTTCGGATGTCGTCCTGTGCGCTCATCGGTCATCCAGTGGACCGATGGGTCGGTCGCCCTTCACCGTGCAGCGCCGCATCTGTCGGTACTGGGGGTAATGGTCGGACAGTGCTCGGTGATTCGTGCAGCGCTCGTCCCAGATCGCCAGGTCACCGGGCTGCCAGCTCCACCGCATGTGGAAGTTGGGATCTTCAACGTGCCGGTTGAGGAATCCGAGCAGCGCCGCGCTCTCGTCGGCGTGCATGCCATCGATACCGGTCATGAACGAGCCGGCGACGAACAGCGCGTCGCGCCCTGTCTCGGGATGAGTGCGCACCAGCGGGTGTACCACCGGAGGAAACTCGACCGCCACCTTCTCGGCGAGCTCGTCGCCGACGCGAGCACGGAACGCGTCGACGATCACTGGGCTGACCGTGTGCACCGCCGAGAGACGACGGCAGAGCCTCTGCATAGGTACCGACAACGCGTCGTGTGCCGCATAGAGGTCGGCCCACATCGTGTCGCCGCCACGCTCGGGGATGCTGATCGCCTGGAGGAACGCCATCTTGGGCGGGTGCTCGATCCACGTGACGTCGGTGTGCCACCCGTCGGCGTCAGGCGGGCTCTCCGCAGTGTCGGTGATGTATCCGAGGGCGCTGCCCGTTCCGATGAATCGCTCGACGATCGGGAACAGCGCCGGCTCACCGAAGCGAGCCGCCAGCGCGAGGTGCTCGTCATCGCTCAGCAGTTGGCCGCGGAAGAACAGCACGCCGTGCCCGAGCAGGGCCCGGTGGATCCCGCGGACGTCACTGTCGGACGGCGCGCGCAAGTCGACCCCGGTGACCGCGGCGCCGAGCGCGGCTGAGAGCGGCTGTACGTCGATCGTGCGAGGGCCTACGACGTCGTGGCCGGCATCGTCTGCGCGCAGACGATCTGCCTGAGCTCCTCGACGGCGCGGCACACCGCGTCGACCTTGCCTTCAAGGCTCGCCAGCCGATCCGATGAGACGCCCGAACTCGCCCGTGACTTCAAGATCGACGCGCAACCGCTGACGAGACGGAGCGTGTCGCGCTCCTCGGCGATGTACCGACCGAGCAGCTCGCCGGTCTGGATGTCGATGGAGTGATCGCGGAAGAAATTGTCGAAGACGTCGGGCTCGCCCTCTGCCGGGCAGAAGTCGAGCAGGCCGATCGCTTCGAGCTTCTCCAGGTCCGTCTTGTCGCGCGACTTCGCAAGCTCCAGCCGGCTCTCGAAATTCGGGTCCTCGGTGGGCTTGAGCTCGAATCCGAGCTCGTTGATGCGCTTCGCGAACGCCATTCCGTGCTCGCCCTCGCGCGCCGCGACCTTGACGAGGACCGCGCGCACGTCCGGATCGGGTGTGACCTCTGCCCAGGCAGTGAGGTAGCAGTGGGCGCGGGTCTCGGCGTTTGCCACTGCGTTCAAAAGTCCGAGATACGACGGCTTCTCCGGCATGATGCTCCTCCCTCTTTGGTCGGGAACTCTACGGCATCACGACGACCCTGCCCATCGCCTCGCGGCGCGCGACGCGCTCGAGCGCCGCAGGCAGCTCGGTGAACGCTGCGGTCGTGGTCGAGCCGGTCCCGATCCCGTCGCGTTCGACGAGCTCAACGAGATGGCGGTGCACATCGTCGAGCGCGGCGCGCGGATAGGCACCCGTGAAGACGCCGACGATCGAACAGTTGCGTCGCAAGATGTCACGCGAGTTCGGGTGCGCCGGATCGCCGCTCGCGAAGCCGATCGCGAGGAGCCGGCCTTCGCTGGCGATGCCGCCGACGGCCTCGCGCGCCGGTGTGCCACCAACGGGGTCGTAGATCAGGTCGACGCCGCGGCCGTCGGTGAGTTCCAGCAAACGGTCCGGCACTGAGTGCTCGCCATGCACGATGGTCGCCTCCGCACCCAGCCTCGTGCAGTATTCGGCCTTTTGGGCATTGCCGACGATTGCGACCACGTGTGCTCCGAGCGCGTGACCGAGCTGCACGGCGGCGGAGCCGGTACCCCCGGCGGCACCGAGCACCGCGAGCCACTCGCCGCGCCGGAGGCTTCCACGCGTGACGAGACCGAGCCAACCGGTGAGATACGCGATGAGAAAGCCCGCGCCGTCGGCGTCGCTCATCCCCGCCGGCATGCGGTAGACGTTCGTCGCGCGAGCGAGGGTCTCGTCGGCGAACCCGCCGTGCCCTTCGTCGAACTTGGTGATCGCCATGACGCGATCACCGACCGCGACGTCGATCGCGACGCCGTCGCCGACTGCTGTCACGTTGCCGACCACCTCTTGTCCGGGGGTGAAGGGCAGTGGTGGCGCGTACGCGTACGAGCCGCGGCACATCATTACGTCGGGGAGCGCGAGCGCGGCCGCGCGTACACGGAGCCGCACCTGGTCGAGTGCCGGTTCTGGCGTCGGCGCTTCCGCCGGGTGGAGTGCGGTCGCTGGCTCGCCGTGCCGGTAGACCTGCCAGGCCCTCACTGCTGCTGCTCGAACCGCGCTCGGAGGCGGCGCATCCCGCGGAGCCAGCGGTCGTAGTCGTCGGCCTTGCGGCGGAAGTACTCGTGCACCTCGGAGTGCGGGAGCACGAGGAACCGTTCTTCGCCGAGCGCGTCGACGACCACATCTGCAACCTCCTCGGGCTCCAGCAGTCCCTCGGCCGCCAGTACGCCGCCTCCTGCACTCCGGCCCGGCACTGCCGCGACCATCGCGGTGTTGACGCCCTGGGGACACAAGCAGCTCACCGTGATGCCGGCGTCGCCGTAGGTGATCGCGAGCCATTCTGCGAGCGCGACGACTGCGTGCTTCGTGACCGAGTACGGCAGGTCACCCAGTTGTGTCAGCAATCCCGCCGCGGATGCGGTATGGAGGAGGTAACCCGATCGACGCTCGAGCATCGACGGGAGCACCGCCCGCACCGCATAGACGTGCGCGAGGAAGTTGGTCTCGAGGGCGCGTTGCCATGTTTCATCGCTCGCGTCGATGCCGCCGAGCGATCCGATACCGGCGTTCGAGCAGAAGAGATCGATCGGGCCGTACGCCTGCTCGGCAGCGGCGACGAGCTCCTTCACTTGCTGCTCGGAGCGCACGTCGCAGGTGACCGGCTGCGCTCGGCCGCCGCGTTCCGTGATGCCGTCGGTCGTGGCGCGCGCGCCGTCGGCGACGACGTCGGTCACCACGACGGAGGCCCCTTCCGCCGCGAACCGCTCGCACAGTGCGCGGCCGATCCCGGATGCGCCGCCAGTCACGACGACATGCTTGCCCGTCAACTCCACCGCGCGACCCTAACGCCGGGAGAAACTAGAGTCATCGAGCCGACGCGAGTGGGGAGACTCTTCATGACCACGATGCGCTTCAACCACATGGAGCTGACGTTTCCCAAGGGGACGTTCACCGACGAGTTCCAGGCCGACGTCGAGTCGTTCTACGGCGGCGTGCTCGGCTGGGACGTGATGCAGACGAAGGTTCTGAAGTTGGACGCGTACCTGCTGCGTCCTGACGACGGTCAGTTCATCCTCCTCGCGGAGGCTGACAAGCACCTGCAGTCGCCCGGTCTCGACCACCTCGGCCTCCTCATGGAATCGCGCGAGGAGGTCGACGAGATGCTCGAGCGGTGCCACCGGTTCCGGGACAAGGACGAGCGGTGCCAGATCCTCGAGTTCAAGGACCTTGTGACGGGATCGGTCGTGGTCCACGCGTTCTACGTCAAGTACCTGCTGCCCATTTGGTTCGACGTCCAGGTCATCGAGCACGAGGCCGGAAAGGGTCCCGAACATCGCTGGGTGTACGCCTAGCGGAGTCGGTCGAGCGGAGGTGAGGCACTTCATGCCGAACATCGACGTACCCCCAGATCGCGATCCGATGATCTACCTCTGGACGGAGCGCGCCCCGGAGTTGAGCAGTGCCGCGGCGCGCTTCAGCAATACCGCCTACTACTCGTCGACGCTGTCGCCGCGCGAGTTCGAAGTGGTGAGGATGCGAATCGCGCAGATCAACGGATGCCGCGTCTGCCAGAGCTTCCGCGCGCCGCGCGACGTCGTCGGCCGTTTCGAAGAGGGCAGCGTGCCCGAGGAGATGTACGAGCACGTCGGCGACCCGAGCTGGCCGGGTTTCAGTGCTCGCGAGCGTCTGGCGATGGAGTTTGCCGAACGGTTCGCGCTCGATCATCTGTCGATGGAGGGTGACGCGGAGTTCTGGAAGCAGCTGCACGAACAGTTCACGGACGACGAGCTCGTGGAGCTCGCGTGCTGCGCGGGCGCGCACCTGGTGAACGGGCGGATCAACCGGGTCTTCGACGTCGAAGGCGACTGCTCGATCCGCCCGGTCGTGCCACATCCCGACGTGGCGGTCGCGCCGGTCGGGGGAGGCGGGCACTGATGGACGACGAAGCACACGTCGACGAGGTCATCGACAAGCTCCTCGCCGAGCACGATCCGAAGAGCGAGTTGCCCGAAGAGTTCCTCGGCGCGCAGTTCGACTACGGGCTCGCGTTCGTGCACTTCCCAGAGGGTCACGGCGGCCTCGGCGTCGCTCCGAAGCTGCAGGCGCTGGTGAACGAGCGGCTGGGCAAGGCCGGCGCGCCCTCCGCGGCATTGCGCAACGCCATCGGGTTCGGCATGGGCGCGCCCACCATCGTCACCCACGGCACCGAGGAGCAGAAGGAGCGCTATCTGCGTCCGCTGTTCACCGGTGAAGAGGTGTGGTGCCAGCTGTTCAGCGAGCCCGGAGCAGGATCCGACGTGGCGGGGCTCTCCACTCGTGCCGAACGCGACGGCGACGAGTGGATCGTGAACGGTCAGAAGGTGTGGACGTCACTCGCGCACTTCGCGCGCTGGGGTCTGTTGGTCGCGCGTACCAATCCGGATGTGGAGAAGCACAAGGGCCTCACGTACTTCATCATCGACATGCACCAGCAAGGTGTCGAGGTGCGGCCACTCCGGCAGATGACCGGCACCGCCGAATTCAACGAGGTGTACTTCACGAATGCTCGCGTTCCCGACGCGAACCGCCTCGGCGCGGTGGGTGCCGGTTGGTCGACGGCCGTGACCACTCTGATGAACGAGCGCGTGTTCATCGGCAGTGGGCTCACACCCCGCGGCCCCGGGGTGATGCAGACTGCATTCGCGCTCTGGAAGAAGTCCGACCGCAATCACCCCGCGCTGCGGGATCGGCTCATGCAGCTGTACTCCCGCGCCGAGACGCTGCGGCTCACCAACGTGCGCGCGCAACAGCAACGGGCGATCGGCAACCCCGGGCCCGAGGGTTCGATCGGCAAGCTCGGCACTGCGGAGCTCAACCAAGCGATCAGCGAGCTGTGCGTCGATCTGATGGGTCCCGAAGGAGTGTTGTACGACTACCCGGCACATCGCGAGCGGACGATGGCTGCGTCGTTCACCAGCGATCCGCGCACGTCCTTCCTCCGGACTCGCGCCAACACGATCGAGGGCGGCACGTCCGAGGTGATGCGCAACATCCTCGGCGAGCGCGTGCTCGGCCTGCCCGGTGACGTGCGCGTCGACCGCGACGTCCCCTGGAAGGACATCCCGCGCAACTGAACCCTCTCGTTTTGGCGTCAACCACTGGTGCATAGCGACGGTTCTCAACGCCAAAACGACTACTTGAACTCGGGGAGCACGTACTTGCCCATGAGCTCGATCGACTGCATGACCTTGTCGTGCGGAATCTTGAGCGGGTTCACGAGGCACAGGAGAAGGTCGCAGCCGACGGCCTCGTACTTCTTCGCGGACGCGATGCACTGGTCGGGATCACCCATCACCGCGGAGCCGGAGTCTCGTAAGTAGTCGATCGTGATGTGACCCATGACGCCCTCGCGCTTGCGCGCCAGCGTCTCGGCCGTGTACTGGTACGTGTCGAGGTCGTCGGTGCGGCCGCGCTCCTCCATCCACTCTGCGACCGATGCGATGAGGCCGCCTCCGTAGCGCGGGTACCACTCGAACGACTCCTTCGCGACGTCGGTCGCCTCCTCGCTCGTTGGCGCGCAGTGCACCATCGTGAACGTCGCCGCGGTGTCGTTGAGGAACTTGCCGGCGGGCGTCTCGCACTCGGCGAGGCCTTCGCGGTACATGGCGATGTTGTCCGCGAGCTGCTCGGGCGGCAGTCCGACGGTGAACGAGCACAGCCCGATGCCCTGCCTGCCCATCTCCTTGTGGCCGCCCATGCTGCTCGTCGCGCCGAAGATCGGAGGGTGCGGCTCCTGCATTGGCTTCGGGAGCACCCGGCGCGGTGCGCCCATTCGCCAGTACTTGCCGTCGGCCTGGTACTCGTCGTTCGTCCACGCGCCCACGATGTGACCGAGCGCCTCACGCCACTGCTCGCGCGTCTCGTCGGGATCGACGTCGAAACCCTCGAGCTCGGCGCGTGTCGATGAACGACCCGTGCCGAAGTCGACGCGTCCGTCCGAGATCAAGTCGAGGACCGCAACCGACTCGGCCGTCCGGATCGGATGGTTGTAGGGTTTCGGCAACAGGCGCACGCCGTAGCCGATGCGGATCGTGCTCGTGAGCGCGGCGACCGCACCGTACAGAACTTCGGGGTTCGAACAGTGGGAGTACTCCTCGAGGAAGTGGTGCTCGACCGTCCAGAACGCGTGGAACCCCATCTTCTCTCCGAGCACGGCTTGCTCGATGGTGTTCTTGTAGGCCTGGTGCTCCTTGCCCGGCGTCCACGGCCGCGCGACCGGGATCTCGTAGAACAGCGCGAACTTCATCGTGTGATGCACCTCTCCCGACGGTGGTCGACGAGCGGAGACGGTATTCACCGCCCTCGGGCGTCGCAAACCTCTCAGGGCTAGTGTCTCGAAGACACCGCTACCCGAGTGAGGTGACGATGACAACGCCGACGGAGATCGTCAACCAGTTCTGCGACGAGATCGCCGCGGGCAACGCAGAGAAGGCCGCCGAGTGCTTCAGCGACGACGCCGTCTATCACAACATCCCGCTCGATCCGATCAACGGCCGAGACGCGATCCGCGACACCATCGCCATGTTCCTCGGCATGGCGGACAAGGTGTGGTTCGAGACGTCGCACTCGCTGGCCAACGGCCCGCTCGTGATGACCGAACGTGTCGATCACTTCTTGAAAGAGGGCCGCGACGTCGCGTTGCCGGTGATGGGAGTGTTCGAAGTCAACAACGACGGCAAGATCACCGCCTGGCGCGACTACTTCGACATGAACCAGTTCACGAGCCAGATGTCGGACTAGGACATGCGCGGTCTCGATGGAAGGGTGGCGATTGTCACCGGGGGTGGCAACGGCATCGGGCGCGCGTGCTGCCTGAGGTTCGCCGACGAGGGCATGGACGTCGTCGTCGCCGACATCCTCGAAGACGCCGGCGCGAAGACGTTGGTCGACGTCGAAGCGAGTGGTCGGCGCGGCGTGTTCGTCCTAGCCGACAGCACCGACCCCGGCGACAACGACGCCATGGTCAACGCGGCCGTGGAGGAATTCGGCGGTGTCGACGTGCTCGTCACCGCGGCGGGCATTTCCCACGCTGGATATCGGAGCGACGAGAAGGGTGTGGGGGAGGCGGGAGCTCGCATGGCCGCGCGTGACTCGGTCGAAGGCCCAGCGGAGCAGTTCGCCAACGTGCCGCTCGCCGAGTGGCACGCCGTTCTCGACGTGAACCTCACCGGCACGCTGCTCTCGATGCAGGCGGTAACCCGTCAGATGCTGCAGCAGGGGCGGGGCGGCTCGATCGTCACCATCTCGTCGATCGCGGCGAGGCACCCCGAGCCGGGCACCCCTGCGTACGGCGTGTCGAAGGCAGGAGTCTGGATGCTCACGTTGCAGGCGGCGAAGATGCTCGCCGCTGCAGGCATCCGCGTGAACTCGATCGGGCCCGGCTTCATCGAGACGAACATGACCAAGGTGTTGCGCGACATGCCCGAAGCGATGGCCCAGTTCATGCCGTCGATCCCGATGGGTCGCTTCGGCACGCCCGAGGAGGTGGCGGCGGCGGTCGCGTTCCTCGCGAGCGACGACGCCTCCTACTTCACCGGCGAGCTGCTCCACCCCGACGGCGGGTTCTTCACCGGGTAGTCAGTCGCCACCGACCCAACTTGCGTCAATAACTCGCGTATAACCCCGTTTGTTGACGCAAGTTCGGGGATTGGTGCCTACGCGGCGAGGCGGACGGGCAGCTCCTTGAGGCCGTTGTTGAGGTTGGAGCGGACGCGGCGCGGGGTGCCGTTGAGCTCGAAGGCGGAGAAGCTGTCGAGGAGCTCCTCGAAGAAGATCCGTCCCTCGAGCCGCGCCAGGTGCGCGCCCAGGCAGAAGTGCTCGCCGATCCCGAACGAGAGCTGCGGGTTGGGACGGCGATGAATATCGAACGTCTGAGGATCGACGAAGACGTCTTCGTCGCGGTTGGCCGACGTGTAGTACATCAGGACCTTGTCGCCCTTCCGGATCTGCTCACCGCGCAAGACGGTGTCATCGGTAGCAGTACGCCGGAAGTAGTGCAGCGGATTCGCGTAACGCAGGATCTCCTCGACCGCGTCGGTGATGAGATCACGATTCGCTCGGAGCTCGGCCTGTTGATCCGGATGTTCGATCAGCAGCAGCAGTCCGCCGGACAACATCGACTTCGTAGTGTCGTTCGCTGCCGTGACGAGCTGTACGAAGAAGCTGCCGAACTCGACGTCGGTCATCGGCCCACTGCCGAAGTTGCCGGCAAGGATGAGCGACAAGAGGTCCTCGCTCGGCGGCTCGGCGCGCCGCCGAGCCGCCAACTCGATCGCGTACATCGCCATGCTGACGTTGGAGTCGCCGTACTCGGCGTCGGTGGGCTCGGTGATCTCGGTGTCTTGACCACTGGTATTGCGCTCCGCCCACGCCTGGATCATCGGCCAGTCGTCCCGCGGCAGGCCGACGAGCTCGCCGATGACCTGCGTCGGCAGGTGCGCCGCGACTTCGTGGACGAACTCGACGTCTCGTTGCTCGCGGGCATGTTCCATGATCGCTCTGCAGATCGCGCGGATCTGACCCTCCATCGCGCCGATGACCTTCGCCTTGAAGCTCGGAACGAGCGGCCGCCGGTAGGCGACGTGTCGCGGCGGGTCCATCGACAAGAGCATGTCGCGCATCCGCGCCAGGCCCACCTCGTCGAGATTCTCCATCACCACGCCACCCTCACTTGCCGAGAACAGCACTGGTTCACGGGCGACCATGGCGAGGTCGGCGTGCTTCAACACCGCCCAGAACCCGGGTTCGTCGGGCATGTCCTGCCAGTAGACGGGCTGCGTCCGGCGCAGCTCGGCGAGGAACTCGTGCGGTGGGGCCTCGACGAAGGCGTCGGGATCCCAGAGCTCGATCATCAATCGACCAGTACGTTCGGGCGAGGGAGTCCTTGCGCCTCACACAGCGCGTAGTAGGCCGCGAGCGAGCTCGCGCCGTCGGTGACGGAGGCGACATTGCCGTCGTCGTCGAGGTTGAGGTTGGCGCCGTACATGTGGAACCACACACGCGTCTCGTCCTCGACGCACGTGAGCGTGTGCACCGATCCGGCCGGCTCGTAGAGGAAGGAGCCGGCGCGGTTCACGTAGGCGTACTCCTTGTACTTCCAGGCTCCGGACTGCGTGTAGCCCCACACGGGGCCGGTGTGGCGGTGCGTCTGCACCGAGAAGCCGCTCTGGAAGATGTTCTCGACGATCCACAGGCCTTCGCGCTCTTTGACCTGGATCACCTTCAGCATGTTGCCGCCGCCGATGTCGACGAACGGCAACTCCTCGTCGCCGATATGGACAGCCGTGGGCGCGGTTTCAATGGCGGTCATCATGCCTCCTTC
>JBKPCV010000103.1:0-14945 GCA_046727575.1 Actinomycetota bacterium
GGCACCGTCGACGAGGCCATGGTCGACGACAAGGTGCGCCGCATCCTCTCTTTCCTCGCGTGGCGCGGGCGCCTACCGGGCGCGACGACAACCGATGATGAACGCTCGGTCGACCGCGAAGAACACCGGGCGCTCGTCCGCAGGGCCGCCGCGGACGGCATGACCGTGGCTGTCGTCGACGTCGGGATCGAGGAGGTCGGCGGCAGCCGCGAGGAGATGCTGGTCGAGGCCGAGCGTGCCGCCGCGGCCGCAGAGGTCGCCGTCGTCGTCGTCGGGTCGACCCACGAGTGGGAGTCCGAGGGACAGGACCGCGCCGATCTCGCGCTCCCCGCGGGCCAGGACGAGCTCGTCCGCCGCGTGGTCGCCGCCAACCCGCGGACGGTCGTCGTCCTCAACTGCGGCGCGCCGATGTTGCTCCCCTGGCTCGACGAGGTCCCGGCCGCTCTGGTCGTCTGGTACCCGGGGCAGGAGGGCGGCGAGGCGATCGTCGACGTCCTCCTCGGCGACGCCGAGCCCTGCGGTCGCATGCCGACGACGTGGCCGCGCGCCGAGCGCGACACGCCGTCGTTCCTGCACTACCCGGGGGAGGCGGGCGTGGTCCGGTACGGCGAGGAGTTGCACGTCGGGTACCGGTGGTACGACGCACGCGGCATCGAGCCGCGAGTCGCGTTCGGTCACGGCGGCTCCTACACCAACTTCGAATGGGGTGAGCCAAGCGTTGTCGCGCGCGGTGACGACGTGATCGTCGAGGTACCGGTGCACAACGTCGGATCGCGTCGCGGCAGCGACGTTGTCCAGGTGTACGTCGCCCAGCGCGCACCCGTCGCCCTTCGCCCGCCGAAGCAACTGGCCGGATTCGCCAAGGTCCACCTCGACCCGGGCGAGACGGCGGTGGCGCGCGCCCTTGTTCCCGAGCGCGCGTTCTCGCGGTGGGACGTCACCGCACACGGATGGGTCGTCGATCCGGGCACGTACGACCTCGTCGTGGCAGCCTCGGCGGCCGACGAGCGCTTCCGGCTGGCTCACGAGATTGGAGCACTCCCTTGAGTACCCTCACCGGGTCGCGCGTCGTCTTCCCCGAGCGCGGCGTCGTCACGCTCGAGGAGTTCAACGTTCCCGAAGTCGGGCCCGCGCAGGTGCTCGTCCGTACCCGCTACTCGCTCGTGTCCAGCGGCACCGAGCGCATCGTGCTCCGCGGTCGCTTCGATCCGGGCACCCACTGGGAGGGTTACGCGCGGTATCCCTTCTACCCCGGCTACAGCAGCGTCGGCGAGATCGTGGCCGCGGGTGACGACGTGCGCGACCTCGCGGTGAGCGACCTGGTCGCGGCACGCGTCGGGCATGCATCGCACCACGTGACGGACGCGTTGGGCTGCGCTTTGATTCCGTCGGACGTCGATCTTCAACAGGCGACGTGGTTCGCGCTGGCGAAGGTCGCGCTGATGGGTGCCCGCGTCGCGGAGTACGGCCTCGGCGCGCGCGTCCTCACCATCGGTGCCGGTCCGATCGGGCAGATGACCGTGCGGTGGGTGAACGCGGCCGGTGCGCGCCACAACGTGGTCGTCGACCCGGTCGCCACGCGACGCGCGCTCGCCAAGAAGGGCGGAGCGACCGCTGCAGTCGCCGACATCGCCGATCGTGACGCGATCATCGCCGCGTGCGGCGGCGCCCAACCGGAGTGCGTGATCGACGCGACGGGCAACGCCGACGTCTTCGCCGCGGCGCTGCCGATCGTGGCGACACGAGGCCGTGTCGTCGTCCTCGGGAACACCGGCTCCCCGTCGGCGCAACGGCTCACCGACGACGTCATCACTCGCGTGCTCCACATCGTCGGCGCGCACGACGTCCTCAGCATGCTCGACCAGCCCTGGGACGGTGACCGCGCACTGCACGACCTCTTCTTCCACCTCGTGCGCACGGGACGGTTCGATCTCGATGGACTCATCACCGACGCGGTTCCGCCGACCAACGCCGAGGCGGCCTATCGCGCTGCGGACGAACGCCCCCAAGAAACGGTCGGAGTCATCTTCGACTGGACGGCCTCCTGACGCGCGCCAGCGCCCGCTCGCCTCTCTGATCTCGGATGACGGAAGCACCAGCGACCCCCTGGAGTGGTCAGTACGGTGATCGCCGCAGACGTCAGCGACCGAGGAGGTTCAACGTGCCACTGGCGTACGACATCGATGACGCGCCTTCCCGCCATGACTGAACGTCCACCGACGAGACGCCCGTTCCGCTTCGCCGTGCAGATGACGCAGGTGACGTCAGCGGCGGAGTGGCGCGAGTTCGCGCACAAGGCGGAAGATCTCGGTTACTCGACGCTGTTCCTCGCGGATCACTACCTCGGCCCCGGCCCCAGCGGCACGGGAACGCTGATGGAGCCGCAGCAACTCGCGCCAATCGCGGCGATGGCGGCGGCAGCGGCGTGGACTTCGACGCTTCGCATCGGCTGCCGCGTGTTCTGCATGGACTACCACGTACCAGCCGCACTCGCGAAAGAGGCGGCGACGTTGGATCTGCTTTCCGACGGCCGGCTCGAGTTCGGTATCGGCGCAGGCACGAACCGCCTCGAGTACGAACGGATGGGACTGGATTTCGCCGAACCCCGGGACCGCGTCGCGAAGCTCGAGGAGGTGGTCCGGCTCGTCAAGGCACATTGGTCGGGTGAGGTGATCGCATGCGAGGGCCAGTTCGTGAAGGGCGGTGGCTACTCCGGCCTGCCCCATCCCGTGCAACGCCCGGCACCGCCGATCATGATCGGTGGCTCGCGCAAGCGCGTCCTCTCGCTCGCCGCGCGTGAGGCCGACATCGTCAGCATGTCGCACGTGCCATGGACTCCGATCAACGACGCGGGTCTCACGCCAATGGAAGAAGCGGCACGGCGCCTTGCGTTCGTCTGTGACGCTGCAGGCAGCCGCTTGGCCGCGCTGGACATCGAGAGCTCGCCGTACTGGTCGGAGGTGACGGACGACGCCGAGGAGGCACTCGCTCGGCGCGCGGTACAGCTCCGCAACGCCGATCCCGACGTCCTCCGCGAGCACCCGAACGTGCTCGTCGGTCCGGTGCCGCTAATCGTCGAGCTGCTCGAGGAGCGTCGCGAAACGACCGGCGTCAATTACGTCACCGTGCCCGGTGAACGGCTCGAGGGTTTCGGACCGGTCGTCGCCGACCTCGCCGGACGGTAGGCACCCGCGCCCTTGCGGAGCGCCCCAAGGTCGCTGTACAACTGTTCAACTAGCGGCCCTCTCTCGCAGAGGGTGAGGCTGTCGCGACAGGGAGGACGAAACTCGGTGGCAAGGCTTGACGACAAGGTTGCCGTGATCACCGGTGCGGGGTCGGGAATGGGACGGGCGTCAGCCGTCTTGTTCGCGCAGGAGGGCGCCAAGGTCGTTTGTGCCGACCGCAGCGGGCAGCAAGAGGATGTCGCCAAGAGCATCGGCGAGGCCGCCGTGCCCGTCCACGTCGATGTCTCTGTCGAGTCCGACGTCCAACGGATGATCGCCACCGCCGAAGAGCATTTCGGCAAGCTCGATGTGCTGTTCAACAACGCCGGTTTCGGCGGCCCGATCATGCCCCTCCACGAGCAGACGTTGGAGAACTGGGAGATCGTCCAGGGCACGAATCTCAAGGCCGTCTTCTTCGGGATGAAGTACGGCATCCAGGCGATGCTCCGCAACGGCGGCGGCTCGATCGTCAGCACCGCGTCGGCCGCCGGGCTGGTCGGTTGGAAAGGTCACTCGGTCTACGGCGCGGCCAAGGCCGGCGTGATCCAGCTGACCAAGGCTGCTGCGCTCGACTACGCCGAGCAGAACATCCGGGTCAACGCGATCTGCCCGGGGATGTTCTGGACGGGCCTCGTCAAGGGCGCGCGGGACACCGGCACCATTGGACAGCAGCCGCCGGCCGACAGTTATCCACCGCCTAAGAACGTGCCGATGGCCCGCTGGGGCCTCGCGTCCGAGATCGCGACCGCCGCCCTGTTCCTCGCGAGCGACGAATCGTCCTTCATCACGGGAGTCGCGCTGCCCGTCGACGGCGGCTTCGTCTGCCCGTGAAGCCCCGACGCCCGAGGCGTCCCGCACCCGCAGGCAACCGACCAGAGGAGTTCGCAATGTCCCGCTTGCCAAAGCCTCCGGAAGGCAGCTGGACCGAGCACTACGGGCTCGGAACCAAGCCGGTCTCCTACGAGGGCGCGACCTCGGCCGAGTACTACGCGCTGGAGAAGGAGGCGATCTTCAAGCGCACGTGGCTCCACGTCGGACGGGTGGAGCAGGTGCCGAAGACTGGTTCCTATTTCACAAAGGAGATCGCGGTCGCGGATACCTCCATCGTGGTGGTGCGTAACCGGGACGGCGAGATCCGCGCGTTCCACAACATCTGCCGGCATCGGGGCAACAAGCTCGTCTGGAACGACTATCCGAAGGAAGAGACGAGCGGCATCTGCAGACAGTTCACGTGCAAGTACCACGGGTGGCGCTACGCCCTCGACGGATCGTTGACGTTCGTGCAGCAGGAAGAGGAGTTCTTCGACCTCGACAAGAGCGAGTTCGGGCTGGTGCCGGTCCATTGCGACGTGTGGCAGGGCTTCATCTTCGTGAACTTCGCGGAGCAGCCCGCGCAGCCGCTGCACGACTTCCTGGGTCCGCTCCTGGTGAACCTCCACGGCTACCCGTTCGAGCTCATGAGCGAGCGCCGCGTCTATCGCACGTACGTCAACGCGAACTGGAAGTTGTTCGTGGACGCGGCGCAGGAGTTCTACCACGCACCCGTTCTGCATCACCGCCAGAACCCTCCCGCGCTGGCGAACCCGATGATTGAGGCCGGATTCGAGGCGCCGTACTACGAGGTCCGGCAGCCGCATCGCGTGGTGAGCACCGGTGGCATCCGCGCGTGGGAGCTACCGGACGACAAGCGGAAGCCAATGGACGTGATCATGCGCAGTGGACTCTTCGGGCCGTGGGACAAGCCCGACGTCGGCCTCGAGAATTATCCCGAAGGCGTCAACCCAGGTGGCGTGTACCCCTGGGGATTGGACTCGTTCCAGGTGTTCCCGAATTTCCTGCTCGGCATCTGGTCGCAGGACTGGCTGATGTCGTACACGTACTGGCCGACGTCGCACAACACGCACATCTTCGAGGGCACCTTGCACTTCGCCCCCGCCAAGACGGCCCGCGAGTACCTGGCCCACGACCTGGCAGGCGTGTCGTTCAAGGAGTTCCTGCTCCAGGACGCCAACACGCTCGAGGCGACGCAGTCGTCGCTGGAGTCAGGAGTGATCGATCGGTTTCCGATCGGCGATCAAGAGGTACTCTGCCGCGCCCTGATCGAGGAAACCGACCGATGGATTGACGCTTACAAGGCTGAGAAGGGACGATGAGTGCCATGCGCGAGCGTGCGCGAGCCGGGTATCCCGGCTCGCAGCGAGCGACCCATGGTGCAGGAGCCGAGAGCGGGCAAGCATGAGCACGGCACTACTACCGAACGAGTTCGCCGATCTGGAGCGCTTCGCCGACAAGTGGTGCAAGCCGACGGAGGACGAACGCTGGGAAGAACGCCTCGCCAGCAGCTTCGACGAGGTACAGGATTTCTACGACGCCCTCGTCCCGCGCGCCGAGGACGCCATCAAGTTCTGCGACCAGTACCCGCTGGACTCGATGCCCGAGGAAGCCAAGAATCTCGTCTACATGCTGTGCTCGCTGATCGAGGTCTCGTTCCCGGTCGAGATCTGGAAACAGGTCCGGGTGCCCGACACCGGCGCGGCCAAAGTCGACTGCATCGTGCAGCCCGTCCTGTGACCATGATGAGCGACGTGACCATCCTGCGGGCCGACCGCTGGCTCGACATCGACGAGGGCGAAATCAAGTCCCCCGCGGCCATCGTGGTCGAGGGCAACCGCATCGTCTCCGTCGATCCCACGGTTCCGGCGAGTGGCGACGAAGTCGACCTCGGTGCCGTCACCTTGCTCCCCGGACTGATGGACATGGAGCTCAACCTGTGCATCTCGGGCCCCGAGAACCCGGACGGCCTCCCGAACCCGCTGCACGGCGTGCAGGACGACCCGGTGTACCGGACGCTGCGAGGGACTGTGAATGCGCGCACGACCCTCGAGGCCGGATTCACAACCGTGCGCAACCTGGGCCTCATGGTCAAGACCGACGGCTACGTGCTGGACGTGTCGCTGATGCGCGGCATCGACAACGGCTGGTTCCCGGGCCCGCGCATCTTTCCTGCCGGCCACGCCATCAGTCCCACCGGCGGCCACCTCGACCCCACGATGGTGCGCAACCTCGCGCCGCACATCATGCCGCTCAGCGTGGAGGAGGGCATCGCCAACGGCGTCCCCGAGGTCCGAAAGGCGGTGCGGTATCAGATCAAGCACGGCGTCAAGCTCATCAAGATCTCGGCCTCGGGCGGCGTGATGTCCTACAACAGCGCCGTGGGCGCCCAGCAGTACTCCGACGAGGAGCTGGAGGCCATCGCCGACGAGGCCCACCGCGCCGGCCTCCGCGTCGCGGCCCACGCCCATGGCGACGCAGGCATCCGGGCCTGCATCCGCGCCGGTGTCGACTGCATCGAGCACGGGTCGCTGGCGTCGGACGACACGATCCAGATGATGGTCGAGCACGGCACGTTTCTCGTCGCGACCAGCGCGCTGTCCGAGGGCATGGCCCTGGAGAAGGCGGATCCCGTGCACCGGGCCAAGGCCGCCGAGGTGTTCCCCCAGGCCAAGGCAATGCTCGGCAAAGCCATCAAGGCCGGCGTGAAGATCGCGTGTGGTTCGGACGCGCCGGGCATCCCGCACGGCAAGAACGCCCTGGAGCTCTGGGCCATGGTCGACCGCGGCATGACGCCGCTGGAGGCCCTCCGCGCCGCGACGGTCGTCAGTGCAGAGCTCATCGAGATGGAGCACGTGCTCGGCAAGCTCGCGCCCAGGTACCTGGCCGACATCATCGCCGTGCCCGGCGACCCGACCGAGGACATCACCAAGACGCAGGACGTCCGGTTCGTGATGAAGGACGGCCAGATCTACAAGCGAATCTGAACCGGGCGGCCCGTTCGTGACGATCCGGATCATGAGGGAAGGCCGCATCGGTGGCTGAGCGCGTGGCCATAGTGACCGGCGGTGCCTCGGGTATGGGCCGCTCGATCTGCGAACACCTTGCCGCTCGGGGTGACCGTGTCGCCGTGCTCGACATCGACGGCGACGGAGCCGTTGCGATGGCCAAACGGATCGGCGGAAGCGCCATCGGCTGCCGTTGCGATGTCGTCGACCGTTCCTCCGTAGACGCCGCCATGGATGCCGTGCGCCAAGAGCTCGGGCCGGTCGAGATCCTCGTCACCAGCGCCGGCATCACCTGGTTCGAGCCGTTCCTCGAGGTGACACTCGAGTCGTGGAACCGGGTGCTCGAGGTGAATCTCACCGGCACGTTCCACTCGATCCAGTCGGCGATCCCCGACATGATCCGGGCCAACTGGGGACGCATCGTCACGATCTCGTCGTCGAGCGCACAGCGCGGATCACCGCGCATGGCGCAGTACGCAGCATCGAAGGCAGGCGTGATCGCGCTGACCAAGACGCTGGCACGTGAGTTCGCGCCGTACCAGATCACCGTGAACAACGTCCCGCCCTCATCCATCGACACGCCCATGTTGCGGCACTCGCAGGACGTCGGGAACCTGCCGAGCAGCGACACCATTGCGGAGGCAATCCCGCTCGGCCGACTCGGAACGGGCGACGACATCGCAGCCGCGTGCGCCTTCCTGTGCTCCGACGATGCGGGCTTCATCACGGGACAGGTGCTCGGCGTCAACGGTGGTTCCGTCCTGTGACGCCTCGTTTGGATCCTCTCCCCCGTTCGGTGTGGCCGGGCCAGATGGCTGCGGCGCTCGCGTGCTCGAGTCAGCTCCCGCTTCCGTCGTCACCCTCCACGGCCCGGTGCTCGACCAGCTCGATTCGTGTGCCGTCGGGATCCGCGAGAAAGACGAGGTCGACCTGGTACGCGGCCGTGTCGACGTGAGTTCGGGTCCCCTCGATCACCGTGCCGCCAAAGGCGACGAGCCGAGCCTCGACTGCGGGCAGGTCCGTCACTTCGTAGGACAGATGTGTCAGACCCAGCTGATTGCGTGTCCGCGATGGCGTCCCGTGCACGCCCGGCGTTGGCCAGTGGACCAACTCGAGCTTCACACCGTCCTTGGCGATGAACTGCGCGTACATCTGTATCGGAGGTGGCATCTCGATCTCGCACAAGCCGGCGACTTCGTCCCCGGTCTCGAACCCTTCCAGGACCTGGTAGCCGAGTCCCTCGGTGTAGAAGCGAAGCGACCGCTCGAGGTTCGAAACGCACACGGCCGTGTGAGATGGCGTGATCGTCACTACGACGGGACCGTAACACCGCGCCCCCGTCGGCTGAGCTCCTCGCCGCGCCATCCAGTGAACGGCGACGCAACTCCGCTATGACGCACGTTCGTCCGTTCCGCTTCGGCGTCCAGGCGATGGCTGCCGAGTCGGCTTCGGCGTGGCGGGACGTCGCTCGCCAGGCGGAAGATCTCGGGTTCTCGACGTTGTTCGTGGCCGACCACTACCTCGGCCCCGGACCCGTCTACGACCGCAGTAACCACCTGCCGCAGAACCTCGCGCCGGTCGCGGCGATGGCGGTGGCGGCCGAGGCCACGGTGCAGCTACGGATCGGGTGCCGCGTGTTCTGCGTGGACTACCACGTTCCTGCGGTGCTCGCCGCGGAGACCGCCACGATCGACCTGCTCTCCGACGGCAGGGTGGAGGTGGGCCTCGGCGCGGGCTACCTCGCCGACGAGTACGGCGCCATGGGTATTCCGTTCGAGCCGGGTCGGCAGCGCGTCGACAAGTTGGAAGAGGTGGTTGCCCTGCTCAAGGCGCACTGGTCCGGCGACCCGATCGACGAGATCGGTGATCATGTGCGGGTCAGTGGCTACGCGGGTGTGCCGCGTCCGGTGCAACGTCCCCACCCGCCGCTCATGATCGGCGGCGACCGCAAACGGATCCTCGGACTCGCCGGGCGGCATGCGGACATCGCGAGCTTGAACTACGTCCCGCTCACAGTGAGCGACGCGGGTCTCACTCCGGAGCAGGAAGCTGTCCGACGCGTCAGCATCATCAGGGACGCAGCCGGGGGCCGGTTCGACGACATCGAGCTCGAGATCTCGCCGTACTGGGTGGACGTCACGGGCGACACGCGTCGTGCCCTCGACCAAGTCGTCGCGATGATGCACGTCTCCGAGGAGGGACTCCTCGACCACCCGAACGTGCTGATCGGGTCGGTCGACACGGTTGTCGAGCGGCTCGAGCGACGGCGGGAGGTCATCGGCGTCCGCTACGTGACCGTCCCGCACGCGCACATGCACGAGTTCGCCCCGGTTGTTGCTCGCCTCGCCGGTACATGACTCCGAGAGACCAAACCTGACATGACGGAAACCGCATACGCGGGCGCGACGCGGTACGCGGGCAGCCGCGTCCACCGCGTCGAGGACGCCCGGCTGCTGACGGGACGCGGCACCTACGTCGACGACGTCCAACTGCCCGGCACGCTGCACGCCTGCTTCGTCCGCAGCCCGCACGCGCGCGCCCGCATCCTCGACATCGACACATCCGAGGCTGGCGCACTCGAAGGCGTGCACGCCGTCTTCGTCGCGGAGGACCTCAACCCGGGTGTGCACGAGCAGTGGTACACGTTGCTCGGTCCCGTCCCGAACGACACGCCGCGCCCGCCACTCGCCGAGGGCGAGGCCCGGTTCGTCGGGGATGCCGTCGCGCTCGTGCTGGCGGAGGATCGCTACGTCGCCGAGGACGCCGCCGACCTCGTCGTGGTCGAGTACGAGCCCTTACCCCCGGTCGTCGACTTCCTCGCTGCCGCGGAGTCGCCCGAGCTCGTGCACGACGCCCGCGGCAGCAACCTCATCGGCGGCATGGCCGGCGCGCCCGTGTCGCCCGTCGAGGAGGTGTTCGCCTCAGCCGCCCACGTCGTCACGTTGACGGTCGATCAGCAGTCCCAGTCCGCGTGCCCGATGGAGACGCGGGGCATCGTCATCGAGCACAACCCCGGGAGCGGCGAGATCACGATCTACTGCGCGACGCAGGCGCCCCACGAGGTCCGGGCGTTCGCGTCGCGGCTGCTCGGCGTTCCGGAACATCGGATCCGCGTGATCATGCGCGACACCGGTGGCGGGTTCGGCCAGAAGATCATGGTCCTCCGCGACGAGATGTGCGTCATGCTCGCCGCGCTGAAGGTTCCGGCGCCGGTGAAGTGGATCGAGGACCGACGCGAGAACCTGATGACCGCCGGCCAGTCGCGTCATGAGCACGCGGTGGCGCGCATGGCGTTCGACGAGTCGGGCACGATCAAGGCGGCCCAGATCGACTTCGTCGAGGACTGCGGCGCGTACCCGGTGCCGTTCCCAGTCGCCGTCGCCTCCACGGTCGGCGCGCTGTTCCCCGGCCCGTACCGCGTTCCCACGGGGACCTTCACGACGAAGTCGATCTACACCAACACCGTCGGACGGACGGCCTACCGCGGTCCGTGGGTGTTCGAGTCCCTCGCCCGCGAGCTCCTGCTCGACCACGCCGCGCGGCAGATGGGCCTCGACCCCGTTGAGCTGCGGCGGCGCAACCTGCTCCGCCAGGAGGACCAGCCCTACACCAATCCGAACGGGATGACGTTCGACCACATCAGCCCGCTCGAGACGTTCGAGTTGGCGGTCGACATGCTCGATTACGACGGCTTCCGCCGTGAGCAGGCCCAGGCGAGAGCGCTCGGCCGCCATCTGGGCGTCGGGACGTGCACGTACGTCGAGCCGACGACGCCAGGCGTCGGGATGTACGGGACCGAAGGCGCCACGATCCGCATCGAACCGTCGGGCACGGTCAACGTGTACGTCTCGGGTGGGTCCTGCGGCAACAGCCTCGAGACGGCAGTCGTGCAGCTCACCGCCGACGCCTTGGGTGTCGACATCGCCGACGTGTCGACGATTCAGGGTGACACGGCCATCACGCCGTTCGGCGCTGGCACCGGCGGCAGCCGCAGCGGCTCGATGCTGGCCGGTGCCGTCACCGAGACCGCGTCGGCCCTTCGTGGTCGGGTCGTTGCGATCGCTGCGCACCTCTTGGAGGCCGCGCCCGCCGACATCGAGCTCGCCGCCAGCCGAGCGAGTGTGCGGGGGACGCCGACAAAGGGCATGTCGCTCACGGAGATCGCCAGGCTCGCGTACTTCCAGCCCGATGCGCTGCCTGCCGACGTACCGCCGGGCCTCGAGGCGAGCGGCCGCTACAAGGCGGTGACCCGTTCGAACTGGGCGAACGCGACGCACGTGTGTACCTGCGAGGTCGACGTCGCGACCGGCCACGTCACGGTGCTGCGGTACATCGCCGTGGAGGACTGCGGCGCCATGATCAACCCGAACATCGTCGAGGGCCAGATCGCCGGCGGCACGGTGCAGGGCATCGCCGGTGCGCTGTACGAGCACCTCGCCTACGACGACGACGGCAATCCCACTGCCACGACGTTCATGGACTACCTCGTGCCCACCGCCGCCGAAGTCCCCGACATCGAGTTCGGCCACGTCGACACGCCTGGGCCCGGGCCGGGTGGCTACAAGGGCGTCGGCGAAGGCGGCGTCCTCGGTGCAGTGCCCGCGGTCGCCAACGCTGTCGCAGACGCGCTCGCACCGTTCGGTGTCACCGTCAGCCGCTTGCCACTCACGCCGTCGTCGATTCTCGATCTCATCGCCGGCAGTCGCGCCTGACGGCTCGGCCAAACCGACATCAGCGGAGGGCGTTCAGGACCTTGTGCGGTCCCGGCACGTCGTTGAAGCCGAATGCAAAGGGAGGCTCGTCGGGATTGACGACCCAGCACGTCCCCGTCATCTCGATCGATGATGTTGCAGCGACCACGACGGCGTTGGCGATGTCCTCCGGTGGGATCAGCGGGACACCCTGGCTGGCGAGGAACTCCTTGGTGGGTTCGCTCAGCATTCCGGTGTCGGTCGTGCCCGGACAGACGGCATGCGCGGCGATTCCTTCAGCCGCGAGCTTCGGCGCGATCGAACGGATGAGGCCGATGACGCCGTGCTTGCCGATCGTGTACACGGCGTCGCCGGGGAACGGCTCGAGCCCTGCGATCGACGACGTGGCCACGACGGCACCTCCGGTCGACCCGTCGCTCCGCTGCCGTATCGCGCGCACCGCGGCGCGAGCGCCGTACACGACGTGGTGGAGGTTGACACCGAGCGCGCGGTGGTAGTTGGCGACGTCGAGCTCCGCGATGTCGCCGGACCACGAGATCGAGACGCCGGCGTTCAGGTGCGCGAGGTCGAGCCTGCCGAAGTGCTCGAGGCACTGCGCAAACGCTGCGTCCACCTCGTCGACATCCGAGACGTCGCACGTGATCGCCAGCGCGCCGATCGGTTTGGCGACGGCGCGGACAGCGTCACCGTTGATGTCGAGGGCGCACACGTTCATTCCCTCATCGGCGAGGCGCCGGACCGTTGCCCGGCCCATGCCGGACCCGGCCCCGGTCACGAGTCCGACCTTTCCCTCGAGCTCCACCGCGTCCCCCATTCCCAGGAGATCAATGCTGAACGGATGTTTAGCGAAGCGCGAGGTGGCGGTGCAAGACTCGCCTCGCCGCTCCGGATCCCGGTATCAGCTTGCGGCCGGTGTCACGACCGCCGACGGCTCGGCGACGACGCCTTCGTGGCGGACCTCGCCGCCTTCTTCGTCGACTTCGCCGCCCTCTTTGACCTCGCCGCCTTCTTCGTCGACTTCGCCGGCTTCCTCGTCGACCGCGCCGTCTTCTTGGCCACCGTCGGCCGTCGGAGCGGTGCGCCCCGGAACTGCGAGAGATACCGCTCCACGAGCATGAGCGCGTGCTCGTGACCCGAGGACATCCCGAGCGACTCTTCCAGGACGACCACGGTCGGGATCGCCATCATGATCAGGAGGAGCGCGTCCGGCGGGAACTCGTCGAGATCGATTTCCGATGACGCCGCCACCGACGTGAAAGCCTCGAGTTCCACCTTCCGGAACCGCTCGGCAACCTCGGCAAGCTCTGCCTGGATCGCCTTGCGGTGATTGCCGAGCGCGAGGAACTCGAGCGTGAGCGCCACGTGCGTCTTGTCGTTTGCATAGTCCCAGAGGGCCTGCAGCGGGTCGTCGCCCTGTAGCGCACTTGCCAAGCGCTCGAGGTTTCGCTCGGACCGCCGTCGGAACGCAGCGATGAAGAGATCATCGAGGGACGGGAAGTAGTAATGGACGAGCGGCGCCTTCACACCGGCTCTGGCGGCGACGCTTCGAGAGCTGACGGCGGCGTACCCTTCGTCGAGCATCAACTGCTCGGTCACGTCGAGCAGCAGAACTCGGGTTTTCGATGTCACCGTGCCGACCCGTCGGGTCGCGGTCATTCACCACCTCGCGCACTCGAGGACTGCGAGGATTGTGACATGTACGGATGTGCGCCGATGAATCGACAACCCCTCACTCGACGCTTCGGTTCCCACGCTAGACACTCGTTCAGCATCGATGCGGTGCGAGGAGCGGCGAGGATGGACGAACTTGGTGGCCGGTGACGCTGCCACATGACTGAGCAGCGCGCCGATCAAGCGACGACTGCTCGGTTGTGGGAAATCGTCCTGGGACGACGTGAAGGAGTCCTCGGCGTCATCGGTGCCGGCGGCATGCCACACCTGTCCAACGTCTACTACCTGGTCGACCGGTCCACGGACACGATCCGGATGTCGACGACGACCGTGCGGGCAAAGGGACGTCACCTGCGGCGCGATCCAAGAGCAGCGTTGTACGTCGCCGGCACCGACTTTTTGCAGTTCGCGGTTGCGGAGGGCCACGTGTCACTTGCCATCGCCGAGCAGCCCGGTGACGCGGCCACCGACGAATTGTTCGAGGTCCACCACGAACTCGGCGCCGCAACCGATCGCGCGGGATTTGATGAGGAGATGATCGGCGACCACCGGATGGTCGTGCGGCTTCATGTCGAGCGTGTCTACGGGCTGATCATTGACCGATAGGAACATGCAGGATGGTGGTCCTCAGCACCGCCGACACGACGCAGGAGTGCGATCCATGACCTTCGTGTACGACCTCCCGGACGAGATCGACGTCGAGCCGACCGGCCCCGTCCGGATCGTCCGGTTGAACCGGCCCGACAAGCTGAACGCCACGAACCATCTCCTCCACAAAGGGCTGGCTGCCGTGTTCCCGCAGCTCGACACTGACCCCGACGCGCGAGCCGCGGTGATTACCGGGAAGGGCCGGGCCTTCTGCGCTGGCGGTGATTACTCCTATCTCGACGAGCTCATCGACGACGCCGATCTGCGGCATGAGAGCCTGACTGACGGCCGCCATCTCGTCGCGAACATGGTCGCGTGCCGCCTGCCGATCATCGCGGCAGTCAACGGACCGGCCGTCGGTCTCGGATGCAGCGTGGTCGCGCTCTCGGACATCGTCTTCATGGCTGAAAGCGCGCACCTCGCCGATCCCCACGCGTTGGTGGGTCTCGTCGCCGCCGACGGCGGCGCCGTGACCTGGCCCCTGCTGATGAGCCTGCAACTCGCAAAGGAGTACGCCCTCACCGGCGACCGCATCCCATCAGACCGCGCCGCACAGATCGGCCTCGCCAACCACGTCGTACCTGACGCAGAGCTCCTCGACCAGGCGCTCGCCTGCGCGCACCGGATTGCCGCGCTGCCCCGGCAGGCATGCGAGGACACCAAGCGTGCCCTCAACTTGCACCTGGAGCGAGCGGTGCTGAACGTAATCGACTTCGCATTGACTGCCGAGGAACGCTCATTCACGTCGCGCGAGTTCCGAGCCAACATCGATCGGTTGCTCGGGAAAGACGCCACCTCGACATAGATTCTGCGGGTTACTCATCGTTCGGTAGCTGTTCGCCTGCGAGCGC
>JBKPCV010000104.1:0-8853 GCA_046727575.1 Actinomycetota bacterium
GTATGCCTCGGGAATGTGCAGGCCGAGCCATCCGAGGCCCGCGAGGTCGCTCCAGAACGAGGGGAGCGACTCCTCGGGCGCGTCGAGCAGCGCTCGCGCGGCAGCGCGTGCCTTGTGGTTCTCGAGGAACGAGCCCGCGACCGACGCCAGCTCGCGGTGTGCATCAGAAATCGCGATCGTCATGATGCGGAGAGTATCCAAGGTTGTTGCACTGCGACCGAAGACGCGAGGACCGACAGTGGCGATTTGCCCTACCATTGCGGCGTTCGTGGACAGTCGGGGGTAGGAAACCCGGGGCGATCCGGCATGAGACAGGGAGCACCGTGGCACGCGCGAGCACATCCGGGTCCGGACGCCGTACGGACGAGGTGGTCGGCAATGGGAGCGGCTCCGGACCGCGGCGGTCAGGTCTCGTCCAGGAACGCTCGCGCCGGACGCGCCAGCAACTCGTGAACGCTGCAGTCAAGCTCTGGACCGAGCGTGGCTTCGACAAGGGCATCGAGGAGACGACGGTCGAGGAGATCGTCCAGGCCGCGGGTGTCACGAAGGGGACCTTCTATTTCCACTTCGCGCACAAGGAGGACATCCTGCTCGAAGTGGGCTGGGGCACCTCCGAGGCCATGTTCAAGGAGGCGACGCGTGCTCTCGCGACCGAACGTCCGGTCGACGACGTGCTCGACGAGCTGCTGACCTCGCTCGCGCGCCGGATCACGAACACGCCCCGCGCTGCGGTCGCTCGCACGATCGCCGAGTTCTACCGCCGGCCGGCTCGCGGCGCCGATCCGACCGGTGAGCACTACGGGTTCCGGCGGTCCTTCCAGGCCGTGTTCGCGCACGCGCAGGAGACCGGCGAATTGCCGAACGTCACGGACGCGCACAGCTTCGGCGAGATGCTGTCGTCGTTGACGATGGGCGCGATCTACGCCTGGACCAGCGACGAGATTGTCGACCTGGCGGAAGCGTTGCGCCTCCGCGCCGCGCTGCTCCTTGCCGGCATTCGGGAGCTCGACCGCGAGAGGCTCTCCGAGGCGCGCTGAACCTGCGCTGACTCACACCATGTCCCCAGAGGTCGCGTCGCGCGGGAGAGTAGCGTGCCCCGCGCATGCTCCCGCTCGACGGTGTTCGTGTCCTCGAGCTCGGCTACGGCATCGCGGCACCGGTCACGGCACGCAACCTCGCGCAGTTCGGGGCCGACGTCATCCGCGTGGAGTCCGCCCGCCGTCCTGATTCGTTGCGTTTGGGAGGCGCGGGCTGGCTGCCACGAGACTTCGACTGGTCCGTGCGGCGCGACACCCTGCCGTCGCTGAACTTCTCGTCGACCGACAAGCGCAGTATCGGGTTGGAGATCGATCGCGACGAAGGCCGCGCGGTGTTCGAGCGGCTGGTCGCGGCGTCCGACGTCGTGGTCACGAACGTGAGTGAAGAGGCGCTCTCCGAGCTCCGTGTCGGATACGAGGCGCTCCGCGCGCTCAGGCCCGACATCGTGCACGTCACCCTCCCCGCGTTCGGTTCCGAAGGTCCGTACCGTTCGTACCGGACGTGGGGTCACAATCTCGCGGCGGCGTCGGGGATCGATCACCTCATTGGCTGGCCCGACCGCGACCCGGTGCAGATCGGGTTCGCCTATCCCGACTTCGTCTCGGCGCAGGCGGCGACCGTCGCGGTGCTCGCGGCGCTCCGTCGCCGTGAACAGACCGGGGAGGGCGCGCGTATCGAAGTGTGGCAGTACGCGATGGCGTTGGCGTGCCTCGGGCCTGCCATCGTTGCCGCCCAGGTCACGGGGCGTGCTCAAGCCGCGATGGGCAACCGCGCACCCGATCGCGCCCCACAGGGTGTCTACCCGTCACGCGGCGACGAGCGGTGGGTCGCGATCGCCGTCGAGGACGACGCCATGTGGGACGCCCTGTGTCGCGTCCCGGGTCTCGACGCGCTCGCCGTCGATGCCCGGTTTGCGTCCCTCGAGAACCGGCTCGCGCACCACGACGAGCTCGACGAGGTGCTCAGTGCGTGGACGCGCGTCCGAACCGACTCGGAGGCGGCGGCCGAGTTGCAGTCGTTCGGGGTCGCCGCGTCACCGGTGTTCGACGGATGGGATCTGCTGGCCGACCCACAGCTCGCGGCGCGCGACTTCTTCCACGCGCTCCCACACGCCCGTTTCCCGCGCGATCTGGTGTTCGGTCAAGCGGTTCGCTTGTCGGCGACGCCGCCACGATCGGAGCGTGCCGCGCCGGCATTCGGCGAGCACAGTCGTGACATCCTGCGCGACGTCGTCGGCCTCGACGACGCGACGATCCAGCGGCTGATCGATGACGGCGTCGTGCACGTGATGGAGCGCGAAGACATCGTCCTCGAACGCCCCTACCTTCATTGGCTGCGCAGGGTGCAGCGCCTGGTGCCGTGGGGACAGCCGACCTTCGATCCCGCGCAGGTCATGATGGATCGTCTGTCACACGGAGAAACGTCCGAGTGACCCGCGTCGCGCTCCTCCGCGACCTGCGCGTGCTCGACCTCGCGGGCGAAGCGTCGGCCTATACCGGACGCATGCTCGCCGACCTTGGTGCCGACGTGATGCTCGTCGAGGCACCCGGCGGCTCGGCGGCGCGGCGCACGCCTCCACTCGTGACCGCGCCCTCCGGCAAGTCGGTGAGCGCGCACTTCGGGTACATGGCGGCTGGCAAGCGGTCGGTGACGATCGACCTGACGGTCGAGCGCGGCCAGGAGTTGTTCCGCACGCTCGCGCGTGTCAGCGACGTGCTCGTGACCACTGCGGCAGTGGGCGAGATGGAGTTGCTCGGGCTCGGCTACGAGAACCTGCACTCCTGCAACCCACGACTCGTGTACACATCGGTCACCCCGTTCGGGCTCACGGGCCCGCGTCGCCGGTGGCGCGGCGGCGACGTGCTCGGTTGGGCGTCGAGCGGCGCGATGCCGTCGATCGGTGATCCCGACCGGGCGCCGCTCGCGCCGGGAGGCGGGCTCGCGCACATGGCCGCGTCATTGAACGCGGCGATGGGCACGATGGCTGCCTTGACGGCACGCGACCACGACGGCGGCGGGCAGCTCGTCGACATCTCCGTGCAGGAAGCCACCATCAGCGTTGCGATGGAAGTCAGCCCGCTGGTGATCCTCGAGGGTGGCTTCGACCAGGAGCGCACGGGCAAGCGCAGAGACGCGGGCCCGCACGGTCACTACGCGACGAAGGACGGCGCGGTGAGCATCGTGGGCTACATGCCCGAGCACTGGCGCCTGCTCGCGGAGTGGGTCCGGGACGAGACCGGTGTGGAGGAGATCCTCTCCGAGGAGTTCTCCGGTACGCCGATGGCGCGCATCCATTACGCGGACCTCATCGACGTGTGGATCGAGGGGCTCACGACGCGCTACACGAAGCAGGAGTTCTTCGTCGAGGCACAGCGTCGTGGCATCACGGTCGGGCCGGTCAACTCCGCGAGCGACGTGCTGGACGACGAGCAGCTCAACGCGACCGACGGGTGGACCGACTACTCGAGCCCCGATCTCGGGGTGTTGCGCGTACCGACGCCGCCGTTCCACATCGACGGCGACACCGCGACGGTCGGCAATGTGCCTCGGCTCGGCGAGCACAATCGTGCGGTGTTCGTTGACGAGCTCGGACTCAGTGAGGATGAACTGCGAGCACTGGGCGCGGACGGCGTGATCTAAATACCGCGTATGCCGCGCATCAGCTGCTCCTGGGCGAGGCTCGCGACGAGTCGTCCGTCGCGGCTGTAGATCGAGCCCCGGTAGTACCCGCGGGCACCCGAGGCCGACACCGGCTCGAGATCGACGAGCACCCAGTCGTCCAGGCGGACGGGCCGGTGGAACCACACGACGTGGTCGATGCTCGCTCCACCCATCGGTTCCTCGCTCGGCACCTTCGCGAACCCCGTGCCCATGTCCGACAGATAGGTGAGCACGCACGCGTGCAGGAGCCGATCGGCCGGCAGCGGGCCGCGCGTGCGCGCCCAGAAGATGTGCGGCATGCCACGGAACGGTGGGAGTCGCTGGTCGGTCGCCAGTGCGCGCAGGTCGAACATCGTGTTGTGCCCGACGAGGGGATCCTCCGGCAGATCCTCCGGATCGGCGACCGACGGCGGCTGCGCGGGCTCCTGGAACTCGCGGCCCTCTTCGTCGACATGGAACGACACCAGCAGGCTCAGGATGACCTCGCCGTTCTGCCGCGCGACGACATGGCGAGCCGAGAACGAACGGCCGTCGCGATCGCGATCGACCTGCAGGATCGTCGGTTGGTCGGGAGTGCCCTGGCGAAGGAAGTAGCCGTGCAACGAGTGCAAGGAGCGTTCACTCGGAACGGTCAGGCTCGCGGCGCGCGCTGCTTGTGCGGCGACTTGCCCGCCGTACAGCCGCCAGCGGATGCGTTGCTCGGGATTCCGTGCGCGGTACAGGTCGCGGTCGAGCTGCTCGAGGTCGAGCAGTCGGAGGAGGTCGGCGACGTCGCGCGGCCCGCCTTCGTCGGGCGCGCGATACCGATCGGCGCCCCCCAGCACCGCGCGGTGCGCGTCGTGCGTCACGCGCGCGGGAGCGAGTCGACGAGGTACGGAAGATCGGCGAGCTCGCGCAACTCGTTGGTGAGGTGCGTACAGCTTTCGATCCCTCGCAGCAGCTTGGGCACGGTCGAGCGGAGAGTCTCGATCGGCTCGCCGACGAGGTTCCCGACGGCGTCCGCGGCCGCCGGGCACTCCAACCAGGGCAACGCATGGGGGATCGCGCGTACGTCGAGCACCGTCTGTGTGCGTGCGTCGACGACGAGATCCACCGTGTACTCGTGCAACGATCCGTGGTCGCCCGTCGAGCTCCGGTACGTGTCGCGGAACCATGCGTCGACGCGCCACATGTTGTCGTTGGGCACGACGTCGATCCGCCGATGACGGCGCAGACCGGGGACCGGGATGGATGGTTCCGGCCATCCGTCCGCACCTTCCGGTCGCTCCGGCACCGGCGCGATCGGTTCGAACGGGAGGACCGCACCGGCGCGCACTGCGATCATCATCGTGCCGTCGGAGCGCCAACCGGAGCAGAGATCGGCTTGATGGAAGCCGCTCGGCACCTCGTCGCCGTCGCGCGCAGACAACGAGTCGCGCGGCGTACCCGGGCCGACGGTGCGCTCCATCGCCAGCACGTACCCGGCAGCGATCATCGCGCCCGGGAGGTCGTCGAGGAGCAGGCCGAGCGTCGCGCCGCGCGCGTCGTAGAGCGGGCGCACACGAGCCCGGAAGCCTTGCCGGAGCGGTTGTCCGATCAGCGGCGTGACATCGAACGCAGAGGGCGCGATCCGGAGGTTGGCGATGAGACCCCCGTCCGTCTCGACCTTGACCGACGACTCGTGTTCGACGCGCGTTACGCCCTCGCTGTCGGTGACCTCGTCACGCGCCGCGCCGATCACGTGGACGTCGACCGAGTCGATCCAGTCGTAGTCGAGGTGCATCAGACGCCGCACCGACGACGGCTCGCGTGCGGGGAACTCGGGCCGCGGATCGATCCGCCGAACCATGCTCACGCTTCACACCCTATTCGGGTCCTGCTACGTACCAGTCCAAACCGGCTCGCGCCGTTCCGCGAACGCCGCTGCTCCTTCGCGCGCGTCGTTGCTGGCAAAGGCCGGCGCGGCCTTGGCGCGGATCGCCGCCCACTCGTCGGCGTCGTGGTTGCGCGCCTCCTGCCAGACGAGTTGCTTGGTGATGCGCAGCGCGATCGGAGCGTTGGCCGCGACGCGCTCGCCGAGCGCGAGCGCGGCGTCGAGCACTTGGTCCCACGGGACGACCGCGTTGACGAGGCCGAGCTGGAGGGCACGCTGCGCGGTGATCGCATCGCCCGTGAGCGTCATCTCGTACGCGATCGCCGGCGGAACGCGGGCGGCGACCCTCGTCGAACATCCCGCTCCGACGACACCGCGTTTCACCTCGGGGACCCCGAACGTTGCGTGGTCGGCGGCGATGGCCATGTCCGACGCCAGGACGAGCTCGAAGCCGCCGCCCATCGCGGCGCCGTTCACTGCGGCGATCACGGGCTTCGGGTAGCAGCGGTTCATGAACACCTCGAGCCCGGGCGTGCCTCGCGGGGGAACGCGCTCGTCGCCGCGCGCGCGGAGGTCCATCCCGGCGCAGAAGACGCGATCGCCGGTGCCCGTGAGCACCACGACGTGTACCGCGTCGTCGGCCTCCGCGGCCGCGAAGGCGGTGCCCAGGCCGCCGAGCGTCGCACCGTCGAGCGCGTTGGCGCGTTCCGGCCGGTCGATCGTGATCATCACGACGGCCCCGTGTTGGTCGACCCGGACGGTCATAGTGCGTCCTCCCAGCCGGTGCTCACGCGTCCCGCAGCTCCGCGCGGCCGTGCTTGATCACCGTCGCGCCCGCGCATCTGGCTTCGAACGCGACGGTTGTCGGATCGACCTGGAAGAGATCGACGGTGAGGTCTTCGTCGAGGTACGTGGGTGACGAGAAGCGCACTGCCACCCGGCGCACACGAGTGGGGTCGCCGCTCGCGGCGGTGTCGACGGCGGCCTGGCTGCACATCGCCATCGTGCACAGGCCATGGAGGAACACCGTCGGGAACCCCTCGGCGCGAGCGACTGCCTCGTCGAAGTGGTGCGCCGACCAGTCGTTCGACACCTCCCCGTAGCGTTGCGCCTGGTCCGCGTCGACGTGCGTGACGCGGGAGCCGATCGGCCGGGCGCGGGCGCCGTCGGGCATCGTGTGATCCGGCGGCTCGGGTCCGGCGTCGTCGCCGAGCGCCTGCCCGGCGAAGAAGGTCGTCCAGTACTGCTCGGCCGCGAGGTTGTCCTCCGAGTCGAGCTGCTCCATCCGGAGCACGACGCGCGTGCCTGCCGGGGTCACGCGCACGCTCCATGGGATCGACCACGTCGTCAGTCCCTCGCCCGGGACCAGCGGGCGGTGGATCAGCACGTCGTGTTCCCCGTGGACGACTGCGCGCGCGGTGTCGAACGCGTCCCTCGGTACGACTGCGTTGCCTGCGTATTGGGCCTCGAAGACGAGGAGGACCGGAAACGTGGGCGGGACCACCGTGCCGGCGCGGCACTCCGGGTTCGGGTCGTTGGTCGCGGCCGCGTACTGACGGATCCGCTCGGGATCGAGCGTGTCGACGAACGGCCCGTGACGCGAGCCGAGCGCGATGGCGTCGAGGCTCATCGCTGCGAGCGTAGAGCGGAGCATCGCCGAGCCGGGTATCCCGGCTCATGGGGCATGGGTGGTCCGACGGACGCCCGTCGTCGTAGCTTGCCGCCATGCGCATCGGCGTGTTCTTCCCGACGAAGGAGTACGCGCCGCTCGACGAGATGGTGGCGCGCTTTCGAGCCGTCGCCGACCAGGGTTTCTCGTCGTTGTGGCTGCCACAGAGCGCAGGTTTCGACGCCCTCACCGTGCTCGCGATCGCCGGGTCCCAAGTGTCGCGTGTCGAGCTCGGGACGTCGGTCATCCCCACGTACCCGCGTCATCCCGTCGCACTCGCCGCCCAGGCGCTGACCGTGAACGCGGCGACGGGCGGACGACTGCTGCTCGGCCTGGGCCTCTCGCACAAGGCGGCGATCGAAGGTAGCTACGGGCTGTCGTACGAGAAGCCGGCGCGTCATATGCGCGACTACCTGGCCGCGCTCGTCCCGTTGCTCGAGAAGGGCGAAGTGGACGTCGCCGGCACGACCATCACCGCGCGGTCGAAGCTGACGATTCCGGGCGCCGAGCCTCCGCCGGTGCTCCTCGCGGCGCTCCAGCCGCGCATGCTCGAGCTGGCGGGTGGCGTTGCGTCAGGGACCATTACCTGGTGCACGGGCCCGATCACGCTCGAGGAGCAGATCGTGCCGTTGATCACGGCCGCGGCGGAAGCAGCGGGCCGCGCCGCGCCGCGCGTTGTCGTCGCGTTGCCGACGATCGTCACCGACGACGAGGCCGACGGTCGCGCCAAGGCCGACGAGCAGCTCGTCGGATACGGCAGCATTCCCGTATACCGCGCGGTGCTCGACCGCGAAGGCGTCGCCGGGCCCGCCGACGTCTCGATCGTGGGGAACGAGGCGTCGGTCACCGGGCAGTTACAGCACCTGGCCGACGTCGGCGCCACCGACTTCGTCGCCATTCCCACCGGCGACACCGACGACCGGCGCCGCACCCTCGACCACCTGGCGACGCTGGTGTCCTGACGTGGAGATCCCCGACCTGGGATACACACCGACGATCCCGGAGGCACTGCACCGCGCCGTGCGCGAGTGGGGCGACGTCGATTTCATCGTGACACCCGACCGTCGGATGACGTACGCCGAAGCAGAGCAGCGTTCACGTCGGCTCGCGAAGCGCATGATCGGCGCCGGCATCGGCAAGGGAACTCGCATCGGTCTGTTTTTCACGTACGGCCAGGAGTGGGTGATCGCGTGGCTCGCGGCCAGCAGGATCGGTGCGCTCGTCATGCCGCTCGCGACGACGTACCGGCCGGCCGAGATCTGCAAGGTGCTGCGGATCGGCGACATCGACACGCTCATCGTCGCCCGCACTGTGCTCGGACGCGACATGCAGCGGATGCTCGAAGACAGCGTGCTCGGCCTCGCGGACGCCGAGGGGCCGCGCTTCTTTCTTCCCGACGCGCCGTCGCTCCGCTCGGTGTGGATCACCGGTGGCACCGACCGCGGCTGGGCGACGCCGATCGAGCTCGAAGCCGAGCCCGACGTCGACCCGGGAATCGACGACGAGCTGCTGGCGGCGATCGAGGCCGAAGTCGTACCGGCTGATCTCGCGCAGGTCACGTACACCTCCGGGTCGAGCGCGGAGCCGAAGGGTGTGGTGCACACGCACGGCGTCGTGCTGCGCGGTACGTACT
>JBKPCV010000105.1:0-39373 GCA_046727575.1 Actinomycetota bacterium
CATGAGGACCGCGGCCGAGCACACGAACACGACCGCGGCCGCGAGGAGCGCCGGCATCGGCGCAGTTTCCTACACGCGTCGCGTCGCCCGCGCGCGCCGCTGGCACGTCATCGCGTTGGCCTACTGGACGGGTCGCTCAACTGCGAGCGGGGATACCCGACTCGCAGACGTTTCGCTCCTGCTCGTTGGGTCGCTCAACTGCGAGCGGGGATACCCGACTCGCGGACGTTTCGCTCCTGCTCGTTGGGTCGCTCAACTACGAGCCGGGATACCCGGCTCGCGGACGTTTCGCTCCTACTCGTTGGGTCGCTCAACTGCGAGCCGGGACACCCGGCTCGCGGACGTTTCGCTCCTACTATCGGCGCCCGTGGCGGTTCGACCGACGACCGACGAGTTCGACGACGTTGTCCTCGAGACGATCGACCTCGCAACGCGAGACGGTGTCGGCACCACCGCGCTGCTCTCGCGGCCGTCAGCCGACGGCGTGTTTCCAGCGGTCGCGGTTGGAGCGGAGGGCACGGGGCTGAACACCTACATCCGACACCTCGCCGCCACCCTTTCACACCTGGGTTTCGTCGTGATCGTTCCCGACTACTACCGCGGGAGCGGTCCACCCGAGCCCGACAACTATGACGACTTCGACACGCTGATGTCGTTCATCGAAGCGCTCGACTTCCGGCGGGCGGTGCACGACCTGTTGGACGCGATCGACTACGTGCAGGCCCTTCCGTATGTCGACGCGGCGCGCGTGGCGAGCTGGGGCTATTGCACCGGTGGGACGCTCGCGCTGTTCGCAGCGTGCCTCCGGCACGACCTTGGCGCTTCAGTGGTGTTTTTTCCGAGCCAGCCGACGTTCCCAGAGCACGACGACCAGAAGCCGGTGGATGTCGTCGATCTCATGTGGAACGTCGCGTGCCCGCTGTTGGTGCTGATCGGCGACCAGGACGTCGTGCTACCGCCGGACCGGCTCGAGCACCTCCGGCGACGGTGGGACCGGTGGGGGATCGACCTGACCGTGAAGGTGTACCCCGGCGGCGGCCACGCGTTCAATGCTCACGGGTCGACGCTCTACCACCAGGAATCGGACGAACACGCGTGGGACGACGCCATCGCGTTCCTCTCGGACACACTGCACGAGCGGACGTGATCGGCGGCCGCGAATTGCTTTGATCGCGGCGCTCGACCCGCCAGACTGGCGCGCGTGACAGGTCCTCCCGAGCCGAAACGGGTCCGGTTCTGGGACCGTCTCCTCGATCCGAGCCGAGTTGTCGTCCGCGCCGTCGAGAGCGAGGTTCTGGTTCCGGCCTGGCGCCAGGTCACGGAGGGCGAGTCGCGCGTGCCGGTGACCATCGCCATCGCCGTCGCCATCATGCTGCAGGCGTCGCTCCACGAGCGTGTCGCCGTGAAGCCGCGCTGGTTGCTGCCCGGCATCGCAATCCTCTTGCTCATCGGGATCGTCGCCGCCAACCCCAGACGGATCGATCGGCGTTCGAAGCCACTTCGTCTGATGACGCTCCTGCTCATCGCCGTGATCAGCGGCATGAACATCGCGTCAGCAGTGGCCTTGATTGTCGACCTCTTGCGCGGTGAGGGCATCAACGACGCCGGCGACCTCATCCTGACGGGCGGCGCCATCTGGTTGACGAACGTCATCATCTTCGGACTCTGGTACTGGATGTTCGACCGCGGCGGACCGGTCGCGCGTGCACAGGCGGTTCGTGCGTACCCCGATTTCTTTTTCCCCCAGATGGGCAACCCCGAGCTCGCCAAGCCCGGATGGCGCCCCGAATTCTTCGACTACCTCTACACGTCCTTCACGAACGCGACCGCGTTCAGTCCGACGGATGTGATGCCCATGTCGCGCTGGGCGAAGGGCGCGATGATGCTGCAGTCCGCGGTCGCTCTGCTCCTCGCGATCCTCGTCATCGCGCGAGCAGTGAACGTCTTGAGCTAGGCATACCTCGCGCTAGCTGAGTGTCTTTCCGCGCACGCGGACCTCGCGGCCTACCCACTCGTCGGTCGTCATCGCAGTCGCCAAGTCGCTGTCTTCCGAAGCGGCCACACACCGCCGGCGGTCCGGGGTGGTCGCGATCACGACGGCGCGCTCGGGCGTGCCGTCGCGGCGGTGCACGACCGTGTAGCCGTCGACCCGAACCGTGCCGTCGTGCTCGGATGCGACGTCGAGCACTCGGGTCCGGATGCTCGTGTCGTGCGAGACGTCGGCGAACTCGAAACCGCGTGCGGAGGGTCGGGTCGACCAGAGCATCATGCCGTGCTTCGTGATCATGCCGCTGATACAGGTCACCAGGCCCGTGGTTCCCGGTTGCGAGCGGACCATCTCGACCATCTTCGCCGTCGCCTGCAGGTTGTAGTTGTCGAGCGGACCCCCCGCGAACGTCATGCCGCCCGTGACGGTCAACGTGCGGTCGCGGTCGAACCCGAGTTCGTCGGCCTGCACTTCCACCGCCGAGGGAAAGCAGCTGTAGAGGTCGACGTGATCCGCATCGCGCGGGTGGACCCCCGACAGTGCGGCGAGTTGCTCGGCGCCCACGCCCACCGCGGGCGCGCGGTGCAGGTCTCCGCGCGCCGACAACGGGACCATCGCGTTCGACTCGACCGCGACGAGTGGCAACACCCATGTGTCGCGGGGCACCCGGTGGTGCTCGGCGGCCGCGGCGGAGCACAGCACGAGCGCCGCAGCCTGGTCGACGTTCCACTGCGAGCAGTGCCATCGTGTGTAGGGATCGCAGTACATCGGGTTCGTCGGCGACGGTCGAGCGAGGAACTCAGCCGCCATTCGGTCGCGACGCCACGCGTCGGGGTTCTCGGCGGCGACGTCGCTGAAGGCGGCCCACAGCTGCGCGAGATCGCGGGCGTGCTGCTCGACGGTCACGCCGCGCGCCGCGCGCAGTGCCGTCTCGATGACGGCGTACTGGGCCGCGGGGAGTGTGAAGCCGGCGTCGATCTCGATCCGGGAAACGATCTCCGCGTTCGGCGTGAGCACATCGTCGGGCGTCGCCCCGGGTTGTTCGATCTCCGACGCGCGTCCGCCGCCGACCCGCGCCCGGTGCTCTCGGTACCTCGCCTCACCGCCCACGACCACCGCGACGTCGAGATCGCCTGCAGCGATCGCCCCGCAGGCACGGGTGACGAGAGTCTGCTGCAGGATGCCGAACTCCCCGACGACGGTACGTGCGTCGGCGCCGAACCGCTCGCTCAGGAGCCGGCCCGGATCGGAGTACCGCCAGCTGCCGCGCGGCACCAACACGATCTGCGCGGCCGCGAGCAGCGACCGCGGCGCGGCCCGCTCGCACGCCGCGGCCATGAGCTCGACCGCCTCGAGGGCACGATCCGCGTCGTCGCTGTGCTGGTGCGCGACCCCTGCACCGACCAGCACCGGTGTGCACGGATCCACGCTCGCGTTCTACTTCCGTTGGAAGTTCGGCGTGCGCTTCTCGGCGAAGGCGCGTGGGCCTTCCTTCGAGTCTTCCGAACCCATCACGGTTCCCGTATATCCCGACTCGTACGCGAACGCTTCTTCCTCGCTCATGTGCTGCGTGTGGTGGAGCGTCTTCAAGATCGCTTCGACCGCAAGCGGACCGTTCGCCGCGATCGTCCCGGCGATCTCGCGGGCCCTGTCGAGCGCGTGGCCGTCCGGCACGACGTGGCCGATCAGCCCGATCTCCTTGGCCTCGGCCGCGAGGATGTGCTTGCCGGTCAGGAGGATGTCAGCGGCAACCGTGTACGGGATCTGTCGCTGCAGCCGGACGGCCGAGCCGCCCATCGGATAGAGCGACCACCGCGCTTCCGAAACCCCGAAGCGCGCGCTCTCTCCCGCAACGCGGATGTCGGTCCCCTGGAGGATCTCGGTCCCGCCCGCGATCGCCACTCCTTCGACCGCCGCGATGACGGGCTTCGTCGGGCGATAGGTCTTGAGAAGGCCGCGATACACGAAGCCCGGGTCTTCGCGGAGCCGCGCCCGCTCGTCGATCGCGCCGTCCGGATCGACGTCACCGGCCATCGCACGCAGATCCATGCCCGACGAGAAGTTGCCGCCTGCGCCGGTGAGGATCGCGCAGCGCAGGTTGGGGTTCTCGCTCAGCTCGGTCCAGGCATCGGCCATGAGGGCGAACATCGTGAGCGTCATCGCGTTCTTCCGCTTCGGGCGGTTCATCGTGACGATCATCACGGGGCCCTCGCGCTGGACCTCGATCTGCGCCATTCCTGCTCCTCGCAGACGGCGCGGCCCCCGACGGGCCGCGCGGCACGAGCAGTATGGTGCGCGGCGACGAGGCCGTTCCACGTCAGCAGCAGGCACCGAGGCGTCCGAGGAGGACAATGACATGGCACTCATCGATCCACGAGTGACGTATCGAAAGGTGGAAGAGCGCCTCGAGACCGAGACCGATCCGGTGCTCCGGCGCAACCTCGAGACGCTCCTGGCTCACATGAAGGCCGAGATGGCCGGTGACGTCGACAGACTGCTGGCGACGCTCAGCGAGAACCCGCAGTACCACGCGTACGGCAGCGACGACCCGGCGTCGAGCCCGGTCGGTCGCGACGGCGTACGCGCGTTCTACGACCGGTTCATCGCGTCGGGCGCGGGTCAACTCCAGCTCGACATCGACCGGCTCGTCGTCGACAAGGAATGCATCCTGACCGAGGGGCTCATGCGGATCGCGTACCCGGGCCGCACGCTCCGGGTGATGGGCATCGACGTCGACGACCCCGATGCGTACTACATGTACGAAGCACGCATGGCGACGTTGTGGCCTTTCGACGAGCATGGGCGTGCGAAAGGCGAGGACACCTACACCGGCGGTGACGGTTTCGCCGGCATCGCCGACCGCAAGCTCGCACCAGACGACATCGCGCAGTACGCGTCCGCGAGTTGAGACGCACCTCCCAACGGTTTTGGCGTCGAGAACCGTCGATATGGACCAGTTCTTGACGCCAAAACAGTGGATCGCTATGTACCGGCGGGCCGTTCGCCGATGAGACCGGCGGCGCGCAGCGCGGCGCGCTCGTCGGCGCCGACGCCGAGCTCGGCGAGGACCTCGTCGTTGTGCTGGCCGAGCGTGGGCGTCGGGCGCGCCATCCAGTGCTGGACCGTGTCGAAGCGGAACGGCATCGTTGGGAGCTCGACGTCGCCGGTGACGGGATGGTGCTCCGTCTCGAAGAGCCCGCGATGACGGAGCTGCGGGTTGTCGACGATCTCGCGCGGACGGATCACGGCGCCGACCGGTACCCCGAGCGGCCACAGCAACTCGACGACCTCTTCGACCGTCATCGTGCTGCACCGCGCCGCGAGGCGCGCGTCGATCTCGTCGTGCGCGGCGCGTCGGCCGTCGACGGTCGCGAGCGCGGGATCACACGCCCATGCCGCGTCGCCGAGCGCGCTCACGAGGGCAGCCCACTGCTCGTCGTTCTGGATCGCGATCGCGACCCAACGGCTGTCGCCCGCGCACTGGTACAGGCCCTGCGGCGCTGCCGTGGAGCCGCGCGCCCCCGCGCGCGTGAGCACCGTCCCGCTCATGCAGTATTCGATGACCTGCTCGGCGGCCGCGTTGAGTGCGGTCTCGATCATCGTCGCCTCGACGAAGACGCCTTCACCGGTGCGGTCGCGTACCTCGAGCGCTGCGAGCGTGGCGAACACCGCGTGGAGCGCCGCGAGCGGGTCGCACGCGCCGCGCACGAGCACCGGGAGTCCATCCGGATATCCGGTCAGCCACGCCATGCCGGAGATCCCCTCCATCTGCTGCGCGAACCCGGTGCGATCACGCCACGGCCCGTCGAGTCCGAACGCGGGCATACGGGTCATCACGACTCTCGGATGCCGTTCGTGCACGACGTCCCATGTGAGACCGAACTGCTCCATGACGCGCGGCGTGTAGTTGTCGAGGAGCACGTCGGCGGTGTCGAGCAAGCGGTCGAACAGCGCGACACCCTGCTCGGTGCGCAAGTCGAGGGTGACGGCTCGCTTGCCCGCGTTCACGCCATGGAAGAGGCCGCCCCATTCCCACCAGAGGTCGGTGTCCGGTGGTTTCAACGCGCTGTACCGCATGAGGTCGGGGCGAGTCACCGACTCGACCTTGATGACGTCGGCGCCGAGGCACGCGAGCACGTGGCTCGCGGCGGGCCCGGCCCACCACGCGGTGCAGTCGGCGACGCGCAGTCCTTCGAGCGGACGGCGCGGCGCGTCAGTGGGGGTGTCGGGCAGCGGGCTCCAGTCGATCATGCCCGTGTGCTCGCCGACGGCGGGCGCCGGGGTGAACGGCCGCGGCGCGACGCCACTGATCTGGTACGGCACACGCGGCTGCACGAATCGGCCCGACGGTGAGCGCACGTACACACCGCGCTCCACGAAGTGGTCGACCGTCGGTAGCGTCGCACCGTTGTGCACGGGGCCGCACGGAACCCGGAGCAGCTCTGCGTCAGCGAGCACCTGATCGGTGGACCGGCGCGTCGTGTACTCGTGGACGATCGCTTCGTACTCGTCCCGTCGGGCCCAGCGCGGCCCGCGCTGCGCGAGCTCGGGCGCGCTCTCGAGTAGGTCCGCCCGGCCGATCTGGACCATGAAGTTGTCGTACTGCTGCGCGCTGTTCGTGGTGACGACGACGTAGCCGTCGGCGGTGGGCTCGACCGACGGGATCTCGATGACCCACGAAGGCCCCGACTCAGCGGGCCACCCGGCGAACGCGGCGTGCACCGACGGGAACGACACCATCGTGACCGCCATGCAGTCGAGCATCGCGACGTCGATGTGTGCCCCGCGGCCCGATCGGCGCGCATCGCGTACTGCGGCGAGCGTCGCCACCGCGGCGTAACTGCCGGTGAGCCATTCGCCGAGCCGCCCACCCGCGGCGAGCGGCGCCCGCTCCGGGAGGCCCCGGGTGCCGATCGATCCGCTCCATGCTTGGAGGGTGAACTCGGTCGCCGCACGACCCGTCCACGGACCGTCGACGCCGAACGCCGACAGTGTGACGATCACGAGCGGCGGTCGCGCGCGATGCAACGCGTGCACGTCGACCGGGCCGTCGAGGACCAGCACGTCGGCCTGCTCGGCGAGCTGCGACCATTCGTCGGTGACGGAGCGCTTCGACGCGTTCAAGAACTCGAACAGCGCACCCGAGCGCCAGGCGCGCATCGTGTCGCCACCCGGTTCCCCTTCCACCTTGACGACGTCGGCTCCGGCGTCGGCCAGCAGCTTCGTGCAGTACGGACCGGCGATCTCGCTGCTCAGGTCGAGGACGCGCATGCCGTGCAATGCGAATTCGTCGAGGGGATGCTGCGTCACCTGGCCACGCTAGCGAGCGCAACCTACGATCGGCACATGCCTGCACCGGGAGCAATAGTCGTCACTGGTGCCGCGCGCGGGATGGGTCACACCGCGGCGCACCGCCTGCACACCCCGGACGCGCCAATGGTCCTCGTCGATCTCAACGAGGAGGGCGTGCGAACCGTTGCCGGCGCGCTCGGCGACAACGTGCATGTGGTGGCCTGCGACGTGAGCGATCCCGACGCGGTGGGGGCGCTGGCCCAACGAGTTGCCGACCTCGGTGGGCTGCGGTCGCTCGCACACGCGGCCGGGATCTCGCCGACGATGGCCGACTGGCGTCGCATCATCGAGGTCGACCTGGTCGGCACCGCGCTGATGCTCCGGGCGTTGGAACCGCTCACCGCGCCGGGAAGCGCGGCGGTCTGCTGGGCGTCGATCGCCGGCCACGGCGTTGCGCCCGATCCGGAGCTCGACGCCGCGCTCGACGATCCGCTCGCGCCCGACCTGCTCGACCGGATCGACCGCATCGCCGGCGCCCGGCTTGCAGACGCGGGCCAGGGCTACGGGTACGCGAAGCGAGGAGTGATGCGGCTCGTCGCGCGCGAGGCTCCGGCGTGGGGCATGCGCGGCGCGCGCGTGTGCTCGATCTCGCCCGGCATCATCGACACGCCGCAGGGCCGTCAGGAGTTCGACCAGCAACCGGCGATGGCGACGATGATCGAGATGACCCCGATCAAGCGCTGGGGCCAGCCGGAGGAGATCTGCAGCGTCGTTGCGTTCATGCTGTCCGACGACGCGTCGTACATGACCGGCTGCGACGTCGTGGTCGACGGCGGAGTCAGCTCACAGATGCAGGAGATCATGCGGAACGAGGCGGCACGGGTCAGCGCGGTGGGCGCTTCTGGGACTTGACAAGCGACGCGTTCGCGTAAATGATTAACCACATCGTGAACGATGTGGACCGAACCCTGACCGCACTCGCCGACCCCACCCGGCGGCGCGTCGTCGAGCTCCTCCGCGACGGTCCGCGGCGGGCCGGCGAGCTCGCCGCGGGGTCGGGGATGACCCGGCCGGCGATGAGCCGCCACCTGAGGGTCTTGCGATCGAGCGGCCTGGTCGAGGTCACGATGGGCGAGGACGACGCCCGCGGGCGCGTCTACGAGCTCCGCCCGGAACGCTTCGTGGCGCTCCAGGCGTGGCTCGACCAGGTGCAGGCGTTCTGGTCCGAGCAGCTCACCGCGTTCAAGGAACACGCCGAGCGCAGTCGCGGGCGACGCGCATGAGCCCACCCGCCTCCATCCGCTTGTCGGTCTCGGTCGCCGTGGACCCGGAGGCCGCGTTCGAGGTGTTCACCGACGAGATCGACGTCTGGTACCAGCGAGGCCCGCACACCTTCGCCGCCCCCGCGCGGGCCGTCGGCATCCGGTTCGAGCCGTTCATCGGCGGTCACCTCGTCGAGGTGTACGACGCCGTCACCGGCAGCGGGCGTCAGATGGCGCGTATCACGGTGTGGGAGCCCGGACACCGGCTGGTGTTCGTCGACGACCGGGAGACGGAGGTCGACGTGCGTTTCGAGCCCGACGGCACCGGCACGCGCGTGACGCTCGAGCACCGTGGTCTCGAACGCCTGGCGCCGTACGAAGCCGAGCTCCACGCGAAGTTCGGCGGGCAACTCCTCCTGAGGTGGTACGCCGCACATATGCGCGCGCACGCGATGGCGAGAAAGGATGCACCGTGACCCAAGAAGTTCCCACCGACTATCCAGCGCTCTGCCCGTACATCTACTACGAGGACACCGCGTCGATGATCGACTGGCTCGCGAACGCGTTCGGGTTCCGCGAGCGCTTCAAAGAAGTGCGGCAGGACGGCAGCGTGGGCCACGTCGAGATGGAGCTCGGCGACGCCGTGATCATGATTGGGAGCCCGCCTGGCATCAAGAATCCCAAGCACATCGGGCAGGTGAACGTGGGGATGTACGTGTACGTCGACGACGTCGACGCGCACTACGCGCGCGCCAAGGCTGGCGGCGCGGAGCTGCAAGGGGAGCCGATGGACCAACCGTACGGCGTTCGGTCGTACGGGGCGCTCGACGCGGAAGGTCACCAGTGGTGGTTCGTGAAGCCGCTGCGGTGAGCGGTTAGCTCACCCGGGGCGATGCCTCGGTAGTCTCCGCTCGTGCGCACGGCACTGCTGGTCGCGACGACATTCGCGGCCTGCGCTGTGGAGATGGTCGAGGCACTCACGATCGTGCTCGCCGTCGGCATCACTCGCGGCTGGCACGCGGCGCGCCTCGGCGTGGCCGCGGCAGTCGCGGCACTGACCGTGATCGTGGCAGCGCTCGGGCCGACACTCACGCTCATCCCGCTCGACTCGCTCCGGCTCGTCATCGGTTTCCTGCTACTCGCCTTCGGGCTTCAGTGGCTGCACAAGGCGATCCTGCGCGCGGGCGGTGCGATGGCATTGCACGACGAGGATCGGATCTTCCACGAGGAGCTGGCGGTCGCGCGCTCGCACGGCCCCGCACGCGCCGATTTCGACTGGTACGCGTTCACGCTGGCCTTCAAGGGGGTGTTCCTCGAGGGTCTCGAGGTCGCGTTCCTCGTGATCGCGTTCGGTGACACCCATCACAATCTGGCGCTGGGAGCCATCGCAGCGGGAGCGGCGCTCTTCACCGTGCTCGTGCTCGGCGTCGTCGTGCACGGCCCGCTCTCTCGGGTGCCCGAGAACGCACTGAAGTTCGGTGTCGCGCTCATGTTGATCTCCTACGGCACCTTTTGGGGCGCTGAGAGCGAGGGCGTCGACTGGCCGGGTGGCGACCTTGCGATCGTTGCCCTGCTCGGGTTCTACGCCGTGACGGCGTGGCTCCTCGTGGTGATCGTCCGTCGCAAGGTGCCCACAGCCCAGCTCGCAACGGTCGAGGCGAGGTGACCCACGTCCGCGCGTTTCTGCGCTTCTGGTACGACTTCGTCGTCGGGGACGATTGGCGTCTCGCGGTCGCCGCCGTCTGCGCCCTCGGGTTGACCGCGCTCGCGGTCGCAGCGTCGATTCCGGCCTGGTGGGTGGGACCGGCTGTTGTGGCGGGGTTCCTGGCGCTCGTAGTGCTCCGCGAACCCCGTTGACGTCGTAGGAGCCTCGGGAGCGCGCACACGGGCGACGCGCCGCCGGTGTCTCAGGTCGGCCGTGTCGCCTGCTGTCGGTTCACCCATGCGCGGGCGATCGAGTACACACCGAATGCGGCGAAGCCGAGCGCCACCAGCACGACGAGGACATCACCGAAGCTCTCGTCGAGGAGCCGCTTCAACGCACCGTCGAGCCCGACCGTGTCGTTCGGGTCGTACTCGATGGCGGCGCTCAACACGAACACTCCGACGAGCGCGACGAGCGCGCCGCGTGCAACGTTGCCGACCGCGCCGAGCAGGTGCAGCGTGGGTGTCTCCCGTGGTGCGGCGTCGAGCACCGCTGGTTCGTCTTGAGCGTGGCCCGACACCGCGCGCCACAGCAAGTACACCCCCGCGCCGATGACGGCGATGCCGACCGCGCCGACCAGGTGGCGACCGCCCGACCACTGGAGGACCCTGGCGGTCCACGTCTGGTCCGTCTGATCGCTGTTCCCGCTGCGACGCGGCGTTGCCAAGAAGCTGACCGCGAGTGCGCAGAGCAGGCCGTAGACGACGGCGCGACCGGCGTCCACCAGTCGCCGCGACACTTCATGGCCTCGGGCGCCGCCGACGAAGGCGACGTACAGGTGCCACAGCGCGAACCCCGCGAATCCGATCGCGAGGAGAACCAGCACGACAGTGCCGAAGTCGTCGCGCGCCAGACGGTGGAGGGCGCCGCGCGTGTCGACGTTCGTCGAGCTCCCTGCGACCAGTTCGATCGACAGCAACGCGAGGAGGAGGTAGAGCAGCCCGCGCGCGGCGAGCCCCCAGAGCGCAGCCGCGTGCGCGCCTGCTTGGCCGCGCGCACCGTTCGCCTGGCGGAGCTGACCTGGACGCGCCGCGACATTCACGTCCCAAAGCATTCCCACGGGAACCCGAGTCCATTCCCTCCGCCGTCAGGGCCGACTTTTCCGAACCTCTCCACGCGCAGCCTTTGCTGATCCGAGGGAGTCGTCGGAACCAGTCATGTCGGCTCGTCGGAGTGCTCCGGCGGATCGGTGGTGGGGTCGAACTCGACGGTCACGTGTTCTTCGGGTCGACGTTCCTCGGCTACGGCGATGTCGTGGAGGGCTCGGCGGTCCGCCGGTGTGAGCGGCGGCTGAACGATGCTTCGGGGCCAGAGCCGACGTGCCCGGACGACGTTGAGTTCGGCCGCATAGACGGTGAGCTGCGCGGCGAGGAACAGCCACGCGAGCAGGCCGAGAACGATGGCGAAGAACCCGTACAGCTCGCTGGTGTGGCGGAGTTGGTTCGCGACGAGGTAGCTACCCAGGGTTTGCAGCCCGGTCCACCCGAGGGCGGCCACGACGGCACCCGGAAGAAGTAGACCGGTGGTGATCGCCTTGGGTGTCAGGACGCGAAAGGCGAGGAAGTAGAGCCCGACGTTCACGGCGAACGTCCCGGCCAGTGTGACCGTCTTGAGCACCACCGGATGGTTGTCGAAGGTCGCCGCGCCCGCGATCACGGTGGTGGCCACGACACCGAAGCCGATCACGCCGAGGATGAGGACGGACCGACCGAGCCGGGGCACGAATCCCGGCCGTACCCGGCCCGGCACGTTCCAAACCTGCGCCATCGCGTACTGGGCGGCCTGCGCCACTCCCATGGATCCCCACAACAAGACCAGGACGCCGAGCGCGAGCCCGACGCCGCTTCCCGTCAGTCCGTGGATGTTCCTCCGCAGTTGCGCACCGACTACCGGAAATTCAGCGAGTGCGGAGTTCAACAGATCGCGTCGGAGCGCGGGATTGTCCTTCAGGACGATTCCCAACGTGGTCACAAAGACGAGCAGCAGCGGGAACAGCGCTACGAACCCGTAGTAGGTGATCAGCGCGGCCAGACTGCCTCCCCGGTCGTCGCCGTACTTCTTGATCACACCGAAGGTGAAAGCGGTCGCGCGATGACGTTGCTGCGCCTGGTCGAGTCGACGCACCGCCCGTTCGATCCTGTTCATCGCGAGGTCCTCGATCTCACGCTCCACCCATCCTGACCCCTCTCGTGCACTGCGAGCACCCTCGACTCTTGCCCGCGAGCGTGGGTCGGACCAGGCGCTACTCGAAGTGACGGGTGAGGGGTGGGGACCGGCTATCGGTGGTGCGTGTCGGGGCGGGAGGGGGTTCACGATCTCGCCGCACGTTCGGGCTGCACCGAGTGAGCTGACGAGACGCGTCGGTTGGTGGTGACGTTCGCGTCGGAGAGCAGCGCGACGCGCACACGCGTCGCGCTGCGTTTGCGTTGGTCGGAGTGAGTGGAGCTGATCGGACTCGAACCGACGACTTCCTCCATGCCATGGAGGCGCTCTACCAACTGAGCTACAGCCCCGGAGCGACTCACGATACCAGTGACAATCTGCGAGTTCTCCGCCCACCCGCCCGGTACGCTCGCCGTCGATGAGCGAGCAAGCCGAGACCGCGACCGACGCGCCGCGATTCCGGTACAACGCGCGCCTCGCCAACGAGATCGAGGCGAAGTGGCAGGACCGCTGGGAGCGCGATCGCACCTTCTGGGCCCCGAACCCATCGGGTCCGTTGAATGAGGGGTTCGACGCAGTCGCCGACCGCCCGAAGCTCTACGTGCTCGACATGTTCCCGTACCCGAGCGGTGAGGGACTGCACGTCGGCCATCCGCTCGGGTACATCGGCACCGACGTCTACGCGCGGTTCATGCGCATGACCGGTCACAACGTCCTGCACGCGATGGGCTACGACGCGTTCGGCCTGCCCGCAGAGCAGTACGCGGTCGAGCACGGCCGCCATCCCCGCGTCACCGTGCAAGCCAACATCGCGACAATGCGGCGCCAGCTCCGGGCGCTCGGCTTGGGCCACGATCCGCGTCGTGGCGTTGCCACCACCGACGTCGACTACTACCGCTGGACGCAGTGGATCTTCCTGCAGATCTTCAGCTCGTGGTTCGACGAGGAGCAAGGGCGCGCGCGACCCATCGCCGAGCTGGTCGCAGAGCTCGACGCGGGGACCCGCACCGCTGACAGCGATGCGAATCCGGACGATCGCCCGTGGTCCGAGCTCGACGCCCGGACGCGGCGTGCTGTCGTCGACACGTACCGTCTCGCGTATCTCGAGGACGCGATCGTGAACTGGTGCCCCGCGCTCGGCACGGTGCTCGCCAACGAGGAGGTCACCACCGAAGGGCGCAGCGATCGTGGCAACCATCCCGTGTTCCGCCGGCCGCTGACGCAGTGGAAGCTGCGCATCACCGCGTACGCGGACCGCTTGCTCAACGACCTCGACCGCCTCGACTGGCCCGACTCGATCAAGACCATGCAGCGGAATTGGATCGGCCGCAGTGTCGGCGCCGAGGCCGACTTCCCGGTCAGCGGGCACGAGAACGCCGTGATCACCGTCTTCACGACGCGGCCCGACACGTTGTTCGGTGCGACCTACATGGTGCTCGCGCCCGAGCATCCGCTCCTCGACGAGATCACCGCGAGCGAGTGGCCGGACGCGACGCTCGACCCGGACCTCGGTGACATGCCCGAGGCGTGGAAGGGCATCTTCGGCATCGACGTGCTGCCCGTCGACGCGGTGCGGCGTTACCGCGAGTTCGCGGGGCAGAAGAGCGAGCTCGAACGGCAGGCGGAAGGCCATGACAAGAGCGGTGTGTTCACAGGTGCGTTCGCCATCAATCCGACCAACGGGAACAAGATCCCCATCTTCGTTGCCGACTACGTGCTGATGGGATACGGCACCGGGGCGATCATGGCCGTGCCCGGTCACGACCAGCGCGACTTCGAGTTCGCACGCGAGTTCGAGCTCCCCATCGAAGGCGTCGTGCGTCCTCCCGACGCCTGGCTCCGTGAGCACGGCGTCGATCCCGACACGCCCGCCGACCAGTGGCCCGAGGCCTACGAGGCCGACGGTGTGGGGATGAACTCGACCAACGACGACGTGTCCCTCGACGGACTGCCGACGCCTGAAGCCAAGCAACGCATCGTCGCGTGGCTCGAAGAGAGCGGCAACGGCGCGCCCGCGATCACCTACAAGCTGCGCGACTGGTTGTTCAGCCGTCAGCGCTACTGGGGCGAGCCGTTCCCGATGGTCTACGACGAGCACGACGAACCCGTCGCGTTGCCGGAGTCGATGTTGCCCGTCGAGCTCCCCGAGATGACGGACTTCGAGCCGCGGATCCTGCCCGAAGACGACGATTCGCCCCCGGAGCCCCCGCTCGCGCGAGCCGACGAGTGGGTCAATGTCGAGCTCGACCTCGGTGAGGGTCCGAAGCGGTACCGACGGGAGACGAACACGATGCCGCAATGGGCAGGATCGTGTTGGTACTACCTGCGTTACCTCGACCCGACCAACCAGGCGGCGCTCGTCGACCTGGCGATCGACCGGTACTGGATGGTGGGGGACGGCGACCCAGCCGACGGCGGCGTCGACCTGTACGTCGGCGGCGCGGAGCACGCGGTGCTCCACCTGCTCTACGCGCGCTTCTGGCACAAGGTCCTCTACGACCTCGGTCACGTCTCCACGCCGGAGCCGTTCCACCGCCTCTACAACCAGGGCACGATGACGGCGTTCGAATATCTCGACGACCGCGGCATCTATGTCGACGCATCCGACGTCGTCGAGGAAGACGGACGATTCTTCTCTGACGGTCGGGAAGTGACCCGACGCTCCGGGCGCATGGGGAAGAGCCGGAAGAACACGGTGACGCCCGACGAGATCTACCGCGACTACGGCGCCGACACACTGCGGCTGTACGAGATGTTCATGGGTCCGCTCGACGCGAATAGAGCGTGGAGCACCTCGGACATCGCCGGCGTCTACCGCTTCCTCCAACGGTTCTGGCGCAACGTGGTCGACGAGGAAGCGGGCGAGCCCCGCGTGTCGCGTGGCGTTGCAGACGAGGAGACTCGCCGGCTCCTGCACCGGACGATCGCTGCCGTCCGGTCCGACATGGGGACTCTCGAGTTCAACACTGCGATCGCGCGTTTGTTCGAGCTCAACAACCGGCTCACGCAGGTCGTCGCGGAGCGGGGCAGCGCGCCCGAGGAGGTGGTTACCGCGATGGCGTTGATGCTTGCGCCGCTCACGCCGCACGTCGCGGAGGAGCTGTGGGAGAAGCTCGGCCACAACTCGTCGTTGGCCTTCGAAGCGTTCCCCGAGCCGGATCCCGCGCTCCTCGTCGACGCGGAGATCGAGATTCCGGTACAAGTCAACGGCAAGCTCCGCGGACACGTTCGGGTCGCGACCGATGCCGACGACATTGCGCACGAGGCCGCGGCGCGCGCCGACGAGCGCATCGCCGCGCTGCTCGACGGCAAGGAGGTCCGCAGGGTCGTCGTGGTGCCAGGGCGCCTCGTGAACTTCGTCATCGCCTGACTCAGCCGCCTCGAAGCGCGACCTCTTCCACCCCCGGCCGCAGGGCTGGTAGGTTCCAAGGCCGGACGCCCCGCTCCGGCGCTTTCCCTGCACTTCCTCCGGCGATCCACGCGCGCCCGGAGGTGAGCCTGCGATGAACCCGGACACCCGGCCCGAGACGAGCCGGGAGATCAGGCCGGAGCTCGGACCTGACACGAGCACGGCGTACGAGCGGGAGTTCTGGAACCGGCAACACGGTGACGCGCCCGCGTCGCCGCCGGCGCGGCCGATAGCGCCGGCGTTCGCGCCGCGGGCGCCGAGCCTCGTCGAACGAATGCGGGACCGCCTCCACGACTGGCGTTCGGACGCGCGCGTCGGCGTCGTTGTCCTCGTCGTGATCGCCGTCGTGGCCGGCGTCGTCTGGTATCGCATCGGGATCAGCGACGGTGGTGACGCGGGTGCCGCCGCACCGCGCGCGCGATCGTCGGACCCGACGACCGCGCCTGGTGCCCGCGAGACGCACCCCACCGCCGCCACGGCAGCGAAGGCGGGACACATCGCGGTCCACGTCGCGGGTGCCGTCGCGCGCCCGGGAGTCGTCGAGCTCCCCGCCGGGTCACGCGTGATCGACGCGGTCGAGGCTGTTGGTGGTGCGCCGGCGGACGCTGACCTCGACCGGCTCAACCTCGCGGCCAAGGTCGTCGACGGCCAGCGCATCTTCGTCCCGAAGGCGGGCCAAGCCGACCCCGGAGTCGCCGGTGACGGCGGAGGGTCAGGGAGTGCGGGCGCCAGTGGTGCCGGCACGGGAGGAGCGCTACCGGGCGGCAAGCTCAACCTCAACACCGCGACGCAGGCACAGCTCGAGGCGCTTCCCGGTATCGGTCCCACGTACGCGCAGGCGATCATCGCCGAACGCGAACGCCGCGGCGGGTTCAAATCGGTCAACGAGCTGCGCAGCGTGCGCGGGATCGGTGACAAGCGCTTCGCCGAGATCGCGCCGCTGATCACCGTGTGACGCCTCGTCTGCCCATCGGTCCGCTGCTGGTGCTGGGCGCGCTGGCAGCCGGTCTCGCCGCCGGTGAAGCGATGGGCGGGAGCGATGCGCGCCTCGCGCTGGTAGTCGGCGGGTGTGGAGTTGTGTTGGCGACGATCCTCACCTCCCCGGCGCTTCGCCTCCTCGTCGTCGTGCTCGCGGTGGCACTCCTCGGTACCGCCGTGATGCAGCGTGCGTTGCACGGCCTCGTCGACTCACCGCTGGCCGCGCCGATCGCGGCACGCGCCGAAGTCGCCGTGCGCGGCTCCCTGGTCGACGATCCCGACCGTTTCCGCTTCAGCGCGCGCGTGCTCGTGCGCGTCGACAGGGCGACCATCGGTCGCGAGGAGCGGGACGCGGGTGGCCGCCGCGTCCTCGTCTACGCGACCGGCGAGGCCGGGCCTCGGGTCCGCTTGCTCGCTGCCGGTGAACGAGTCGCGCTGCGCGGATGGCTCGAACCACTCACCAGCATCGACACCCGGTGGCGTTGGTGCCACGCCGTAGGGGTGCTGCACGCGAACCAGCTGCTCGACGCGGACGCAGCGCGGTCGCCGCTCGACCGAGTCGCCAACGGCACGCGGAATGCGGTGTTGCGCGGCTCGAGCTCGCTCGCGCCACGAGACCGGGCGCTGCTCGCGGGGTTCCTGCTCGGCGACACGCGCGGCGTGCCCGAGACCGTCACCGAGAGCTTCCGGTTGGCCGGCATGACGCACCTGGTCGCGGTATCGGGCGAGAACGTCGCGTTCGTGTTGGCTCTGTTCGCGCCGCTGTTGCGGCGACTCGGATTGTTCGGTCGCCTTGCTGGCGGCGTCGCCGTGCTCGTGCTGTTCGGCACCATGACGCGGTGGGAGCCCTCGGTGATGCGCGCGATCACCATGGCGGTCATCGGTCTGGTCGCGGGGTATCTGGGCCGTCCGACCTCTGGCCTGCGCGTCCTCGCGCTCGCCGCGATCGCGCTCCTCGTCGTCGATCCCTTCCTCCTGCACTCTGTCGGGTTCCTGCTGTCGTGCGGAGCAAGTCTCGGGATCACGGTGCTCGCGCGCCCGATCGCCGATCGCGTCCCCGGACCGAGGTGGATGTGTGAGGTTCTCGGCGTCACCGCCGCCGCGCAGGTCGGTGTCGCGCCCGTGCTCATTCCCGTGTTCGGCTCCATGCCGCTCGTCTCGTTGCCCGCGAACCTCGTCGCGGTGCCGCTCGCCGCGCCGCTCACGGTGTGGGGACTGGCCACGGGTGTCACGGGTGGTGTGATCCGGCCGGTCGCGCCGCAGATCACGGCGTTGCTCGCCGCGCCGACCACAGCTCTGCTGCATGCGCTCATCGCGATCGCCGACGTCGCGTCACGCGTGCCGGTCACCATCGACGGACGCAGGGCGTGGGGAATCATCGCGCTCGCCGCCGTCACAGCCGCCCTGTTCCGCGGAGTGAGGAGACGAAGCGGAGCCGTGGTCGGATGAGCGGGACGGCGGAGCGGAGTCGACCCGGAGTGAGGAGACGAAGCGGAGCCGTGCAGGAGTCCGGCGAGCAGCGAGCAACCGGGGTTGTCGGATGAGCGGGACGGCGGAGCGGATTCGACCCGGGGTTAAGGTGCGGCGCGATGCCCGTCCGCTACCGGCTCGGCGACCGCGTGCACGACCTCACGACGCGGCCGTTGGTCATGGGCATCCTCAACCGCACGCCCGACTCGTTCTACGACCGTGCTGCGACGTTCGAGCTCGACACCTTCCTCCGTCGCGCCGAAGCGCTCGTGGCGGACGGCGCCGACCTCGTAGACGTCGGCGGCGTGAAGGCAGGTCCGGGGCCCGAGGTGTCCGAGGAGCAGGAGCTCGAGCGCGTCGTCCGCCCGATCGAGATGCTGCACCGGCGCTTCGACATAGCGATCTCGTGCGACACCTGGCGGGCTGCGGTGCTCGATGCTGCCTGCTCTGCCGGCGCGGTGGTGGGCAACGACATCAGCGGCTTCGGCGACCCGGACTACGTGCTCGTTGCGCGCAAGCACCGAGCGTCGGTCGTCGCCACGCACATCCGACTGCGACCGCGCGTACCGGACCCCGAGCCGCGCTACGGCGACGTGCTCGGCGACGTCACCACCTTCCTCCTCGACCGCGCCGCTCGCGCAGAGAGCGCCGGTCTCGCGCCCGAGCAGATCGCGCTCGACGCCGGCCTCGACCTCGGGAAGACGGCTGCGCAGAGCGCGTTGCTGCTCCGCGAAAGCGAGTCGCTCGCGGCGCTCGGGTACGCGCTCCTGCTCTCGGCGTCGAACAAGCCGTTTCTCGGCGAGCTCCTGGATCTCGACATCGCTGATCGTCGCGCCGCGTCGCTCGCGGCTGTCGCATATGGCGTCGCACACGGCTGCCGGATCGTGCGGGTCCACGACGTCAAGGGCACCGTGCAAGCCTGCCGGATGGTGACGGCGATCCTCGAGGCACGCCAGTCGTGAAGGGCGGCGTCTACCTCGTGAAGGGCAACGATTCGCTGTTGCGTGATCGGGCGGCCGACGATCTCGTCAACGAGCTGCTCGGTGACGACGACCGCACGCTCGCGCTCGAGGAGTTCCACCTTCCGGAGGGCGGCGGTGACGCCGAAGACGACGTTCGAGCGCAACTGGTCGCCGCCGCCCTGAACGCCGCGACGAGCCCCCCGTTCATGACATCCCGTCGGGTCGTCGTCCTTCGCAATGTGGGCGCGCTCAAGGCAGAGACCGCGGCACCGATCGAGCGCTACCTCGACGCGCCGCTCGAGACGTCGGTCGTCGTGCTGGTCACCGGTGGCGGCACGATCCCGGCGTCGCTCGCCAAGAAGCTCAAGGACGTCGGCGCCGGCGAGCGCGCGCCGCGCAGCGAGAAGACGAGCGACGTCCTCGCGAATGCACTCGCCGCGGCATCGCTTCAGCTTCGGCCCGAGGCGCTCGCGCGCGTCACGGCGCACCTCGGCGAAGACGCAGGAAGGGTTGCCGCGCTCGTCGACGTGCTGCTCGCCGCTCACGGCGAAGGCGCCCGGCTCGGCGTCGATGATGTCGAGCCGTATCTCGGCGAAGCGGGCGCCGTCCCGTCGTACGGGCTCACGAATGCGATCGAGGCAGGGGATTCCGCGGCTGCACTGGAGGTATTGCACCGGTTGCTGAGTGCGGCGAACGCGCGCGATCGGCGTCCGATGCATCCGCTCCAGGTTCTCGGTTCGCTCAACAGTTACTACCGGCGCCTGCTCCGACTCGACGACTCGTCGGTGCGGGGAACCGAGGACGCGATCGCCGCGCTCGGGGGGCGGGTCAGCCAGTACCCGGCGCGCAAGGCGCTGGCGGCGGCGCGGGCCCTCGGCACCACCGGCATCCGGCAAGCGTTCGACTGGCTGCACCAAGCCGACCTCGACTTGAAAGGCGCGCGCGGCATTCCGTCCGACGCGGTGATGGAGGTGCTCGTGGTGCGGCTCGCTCGCTTGTCGCGCTCCGCGGCACCCGCGACGGCGGCGCGCCGCCGGTAGCGGGCTACTCCCCGGTTGAAGCCATCCGCTTCATCAGACGCGAGGTGCGCCGAGCGGCCTGACGCTTGTGGATCCGGCCCTTGGCGGCCGCCATACTGAGGCGCTTCTGCGCGAGCCGGAGCGCCTCCGGCGCGTCGGCGTCGCCGGCGTCGATGTAGGCCTTGGCCGTCTTCACGCGGGTCTTCAGCTCCGAGCGCACGGCCTGGTTCCGTTGCCGCCTGCGCTCGTTGGTGCGGTTGCGTTTCATCTGGCTCTTGATGTTCGCCATGACGCGTGAGTGACTCCCGAGAGAAATCTCGCCGTGGAACCACGTCAGGCTAGCAGGCCGACCGGTTCGCGACTCCGCCGGTCACCGGCGAGAATGGACGGGTGAGCGTCCTCGAACGGTTCCGTGCCTTCGCGATCGTCGCGCACATCGACCACGGGAAGAGCACGCTGGCCGACCGCTTCCTCGAGCTCACCGGCGCCGTGGATCCCCGCGAGATGCGGGCGCAATTCCTCGACTCGATGGACCTCGAGCGGGAGCGGGGGATCACGATCAAGGCGCAGAACGTGCGGCTGCAGTGGAAAGACCACGTGCTCAGCCTCATCGACACGCCGGGCCACGTCGACTTCGGCTACGAGGTGTCGCGCAGCCTCGCCGCGTGCGAGGGTGCGCTGCTTCTCGTCGACGCGTCGCAGGGCATCGAAGCGCAGACGTTGGCGAACGCCTATCTCGCGCTCGAACACGATCTGGCGATCGTCGCGGCGGTGAACAAGATCGATCTCCCGGCGGCCGACCCCGACCGCGTCGCGGGGGAGATCGAGCGAGTGCTCGGCATCCCGGCGGAGGAGGTGCTGCGCATCTCGGCCAAGACCGGTGAGGGCGTGCCCGAACTGCTCGACGCGGTCGTCGAACACATCCCGGCGCCCAAGGGCGATCCGGATGCCTCTCTGCAGGCGCTGCTGTTCGACTCGTATTACGACCCCTACCGCGGTGTCGTCAGTGCGGTACGCGTCTTCGACGGCACGCTCACGAGCGGTGCACGTCTCCGGTACGTGCAGGCGAACGCGACCCATGACGCCGAGGAGATCGGCGTGCGCGCGCCCGCGGCAACCCCGGTTGCGAGCCTTGGGCCTGGTGAGGTCGGGTACCTGATCGCGGGCATCAAAGACGTCGGCGAAGCGCGCGTCGGTGAGACCATCACCACCGCGGCACGACCAGCGCCGGCGTTGTCCGGGTACCGCGATCCGAAGCCGATGGTGTTCTGCGGTCTCTATCCGGTCGACGGCGGCGAGTACACCGACCTGCGCGAGGCGCTCGAGAAGCTGCGGCTGAACGACTCGTCGTTCACCTACGAGCCGGAGACGTCGGGCGCCCTCGGCTTCGGCTTCCGATGTGGCTTTCTCGGGCTGCTCCACATGGAGATCGTGCGCGAGCGACTCGAGCGCGAGTACGACCTGTCGCTCGTCGCGACGGCGCCGAATGTCGAGTACCAGGTCGAGCGCGTCGACGGCGCGGTCGAGATCGTCGACAACCCGTCGGCGATGCCGGACTCGAACCAGGTGGCGGCGATCCAGGAGCCCTACGTCACGGTGACGGTGCTCACGCCGACCGAGTACATCGGGGCGGTCATGGAGCTCTGCCAGCAACGACGCGGCGAGATGTCGCGCATGGAGTATCTGTCGGAGGAGCGCGTCGAGCTCGTGTACGCCGTGCCGCTCGCAGAGATCGTGATGCACTTCTTCGATCAGCTCAAGTCGCGCACGCGCGGCTACGCGAGCCTCGATTACGAGTCGGCGGGGTACCGGCGGTCGAATCTGGCGAAGGTCGACGTGCTCCTCAACGGCGTGCCGGTCGATGCGTTCTCGACGATCGTGCACCGCGACAAGGCGTACGACTACGGGCGGCGCATGACCGAGAAACTCCGCGGGCTCATTCCCCGACAGCTGTTCGACGTGCCGATCCAGGCCGCCGTCGGGGGGCGCATCATCGCTCGCGAGACGGTGAAGGCGAAGCGCAAGGATGTGATCGCCAAGTGTTACGGCGGCGACATCACCCGGAAGCGCAAGCTGCTCGAGCGTCAGAAGGAGGGCAAGAAGCGCATGAAGCAGATCGGCCGCGTCGAAGTCCCCCAAGAAGCGTTCGTCGCCGCCCTCCGTCTCGACGACTGAGTCTCCGCGTGTCCTGCTCACGTCTTGCCGCACGCCCCGCGGTCATTCGACGCACGGCCGCAACGGTTGCGAACGGCGCCCTTGATCTGCCTGAGCCCCTGCAGCTCTCGCCTGCGCCTCGAGCTGGCTCTTCGAGCCGGGTCTCAGGCAGCGGGCACGGCTGTTCGCAACCGGCGATCGTGTCCCGTCCGCCAACAACTCGGGCGATCAGCGTGACGAAGGCGGAGACCCAGCACTACGGCGAGGAGTTCTGATTGTTGGCGGAGGGGACGTCGGAATCCGTCGCTCGCAGGCGGTCGCTCAGTGCGGTCGCCTCGATGTCGAGGCGGCGCAACACGCCGGGGACGATGCGCCGCTCCGCCATCCCGGCGAGGACCGGGACCTTCACGACCACCTCGCCGTCGAACCGCCGTAGGGTCTCGCCGTCCTCGGGTACGAACGTCACGTCGGCGGAGCCGTGCAGGCGATCGGGATCCGCCTCGGTTGCGAACGTCAGCCGGCCTGTGCGGGCAGGCCGGTCGATCCGCAGCTCTTGCACCCAGGTCAGGCGGCGACCGCCGAGCAACCGCCGCGCGATCGGGTCGAGTTCGCCGACGAACTCGTAGCGCAGCCGCAGCAACGCGTGCTCGTCGTCGCGGTGATCGAGCACCTCGGGCTGTGCCAGGTCGGGGAGGCCCAGCACGAGATGGAACGTCGGATCGAGGAGCAGCGCGATCACCGAATCGACCGGCGCCGGGATCCGGTGCTCAGCCTCGAAGCGCATGGTGACATGCTGGCATCGACGTGTTGGGCGCGCGTTCGCACCAGAGGTTTACTGGTGGTGCCGGCCCCTCCCGGCAACCGGCCCGGGGTGACTGCCGTCACCTCGGGCCGGCGACCAGCGGAAGGAGGACACGACGGACGGCGAGGAAGTGTCGGTTGCAGACGTCGTCGCCGGCGATTGGATCGTGCTCCCCGACGCGGACGAGCCGGTGCAGCTCCATTGGCGGACCGGCTATCGCTCGCCGGACGGCCGGGTGGGCTGGTCGCTCAAGACGAGCGGAGGGCTCCGGCTCCTGGGTGAGAACGACCGGGTCGTCCGCCTCAGGAGCGAGGCGACATCGACTGACGTCGCGGCTGTCGAGGTCGAGCCCGAGCACGACACCGCGCTCGAAGCGGCGCAGGCGCTGACGCTCGACGAGGAGAAGTCGGCGGAACTTTCCCTGGTCCACGCCGTCCTCGTCGGAGTTGCGGTCTCCATACCCGTCGCGATCGTGATCTGGGTGGGCCTGGTCGCGCTGGCTGTCGGTGGCGACAACCCTGACTGGCTCCCGTGGCTCGGCATGGCGGCAGCCATCGGGATCCTGAACGGCGTCTTCTTCGGCGCGTTGGCCGGCTTCGTGATGAAGGCGCACACGCTCGACGACGTCGACCGTCATTCGACGCAGGTGGTGGAGTCGGCGCGCGCCCATCTCGGTGACCCGGCACGACACTGATTCGCGGCCGATACCCTGCGGTCGTGCTCTCTGACTACGCCACGTACGAGCAGGCGATCGGACTCGACTGGTACGCCCTCGACCCGAACCTGCGCGCGTTGCTCGATCGACTGCTGCCCGACGTCGACGACCGCGCCTTCGCGGAGCAACAGGTCGCGCCGTACGGCTCACTTGTCGGGTGCACGATCGCCGCCCGCGCCGAGATCACCGACAAGCACGGGCCCGCGCTGCAGCGTTACGACCACTGGGGTCGCGAGCACGACGTCGTCGCACACCACCCGACCTGGACCGACAACAAGGCGGACCTCGTGCGAGCCGGGTTCGTCGGTCTGCCCTGGCACAGCGACCGGCCCGTCCCTGCGGTGGTGACCGCCGCGCGGGCGTACCTCGTGTGCCAGGCGGAGACCGCGCTCTACTGCGCGTTGGGTATGACGAGCGGCGCCGCCGACATCGTCGCTCGCTACGCGCCACCCGAGATCCGCGACTCCTTCGTCGACCACCTGGGCAGCGAGGACCCCGGGACCGCGTGGGAAGGAGGAATGTTCCTCACCGAGCGCCAAGGCGGCAGTGACGTCGGTGCGAACACCACTCGTGCCGTGCTCGACGGCGAGCAGTGGCGCCTCTACGGCGAGAAATACTTCTGCTCCAACATCGATGCGGAAGTGTTCATCGTTCTCGCCCGGCCGGATGGCGCCCCCGACGGAGCACGCGGCCTGGCGACGTTCATCGTTCCGCGGCTGCTCTCCGACGGTTCCCCGAACGGGTGGCGCATCCGGCGGCTCAAGCCCAAGCTCGGCACCGTCGCGGTACCCACCGGTGAGGTCGAGCTCGACGGCGCTCGCGCGTGGCTCGCAGGAGGATCGGGCGCCGGCGGCGATGGCGGCAACTCGACGGAACCCCGTGGCGGCCTCAACCGCATGATGGAGATGGTGAACGGGAGCCGCTTCGGCGTCGCCCTGATGGGACTCGGGATCCATCGACGCTGCTTTCTCGAAGGCGCGATCTACGCGGCGAACCGGGAACAGTGGGGTCAGCGGATCGACAACTACCCGCTCGTGCGCGAGACGCTCGTCGACCTCCTCGTCGATCTCGAGGCAGGCGCCGCCCTGACGTTCGAGAGCGCCGCCGCGACGCGGACCACCGAGTCGGCGGACGAGGGTCGGCGCCTTCGTCGGATCCTGATCCCGCTCGCCAAGATCTGTACGACGCGTGAAGCCATTGGCGCCGCGAGTCGCGCGCTCGAGCTCTTCGGGGGAAACGGCTACATCGAGGACTGGCCGATGGCGCGTCAGTTGCGAGACGCGCAGTGTCACACGATCTGGGAAGGGACCGAGAACATCCTCTCTCTCGACGTCCTGCGCTCGATGCGCACCGAAAAGGCGCACGCGTCGTTGTTCGCACGCGTCGAGCGCGCGCTCGACGACTCGTCGGACACCCCGGGACTGTCCAGCACGCGCGACGCGATCGCGTGCTCGCTGGGCGAAGCGCGCGAAGCTGCCGCGCACGTCGATTCCGCAGACACGCAGCTCCAACTCCTGCACGCGCGACGACTCGCGTGGTTCCTCGCCGAGCTGTCCGAAGCCGCGGTGCTCGTGGACGAGGCGGCGTGGGCGTTCGGGCGTGACGGTGATGCGCGCAAGGCCGTCGTCGCCCGCCGCTTCACTGGCCGGAAACTCACGTCGTCCCGAGCGCGCGGGATCCTCGACGACGACCGCACCGTCATCGACGCGTTCGAGCCACTCGTTCGTTACGGACGGATGGAGGCGGACGCCGCGGCTAATGGCGCGCGCTAGCCGGTGACCTCGCGGAGCCGGCCGCTCTCCACTTCGTAGACGAACCCACGCACCTGATCCCGCCGGGGCAAGAACGGGCTCGCCTTGATCCGGGCGATCGATTGTTGGATGTCGGCGTCACAGTCGGCGAAGGCCTCGAGCGCGAAGTGAGGACGGATGCCGGTCTGTTCGGCGATCGCCGACTTCACCTCGTCATCGGTGAACGTGAGCATGCCGCAGTCGGTGTGATGGATGAGGATGATCTCCTCGGTGCCGAGGAGGCGTTGCGAGATCGTGAGCGACCGAATGGCATCGTCGGTTACCACGCCGCCTGCGTTGCGGATCACGTGGGCGTCGCCCTCTTCGAGGCCGAGGACGCGCGCCGGGTCGAGGCGGGCATCCATGCAGGCGAGCACCGCGACCTTCTTGGCCGGCGGCATCGGCAGGTCGCTCTTGCCGAACGAGGCGGCGTACGACGCGTTGTTGGCGAGCAGTTCGTCCGTCACAGACATTTGGCCTCCCTGCGGGGAACGGTGAAACCCGACCTTACCGCCCGGTTTTCGCGTCGCGTCCGGTGGCATCGCGTTCCGGCTGTCGTGTGACGACGATCGCCGGCTCGCAAACCTGATTTCGCGAACCGTTACCCTTCCGGCATGCAGGGCCTGGGCGCGCCGATCCTCGAGCTCGACGAGTTCGCGAAGTTGGGACCGTCGCTCGGCAAAGTTGTCGCGACCAGCGGGGGATTCGATCCCATCCACCCCGGCCACATCAGTTGCATCATCGAGAGCGCCAAGTTGGGTGACGTGCTCGTCGTGATCGTGAACGGCGACAGCTTCCTGACCGAGAAGAAGGGCCGGCCGTTCGAGGACTGCCTCACGCGATGCCTGATCGTGAGTGGTGTACGGGACGTCGACTACGTGGTCCCGTTCGACGCACCGGGCGATCCCACCGTGTCGGGTGCGCTCGAGGTCATCCGTCCCGCCGTCTTCACCAAGGGCGGGGACCGGGTTGACGCAAGCACCATCCCCGAGTGGGAGACGTGCGTGGCAATCGGTACAGAGGTGGTGACGGGAGTCGGCCTCAGCAAGCGGTGGTCGAGCAGCTGGTTGCTCGACAACTGGCGCAAGGGGTAGCAGTCGGCGGACCGTCTCAGGCGAAAAGGTCGCGGTCGCGGGGGAACAGCAGGTCGTCGGCGCCGCCCGAGCCGGGCTGGAGGGTGAGGCCCCGCACGAGCACGACCGGGAGCCCCTCCGACGTCTCTCCCGAGACGAGCGCCGCCGCGGCCGCGATCTCGTCGGCCAGCGGGACGACTGTCGCCTTGAGCTCCCGGCCGAAGAGGTCGTGGTCGCCGATCATGTCGACGATGCTCTCGAACCCGGCGACACCGACCGCAACTCCGATGTTCCCGCGTCGGAACGGCCGCCCGTGCGTGTCGGTGATGAGCACCCCGACTCCGGCGCCGAAGGCCTCGTCGATTGCGGCTTTGATGCGCCCCGCCGACGCGTCCGGATCGGCCGGCATCAGGAGCGCCGCGTGCTCCGTCCCATCGACATTCGACCGGTCGATCGCGGCGTTCGCCGACATGAAGCCGAGACGGTGACGCACGAGCAGGACGCCGGGCACGGCCCGTACGACCTCGGTGGACTCCTGCAACACGAGCTCGACGAGTTCCGGCTCCTTCTCGGTGACCTTCGCGAGCTCCTGGGCACGCTCGGAGGGGTCGACCGTCCTGAGGTCGACGATCCGCCCTTCCGCCTTCGACACGATCTTGCTGGTCACCACCACGACGTCGTGGGGCTGCGGCACCAGTCCGGCGCCCGAGAGCGCGGCGACGACGATCGCCGGGAGGTCGTCTCCCGGTTGCACGATCGGCACATTGGGAACGCCGACGAGCGTGACGGTGGATCGTTCCACGGCCGGAATGTACGTCAGGCGCGCCAACCGCGGTTGCATTTCGTGCGCTCACGATATATCGTGACGGCACGAAACCGATCACCCGGAGGTAGCAATGCGAGACTTGGAAGGTGGGCGTGGGCGTCGGATGGTGCACGCACGCGGCCGCGCCCGGCGCGGCGGGCGCATGCGCCGGGGCGACATCCGTACTGCGGTGCTGGCGGTACTGAGCGAGGGGCCAGGGCACGGCTACGACGTGATCCAGCGGCTCGAGGACAAGACCGAGGGCGCATGGCGACCGAGTCCGGGCTCGGTGTACCCCACGCTCCAGCTGCTCGCTGACGAGGGCCTCGCCGAGTCGGTCGAACGAGACGGCACGCGTGTGTACTCGCTCACCGACGCGGGACGTGCCGAGATGCAACATCGCGTCGACGAGGCCGGCGGCACGCCGTGGGAGCTCGAGAGCAAGGCGGACGCGGGCTTCGGCCAGCTGCGCGACAACGTGAGGCAGGTGCACATGGCGGCGCGTCAGATCGCGGTGAGCGGTCGGCCTGAACTGGTCGAACGCGCGGTCGCAATCGTGCGCGACGCCCGCAAACAGCTCTATGGGCTCCTGGCCGAAGACTGAGCGTCGCGAGCCGGGTATCCCGGCGAGCAGCGAAGGTGGGCCGAGCGCCCCGGCGGCGAAGCCGCCGAGAGCGGGAAAGGAAGACTGAGGTCGCGAGCCTGTCTGAGGTCGGGCGTGCGACAATCGCCGCCGTGAGCGAACGTCCGCGGGCCGGTATCCCGGCCCGTAGTGAGCGAGCCGTTGAGTCGTGAGCGAACGTCCGCGGGCCGGGTATCCCGGCCCGTAGTGAGCGAGCCGTTGAGTTGGTGATTGACGCTCCGTTCGGCGTGTACGTGCACGTGCCGTTCTGCGCGTCGCGGTGCGACTACTGCGACTTCGCCACCTGGACCGACCGTTCCCAGGTGATGGTCACCTACGTCGAGGCGTGCGTCCGCGACATCGAGCGCCGTGACCTGCCGCTGGCGACGAGCGTCTTCTTCGGCGGTGGCACGCCCTCGCTGCTCGGCGCGTCGGAGCTCGTGCGGATCCTGGACGCGATTCCGCGAACCGCGGACGCAGAGGTGACGGTGGAGTGCAACCCAGACTCCGTCGACCGGGGCAAGTTCGACGCGTACGCGGCCGCGGGAGTGAACCGCCTGTCGCTCGGTGTGCAGTCGATGAGCGCCCACGTGCTCGCCGAGCTCGGCCGCACGCACGACCAGCGGAACGTCTCGCGCGCGGTCGAGTGGGCGCGCGCCGCGGGTTTCGAGCGCATCAACCTCGATCTCATCTACGGCACGCCAGGAGAATCGCTCGACGACTGGGCGACGACACTCGACCGAGCGCTCGCGCTCGAACCGTCGCACGTGAGCGCGTACGCGCTGACCGTGGAGCCCGGGACGCCGCTCGCGCGCGCGGTGGCGGCCGGCGAGCGAGCCGCGCCGGACGACGACGACCAAGCGGCGAAGTACGAGCTGGCGGACGACCGCCTCCAGGACGCGGGCCTGCAGTGGTACGAGATCTCCAACTGGGCCGTGCCGGGCGACGAGTGCCGGCACAACCTCCTCTACTGGACCCAGGGCGAGTACGCCGGGATCGGTTGCGCCGCCCACGGCCACACGGTGCTGGCCGACCGCAGCGCCCGCCGCTGGTGGAACGTCAGGACCCCTGAGCGGTACATCGAGGCCGTCAGCGCCGACGGCGATCCGACGGCCGCGAGCGAGGTCCTCAGCCCCGCCAGCCGAGACGAGGAACGATTCGTGCTCGCACTGCGGACCCGCGACGGCATCCGACTCGGGGGGGCGGACTCACCCGATTCCTCGGTGCGCGCCTGCCTTTGCGAGCTCGCCGACGCCGGCCTCGTCGAAACGACGATCGCCAACGCGCGCCTGACGCGCCGCGGGCGGCTCCTCGCCAATGACGTCGCGGCGCGCCTCATGCAGGCGGTCGAAGTCAGGCCCCGGACGGTCGTCGCGCCTGCTGGCACTCGGTAGAATCGACTGCCAATGGAACTCGACGAGCGGAAAGCCGCGATCCTCCGAGCGATCGTCGAGCAGCACGTCGCGACCGCCCAGCCGGTCGGCTCGCAGAGCGTGGCGCGGTCGCCGGGGCTCAACGTATCGAGCGCGACCGTCCGCAACGACATGACCGTCCTCGAGCACGACGGCTACATCGTGCAGCCGCACACCTCTGCAGGGCGCATCCCGACCGACCTCGGCTATCGCTACTTCGTCGACCACTTCAGCAGGCAGGGTGCGCTCTCCGCCCGGCAACGGCGTGCAGTCGCCGATTTTTTCATGCTGTTCTCGTCCGCCAACCAGGTGCTCGACGAGCTGCTCCACGAGACCAGCCACCTCCTCGCGCGCGTGAGCTCGCACACCGCCGTTGTCGTCGGCCCGCACCCCTCCGAGTCCGTCACGGTGCGCAGCGTCCAGCTCGTCAGCCTGCAGCCCTCGCTCGTGCTCGCCCTCGCGATCCTCTCGAACGGCAACGTCGAGAAGTGCCCGCTGCACCTGGCGGACGAGGTCGACGAGGCGACAGTAGCAATCGCGGGCGCCGCGCTCGATGCGCAGCTCGCCGGCTCGCGCTGGGGTCACCTCCCCGAGGCAGGCGCCACCGGCAACGCTTCGGCTGACGTCCTCGTCGCGAGGGCGCGCGACGCGCTTGCCGCGCGCGGCGAGCACGAGCTGATCGACCCGCTCTACGTCGGAGGTGCGAGCCGGCTCGCAGCAGAGCACGAGGCCTTTCCGACCGCGACGACCGCGGCACGTCTGCTCGAACTGCTCGAACACCAGGTGGAGCTGGTCACCCTCGTGCGCGAGCTGCTCGCGCAGGAACCGATCGTGTCGATCGGATCCGAGAACCCGCTCGACGAACTGCGCGATTGTTCCATCGTCGTCGCGCCGTATCGCGTCGATGGGGAGGTTGCCGGAACGGTGGGTGTACTCGGCCCCACGCGCATGGACTACCGCCAGGCGCTGGCGGCCGTCGAAGCGATCTCTGAGCAACTCGGGCGCGTGCTGTCGTGAGCGACTACTACGACGTGCTCGGGGTTTCGCGCAACGCGACCGACGACGAGATCAAGCGCGCGTACCGCGCCCTCGCCCGCCAACTCCATCCCGACAGCAACCCTGATGACCCCGAGGCGGAGGCGCGCTTCAAGGAAGTGAGCGTCGCGTACGAGACGCTGCGCGATCCCGAGCGCCGGAGGCAGTACGACCTGTTCGGCGAGAACGGTGCGCGCACCGGCGCGGCGGGTCCGGCCGGGGGTGACGCCTTCGGCTTCGGTGACCTGTTCGGCGCGTTCTTCGGCGGCGATCCCTTCGGCAGCCGGGGGCAGGCGGGGCCGCCACGCGCACCGGACGCCGAGGCCGTCGTGCAACTCGATCTCCCGCAAGCTGCTTTCGGCGCGACGGTCACGGTCGAGCTCCGACTTCCGGTCGCGTGCACCCGCTGCGAGGGATCCGGTTGCGAGCCCGGTACACATCCCGCGCGTTGCGACGTGTGTGGCGGCACCGGGGAGGTCCGGGAGGTCCGCCGTTCGATCCTGGGTCAGATCGTCACGGCCGCGCCTTGCGTGGCGTGCGGCGCGACGGGGAGCCGCATCCCCACACCCTGCCGTGACTGCCGCGGCGACGGACGGATCCGCTCCGAACGCGCGATCGACGTCGAGGTCCCCGCCGGCGTCGACGACGGGCAGCGCCTGCGTCTGTCCGGACGCGGGCCGGCCGCGCCGCGCGGGGGTATCCCGGGCGACCTGTACGTGACGGTGCGCGTCGCGCAGGACCCACGCTTCGAACGCTACGGCGACGACCTCTTGCACGTTCGCCGGATCGCGTTCACGCAGGCCGCGCTCGGCACACGTCTCGACATCGACACGCTCGACGGTCAGGAGGAGTTCGTGGTGCCGGCGGGCACGCAGCCGGGTCACGAGTTCCGGCTCAAGGGACGCGGCGTCCCTGCGCTCCGTGGTCGGGGCCGCGGCGACCTGATCGTGCACGTCGACGTCGACGTGCCGGGCCGTCTCGGTGCGGAGGAAGAGGAGCTGCTGCGGTCGCTCGCGAAGTTGCGCGGCGAAGAGGTCGCGGCGCCCGAGAAGGGCGTCTTCTCGCGACTGCGATCCGCCTTCCAGTAATCGCGCTCATGACGGAACCGGGCCTCCGGATCGGATGCCCGGCCGACGTCGCGGCGACCGCACACCTCTACGTCGACCGCCTCGACGACACGATTCGCGTCGATGGCGACGACGCCCATCATCTCGTGCGCGTCCGCCGTCTGCGCCCGGGCGAGATCGTCACCGCCGCCGATGGCTACGGGCGCTGGCGCGCATACGACGTCGCAGTCGTCGAGGCGAGCGCGTTCGATTTGCGCGCGACCTCCGACCTCACGCACGAACCCGGCTTGGTTCCGCGGCTCACAGTCGCGTGCGCCCTCACCAAGGGCGACCGTCCGGAGCTGATCGTGCAGAAGCTCACCGAGCTCGGTGCCGACACCGTGCTCCTCGTTCGAGCGGCGCGTTCAATCGTGCGGTGGGACGCGGTCCGCGAGGAAGCAGCGATCCGCCGCCTGCGTCGCGTCGCCCGCGAGGCGGGCGCGCAAGCGCGCCGGGCACGTGTCCCGGTGATCGACGGACCGGTTCCCGTGACCGAGCTCGCGGCCGCCGACGGCCTCGTGGTCGCCGACCGCACCGGGGTCACCGCCGCGGAAGTGCCCCCGCCCAGCGGAGGCGAATGGCGAGTCGCCGTCGGCCCCGAGGGCGGCTTCGACGACTCCGAGCTCGAGCTCCTGGCCGCCGCCCCGCGGCTGGCGGTGGGACGGCTCGTCCTGCGCTCCGAAACCGCCGCCATCGCGGTGGCCGCCGCCTTGGCCGGCCGGAGGGCCGTGCAATCGAGGTTCTGACCCCTGCCGGCCTCCCACCGCCGCGGACCGAACGCGAAGAGTGCTCGACAAGGGGGCCGGCTGGTACTGTGCGCGCGTAACAAAAAACGGGGTTCCGGGGGAAGATGGACGAACGATACGTCGGTGAACGCCTTCGCGCGATTCGCCGCCAGAAGGGGTTGTCGCTCCACGACGTGGAAGCGCGCTCGAACCAGGAGTTCAAGGCATCCGTATTGGGCGCGTACGAGCGCGGTGAGCGTGCGATATCTGTACCGCGCTTGCTCCGTCTCGCAGAGCTCTACCGCGTGCCCGCCGACCAACTGTTGCCGCGCGGCATGCACGACGTCGACGTCGACCGCCGCGAATCGAACGCGAAGTCAGGCGAGGGCTTCACGATCGATCTCGTTCGGCTGCACGAGATCGACGACGAAGACGCTGCGGTCATCGCGAGATACGCGGCGACGATCCAACTGCAGCGTCAGGACTTCAACGGACAGCTGTTGACGATTCGTCACGACGACTTGCGCGTGCTGGCCGCGGTGATGGGTAGGAGCCCCGACGAGTTGGGCGGGCGGCTCCAGGCGCTCGGACTCCGCGCGTCCGGTTCGAACTAGACGCAGGGGAGCTCTCACGCTTCGGTCAGGTTCGCGCCGCAACGCGAAGTCGACCCGGACAACTGGACGCACGGCTACCCTCGCGCTCGACGTGTCAACACCGTCGGCGACCCAAGTCAAGATCCTCGTCCCGGGCAATCACCTGATGGTCGGGCTCCTCGGCCAGCGCGACGAGCTGCTGCGACTCATCGAGGACTCGTTCCCGGTCACGATCCACGTGCGCGGGAACGAGATCACGATCCGAGGCGAAGAGATCGAATCCGAACGCGTCGGCCGGCTCTTCGAAGAGATGGTCGCATTGCTCGAGTCCGGTCACGTCCTCGACCGTGAAGGTGTCGGCCGCACCATCGAGATGCTGAAGCACGATCAGCGACCGACCGACGTGCTCTCGACCGAAGTGCTCCGCGGCCGCAAACCGGTGCGGCCGAAGACGGCGGGGCAGAAGCGTTACGTCGACGCTGTGCGCTCGCACACCGTGACCTTTGCCATCGGGCCCGCGGGAACGGGAAAGAGCTATCTCGCGGTTGCGCTCGCAGTGCAGGCACTCCAGACCAAGGAGATGCACCGGATCATCCTCACGCGGCCCGCAGTGGAGGCCGGGGAACGTCTCGGGTTTCTACCGGGCGACATCCTGGCGAAGGTCGATCCCTACCTGCGTCCGCTCTACGACGCGCTGTACGACATGCTCGAGCCGGAGGTCGTGAGCCGTCTGATGGAACGCGGAACGATCGAAGTCGCTCCGCTCGCGTTCATGCGCGGGCGGACGTTGAACGACTCGTTCATTATCCTCGACGAGGCGCAGAACACGACGCCCGAGCAGATGAAGATGTTCCTGACCCGGCTCGGGTTCGGCTCGAAGATCGTCGTCACCGGCGACGTCACCCAGATCGATCTCCCTGAGGGTCGCGGCCGGTCCGGTCTGCTCGCCGTTCGGGACATTCTCCAGGGCATCGACGACCTCGAGTTCGTCGAGCTCGACGCTCACGACGTGGTGCGCCACCGGATCGTGCAGGACATCGTCAACGCCTACGAGAAGAGCGCGCCGTGATGTTCGCGACAACGGGCTCGCAGCGAGCCAGCCGATGATGGCTGTCTTAGTATCGGACGAGCAGACCGCGGTCGCCTTGGACCTCCCGCGGTGTGCGCGTCTTGCACGGCTAGCACTCGCTGAGGAGCGCGTCCCGGACGATGCCGAAGTCTCGTTGATCTTCGTCGACGAGGCATCGATCACGGATCTGAACCGCCGGTTCCTCGACGGCCCCGCGGCGACCGACGTGCTCGCGTTCCCCATCGACGAGGACGCCCTCCCGGGGGGTCGCCGGCCCGACGTCGGTGGTCGTGGCCCCGGGTCACCGCCGGAGCCCGAGGACCCACCCGTCATCCTCGGTGACGTCGTGATCTGCCCGACGGTCGCGGCCCGTCAGGCGCCGGAGCACGACACCTCGTTCGACGACGAATTGGCGCTCCTCGTCGTCCACGGAATCCTTCATCTGCTCAACTACGACCACGCCGAGGAGCGCGAGGCGGAGACGATGCGACGCCGAGAACGCGAGCTGCTGGAGCGGTTCCGGGAGTCGGAGGACGCGACACCTTGAGCGGCACCGACTGGCTCCTCCTCGCTGCCGTTGTTCTGCTCTTCCTCGCGTCGATCTGGTTGGCGCTCGCCGAGACCGCGTTCGTGCGGATGAACCGGATCCGGGCCCTCGCGCTCGCCGACGAGGGAAGCCGACGGGCGGGATGGCTGGCACGGATGCTCGAGCGCCCGGAGCAGACCCTCAACATCGTGTTGTTCCTCGTGCTGGTAACGCAGCTCACGAGCGCGACGTTGCTCGGTGTGCTGCTGGAGGGCAACGCCGGCGCGCTCGGCGTCGTGATCGGCATCGTGCTCCAGATCATCCTGTTCTTCACCGTGGGCGAGGTCGTACCGAAGACGTACGCGGTGCAGAACACGGAGCGGGCTGCGTTGCAGGTCACACCTGTGTTGTGGTTCTTCACGAACCTCGCGCCGCTCCGCGCGCTGGCTCGCGCGCTCATCGGGTTCTCGAATGCCGTGCTACCCGGCAAAGGGTTGAAGCAGGGGCCGTTCGTCACCGAGGACGAGATCCGCGCGATGGCCGATGTCGCGGCCGAGGAAGAGGAGATCGAGGTCGAGGAACAACGCTTGATCCACTCGATCTTCGAATTCGGTGACACCGTCGTCCGCGAGGTGATGGTGCCGCGGCCCGACATGGTCTGCGTGGAGGTCGATCACACCGTCGAAGCGGCGCTCGAAGTCGCGATCGACAGTGGCTTCTCGAGGCTTCCGGCCTGTGAGGGCGGCACCGACAACGTCGTCGGCCTCGTCTACCTGAAGGACCTCGTCGGGCGCGTGCGGAATGGTGAGGGGGCTGGTCCGCTCCGCGACGCAGTACGCCCCGCGGTATTCGTGCCGGAGCAGAAGCGGGTCGCCGAGCTGCTCCGCGAGATGCAGCAACAGAAGTTTCACATGGCGATCGTGATCGACGAGCACGGAGCCACCGCAGGGCTCGTCACCCTCGAGGATCTGCTCGAAGAGATCGTCGGCGAGATCATCGACGAGTACGACCCCGAAGCGCCGCAAGTGGAGCACCTGCCCGACGGCTCGCTCCGCGTGCCCGGCCGCACCCCGATCGACGAGGTGAGTGACGAGCTCGGCGTCGAGCTGCCCGACACCCAGTGGGACACCGTGAGCGGTCTCGTGTTCAACCTCCTCGGTCACGTTCCCGAGGAGGGCGAGACGGTGAAGTTCCAGGACCTGGAGCTCCGCACCGAACGGGTTCAGGGACGCCGGATCCAATCGGTGATCATCAAGCGACTGAACGGAAGCGGCGGGGAAAGCGCGCGACACGACGTCGAAGCCGGAGGCCATCCGGTCGCGGGCGCGTCGTCCCCGTGACGTTCCGCTCCGGTTTCGTCACGCTCGTCGGTCGCCCGAACGTAGGGAAGTCCACGCTCGTCAACCGGATCGTGGGCTCGAAGGTCGCGATCGTCTCCGACCGACCGCAGACGACCCGAAGCCAGATCCGGGGTGTCCGTACGACGGCGGAGAGCCAGCTCGTACTGCTGGACACGCCCGGCATCCACAAACCGCGGACGTTGCTCGGCGAGCGCACCAACGAGCGTGCGCGCGCCACGCTGGACGAGGTCGACGTAGCGTGCTTGCTCGTCGATGCATCCGCGCCGATCGGCCGTGGCGATCGCTTCATCGCCGACGTCGTACGACAAGTCGACACACCGAGGGTCCTCGTCGTGAACAAGATCGACGTCGTCGACAAGTCGCGCATCGCGGAGCAGCTCGCGACCGCGTCCTCGGAACTCGGCGATTTCGATGCCTACGTGCCGCTCTCTGCGCGGACCGGCGTAGGGGTGGACAACCTCGTAGCCGAACTCGAGTCGCGGCTGCCGGCGGGCCCGCGCTATTACCCCGAGGGCGTGTCGACCGACCAGGCGGAGATGCTCCTGGCTGCGGAGTTCCTCCGCGAGCAGCTGCTACGCGTCGCCCGCGACGAGTTGCCACATGCGATCACCGTGCTTGCCGAGGAGATCGAACCCGATGGGCAAGAAGCGGACGACTCGGACGAGCCGGTACTGCGCGTCCGGGCGCGAGTCCTGGTCGAACGCGAGTCACAGAAGGGGATCGTGATCGGTCGCGGGGGAGCCGTCCTCAAGGAGGCGGGAACGCGCGCGCGGCACGAGCTCGAGGCGCTGCTCGGGACCCGCGTGTACCTCGAGACCCGGGTCGCAGTGGAACGCGACTGGCAGCGGCGCGCCCACGCGCTGGACCGCCTCGGGTTCTAAAGGGGGTGACGCCTACCGGCGTCGCCCCGCGCGGTATAACCGCAATAGCTGACGCCAGTTCGGGGGGTCAGCGATGCGCTTGTTCACAAGCGCCGCCAGTTGCTGAGGCCGAAGAACGTCCAAGTAGAGTGCCGAGCGCGCGCTGGGGTGCAGTCGATGTCGGTGCCGACCCGGCTGGCGCTGGAAGGGGATATGAGGGCACGTAGTAGGAGACCGCGCAGCCTCCTCCTCGTCTCGGCGGTCGCGGTATCCGTGGTCCTCGTGGGCTGCAGCAGCGCGAAGAACAACGGCCAGAACTCGCTGCAGCCGAAGGGCGCCGACGCCCACAAGATCAACGATCTCTTCGTGCCGATCGCGATCATAGCGATCGTCGTCGGCGTCCTCGTGCTCGGCGCCACGGTCTGGTTCGCGATCAGGTTCCGGTACCGGGCGGGCAAGAACGACAACCCCAAGCAACTGCACGGACACACGAGGCTCGAGATCGGGTGGACGATCGTGCCCGCGTTGCTGCTGGCAGTCATCGCAGTGCCGTCCGTGAGCGCGATCTTCGAGCTCGCGCGCGACCCCGGGTCGGACGCCCTCCAGGTGACGGTCGTCGGCAAGCAGTGGTGGTGGCAGTTCGAGTACCCGGACGCGAAGGTGGTCACGGCCGATGAGCTCGTCATCCCTGCGGGCCGCGACGTGCACCTCAAGCTCCAGGCGTGCGAGGAGAACGTGTGCAACGTCATCCACAGCTTCTGGGTGCCCGAGTTGGCGGGGACCCGGGACGTGGTGCCGGGTCTCACCAACGAGCTGACGATCAGCGCCGACAAGCCCGGCACGTTCCTCGGTCAGTGCAAGGAGTACTGCGGCCTCTCCCACGCCAACATGCGCTTCCGGGTGATCGCCATGCAGCCCGCCGACTTCCAGACCTGGCTCTCGGAGCAGCAGCAAGGTCCGGTCAATCCGCTGCTCGACGCCAACAAGGAGCCGGCGGGTGAGGCTCAGCGTTTGATCGCCACCAAGTTCCAGTGCACGAACTGCCACCAGTTCGACAACCCGGCCGCGCCCTCGTACGGACCCAACCTCACGCACCTGGCCAGTCGTGACTTCTTCGCGAGCGGCACCTTCCCGCTGAACCGGCAGAACCTCGTGAACTGGATCCTGAACGCGCCCTCGATGATCCCGATGCAGACCGAGGACCCGAAGTGCCGTCCGGCTCCCCTCGAGGGATGCGTGGGGATGCCGTCGTTCACCGAGAACGTCCCGAACGGCCAGCCCACCATGACGCGCGCCGAGGCCGAGCAGATCGCCGACTTCCTGCTGGAGCAGAAGTGACCACGTTTACCGAGACGCTGCCGAAGCTCGTCACGCGGCCGCTGGTCCTGCGGCGGCCCAAGTCGACCACCGGTTTCTGGAGCTGGTGGACGACGATCGACCACAAGAAGATCGCGATCCTCTACGGCGCCACGTCGCTCGTCTTCTTCGTCATCGCGGGCATCGAGGCGCTGCTGATCCGGCTCCAACTTGCGGGCCCGAACGGCACAGTGCTCACTGCGTCCCAGTACAACACCATGTTCACGATGCACGGCACCACGATGGTATTTCTCGTGGGGATGCCGATGGCAGTCGCCTTCGGCAACTACTTCATCCCGCTGCAGATCGGTGCACGCGACGTGGCGTTCCCACGCCTCAACATGTTCGGCTTCTGGGTCGTGCTGTTCGGGGGCCTGTTCTTGTACTCCGGGTTCCTTCTCGGGGGTGCACCCGACGGAGGGTGGTTCGGCTACGCGCCGCTCACGAGCACGCCACTGTCGGTGGGTGTGCTGCCCGGGCACGGACCCGACTTCTGGGTCGCCGGCATCGTGTTACTCGGTATCGGATCGACGGCGACTGCCATCAACTTCATCGTGACCATCATCAACTTGCGGGCACCTGGCATGACGCTGATGCGCATGCCCGTGTTCACCTGGATGATGTTCGTAGTCGCGTTCCTCACGGTGTTCGCGATGCCGATCATCACCGCCGCCATGATCATGGTGTTCTTCGACCGCAACTTCGACACGACCTTCTTCAACGCGGCGATGGGTGGAGACCCGCTGCTCTACCAGCACCTCTTCTGGTTGTTCGGCCATCCCGAGGTGTACATCCTGATCCTGCCGGGCATGGGCATCGTCTCCGAGGTGCTGCCCGTGTTCTCGCGCAAGCCGCTCTTCGGCTACTCGGTCGTGGTGTTCTCGGGGATCGCGATCGGGTTCCTCGGGTGGGGCGTGTGGGCGCACCACATGTTCGCGACCGGCCTGGGGCCGGTGGCGATCTCCGCCTTTGGGCTCTCGACCATGCTGATCGCGGTGCCGACGGGGGTGAAGATCTTCAACTGGTTGGGCACCGTCTACGGCGGTGCGATACGGCTCACCACCGCGATGCTCTTCGCGTTGGGATTCATCGCGATGTTCACGCTCGGTGGCTTGTCCGGCG
>JBKPCV010000106.1:0-41369 GCA_046727575.1 Actinomycetota bacterium
GAGCACCCCGAGGTGCTGGGAGATCGCGGAGCGGGTGACCTCTCCGAAGTGATCGGCGATCGAGGTCGCCGGGAGTTCGCGGGCCCACACCAGCCGCAGGATCTCCCTGCGTCGGGGCTCTGCCAGCGCCTTGAGGGCCGCGTCCACACCCGTCATATTAAGTCACTGCTTGCGTAAGTGTCAACTAAATCTTGTCGCCGGGCGCAGGCGCCGGAAGCGTCCCCAGGTTCGGCGCCCGCGACTCACCGGCCGTCGGCGTCGTGCGCACCGCGAGCGAAGGCTTCCTGGTGTGATCACCAACTCCTAACGAAGTTCGCGCCAACGAAGTCGGCATGTTCTTGGACGACAACGAAGACTGGCGGGAGATCGCGGAGCTGCTGACCGAGAGCTACCGCATCCTCGCGCCCCGCGCCATGCGAGCCGCGTCGAACCATCCGCGGGCCGCACACTAAGGACTTGGCCTTAGTATCGTGTCGGCGCGATACTAAGGCGTATGGCTAAGCGTTCGGTGCAGCTCGACACTTTGTTCCACGCATTGGCCGACCCGACCCGTCGAGCGGTGATCGAGCGGCTCGGACGCGGGCCGGCGGCGACGTCGGAGCTCGCTCGACCCTTCGACATGGCGTTGCCCTCGTTCACGCAGCACCTCGATGTGCTCGAGCGCTGTGGCGTCGTGCAATCCCGCAAGCAGGGACGAGTTCGGACCTATCGCCTGGCGAACAAGCCCTTGGAGACCGCCGAGCACTGGCTGGCCGCGCAACGCGAGCAATGGACCCGACGCCTTGATCAGCTCGATGACTACCTCGACGACTTGAAGGAGCAATCGCGATGACTCTCTCCAACATCCACGAGCCGAACCCCGATCTCGATCTCCTGCTGGAACGGGAGGTCGATGTACCAAGAGAGCTCGTCTGGGCCGCGTGGACCCGGCCCGACCACCTCAAGCAGTGGTTCGCACCCTTGCCGTACACGACGACCGACTGTGAGATCGACCTTCGCCCCGGCGGCATCTTCCGCACGGTGATGCGGTCCCCGGAGGGGCAGGAGCAGGTGAACGTCGGCTGCTACCTCGAAATCGTCGAGAACGAACGGCTCGTCTGGACTACCAACCTCGGTCCTGGCTTCCGGCCGTCCAACCAGTCAACGGAACTCCCCTTCACCGCTGTCATCTCCCTCGAGCCGTCCCAGCGAGGCACGAAGTACTCGGCGCTCGCGATGCACGGCGACATCGACTCCTACAAGCGCCATGCCGAGATGGGATTCCACGACGGTTGGGGAACAGCACTCGATCAGCTGGTCGCAATGACCGCCGCGATGCACTGACCGACGGCGGCCCCGGCCGCCGCATCCTCCAAGGAACGACGACCCGTTTCCCAATGACAGGAGCCCTCCTATGAGAAGTGTTCTTGCGTCGACCTTCGTCACGCTCGACGGTGTCATGCAGGCACCGGGCGGTCCCGAAGAGGATCCGACCGGCGGCTTCGCGCACGGTGGATGGGCGGTGAACCATTGGGACGACGCGATGTACGCCGCCATGGCGGAGAGTCACGCTACGCCCTTCGACCTGTTGCTCGGTCGGAAGACCTACGAGATCTTCGCGGCACACTGGCCCCACGTCGGCGATGGCGAACGCGATGCACGCGGCGGCACGGCCAGCGAGGTCGACGACCCGGCCGCGGCGGCGCTGAACTCGGCCAAGAAGTACGTCGCCTCGCGAACCCTGGAGACGCTGCAGTGGAACAACTCCACGCTGCTCGAGGGCGACGTCGCCGACGCTGTGGGCAAGCTCAAAGCCCAAGACGGCCCGGACATCGTCGTCCAGGGCAGCAGTGACCTCCTCCAGACTTTGTTTCAGCACGACCTCGTCGACGAGTTCCGGATCTGGACGTTCCCTGTCATCGTCGGTCCCGGCAAACGGCTGTTCGGGGACGGCACCATTCCCGGTGGCGTGCACCTCGTCGACTCGAAGACGTCGAGCACGGGCGTGGTGATGGCCACTTACCGGCGGTCCGGCGAGATCGATATCGGTTCGTTCGAATTCGCGAACCCGACCGACGAGGAGATCGAGCGTCGCACGCGACTCACCGCCGAACGCTGAGGCACTACCCCTCGAATCGGCGCGCCGAGCGAATCGACGTCGAGAGTCATTGCACGCGTGGCTCCCGAGGTAGGCCGAGCAGGCGCTCAGCGAGGATGTTGCGCTGGATCTCGCTGGTGCCGCCCATGATCGAGTTGGCGCGCGACGACAACAGGCGAAAGACCCATCGTCCGCGATCGACCGCGTGATCGTCGCCGGCTGTCAGGAGTGCGTCAGCCCCGAGCACCGCGACCGCCGAGTCAGCGAGCCGTTGGCTCATGCCCGACCAGAAGAGCTTCACGAGGCTCGACTCGGAGCCGAGCTCCTCCCCGCATTCGAGGCGCGCGAGCGTCCGCGCGTTGTGCAGGCGGAAGATCTCCACCTCGATCCAGGCCTGTGCGAGCCGCTGGCGCACGAGAGCGTCAGTCAGCGCACCGCGACGCGCGCAGGTCTTCCACAGGAGGTCGATCGCCACCTCGTGGAGCACCTGCTCCTTCCAGATGAAGTTGGCACCGCGCTCGTTGGCGAGCGTCGTGTTGGCGACGCGCCAGCCATCATGCTCCGGCCCGATCAGGTTCGCGGCCGGGACTTCCACTTCATCGAGGAAGACCTCGTTGAACTCGCTCTCCCCGGTGATCTGGCGCAGCGGACGGACGTCCACACCCGCGGTCGCCATCGGGACCGCGAGCATCGAGATCCCGCGGTGCGGCGGCGCGGCAGGGTCTGTCCGCACGAGCCCGATACCCCAGTTCGCCCAGCGCGCGTGCGACGACCACACCTTCTGACCGGTGACGACATACGTGTCGCCGTGCTTTTCCGCTCGCGTCGAGAGCGCCGCAAGATCGCTCCCGGCGTCGGGCTCGCTGAACAGCTGACACCAGATGTCGTCGCCGGACAGGATCCGCGCCATCCACCGCGCCCTCTGCTCCTCGGAGCCGTGCGCCATCAAGGTGGGTCCGACGAGCGTGACACCCGCGCGCCCCAGGATCTGGGGCGCGTCGGCGCGGGCAAGCTCCTCGTTGTAGATGGCAACCTGCGTGAGTGACGCGCCGCGGCCGCCGTACTCGACCGGCCAGTGGATGCCGACCCAACGTCCGGAGTGCAATGTCCGCTGCCATTCGCGCAGCAACTCCGCCTCCTCGGGGCTCGCCGCGACGTCGACACCGGGCCGAGGGTGCTCGCGCAGCCACGAGCGCAGCTCGTCGCGGAACTCCTCGTCGGCCGGAGCGAGCCCAACGGGTCTGTCTCGGTGAGTAAGCGCGTCCATAGAGAGGAGAGTCGCGGCGAACCATAACGGATCGCACGCGTCCGACGATGGCGTTCGCCGGCGCCTCGGAATGCTCCCTCTCGTCGAGCAACCACGCGCTCAGCCGGGCAGAATCAGACGCTCGGATCCGCGGCGACAAGGAAGAGCATGACTGAGGACATCGAGAGGTTCCAGATCCGCGTCGACGACTCGGTTCTGGACGACCTGCGCAGCCGTCTCGCGCACACCCGCTTCCCCGACCAGATCGACGACACCGGCTGGGAGTACGGGATACCAACCGATTACGTGCGCGAGTTGGTCGAGTACTGGCGCGATCAGTACGACTGGCGCGCGCAGGAGGCACGCCTCAACGAGTTCGAGCAATTCCGTGCGCGTGTCGACGGCCAGTCGATCCATTTCATCCATGCGCGCTCGAATCATGCAGATGCCTTTCCGCTGCTCATCGTCCACGGCTGGCCCGGCTCCGTCGTGGAGTTCCTCGACGTCATCCCGCGGCTGACGCACCCAGAGGTTCACGGTGGCGGCGCGGCGGACGCTTTCCACGTCGTCGCGCCCTCGCTTCCCGGCTACGGGTTCTCGGAGCCGACCCGGACGCGCGGCTGGGACCCGCGGCGCATCGCGCACGCGTTCATCGAGTTGATGCGTCGTCTCGGTTACGCGCGCTTCGGCGCGCAGGGCGGCGATTGGGGCGCGCAGGTGACGACACGGATCGGCGCGCTGGATCCGCAGCACTGCGCGGCCATCCATCTCAACATGCCGATGGCCAGTCGGACCAGGGATCCCGGAACGCTGACCGAGGAGGACAAGGCGGACCTCGCGGCGATGGAACTCTTCCAGCGCGAGGAGTCCGGCTACGCCCAGGAGCAAGGGACGAAACCACAGACGTTGGGCGTGGCGCTCAACGACTCGCCGGCCGGGCTGCTGGCCTGGATCGTGGAGAAGTTCAACACCTGGAGCGACTGCGACGGCGACCCTGAACGTAGCTACACGCGCGATCAGCTGATCACCAACGTGATGGTCTACTGGGTGACACAGACGATCACCTCCTCGGCACGGCTGTACTGGGAGATGAGGCACGCCGCCGCGTCGGGAGAGGTGCCCGAGTTCGTCGGAGTTCCCACCGGCGTCGCGCGCTACCCCAAGGAGGTGCTGCCCTTCCCGCGCTCGTGGGTCGAACGCCACTACAACGTCACGCACTGGGCCGTCATGCCGCGCGGTGGACACTTCGCCGCCATGGAACAGCCCGCGTTGTTCGTCGAGGACCTGCGGAACTTCTTCCGAACGGTGCGGTGACGCGTCTCGGCTCGGGAACGCCTTCAGGCGATATCCGGATGCATGCCCGGCCGCCGCTCGAGCGAATCGAGCTGCGCGCCGTCGATGCGGATTGGCGTGCCGTTGACGAGTACGTGCCGAACGCCGCTCGGCTCCTCGGCGGTCAGGCGTTCCGCATCCGCCGGGAAGTCGCGCACGCGACGCACGGGGCCGGGGCCGACCGTCTGCGGATCGAACACGCAGACGTCGGCCCAGAATCCTTCGCGCAGGTAGCCCCGGTGCGCGAAGCCGAAGATGTCGGCGGGCTCACCGCTCACCTTGCGCACCGCCTTCTCCATCGGCATGAGCTCGCGCTCGCGCACCCAGTTGCCGAGGAGGTCGGTGTACAGCGGCGCGTCGCACAACTGGTCGACGTGCGCGCCCGCGTCGGAGAGGCCCAGTACGACCTGCTCGTGCGTGAGCAGGTGGCGCACGGCATCAACGTCATCGTTCGCGATGTACGCGCGGAAGCGCGTTTCGAGGTCCTCCTCGAGCGCGAGCTCGCACATCATGTCGAGTGGGCTGCAGCCACGCTCGCGTGCGAGGTCGGACACACGCCGGCCGACCAGCTCAGGAAACCGCTGCGACTCGCTCACCTCGAAGGTCTCCCAGCGCGGCTTCATCCCCGTCTGCACGTCGTCCAGGTCCGCCGCCGCGCGTGCCCGCCAGGCGGGATCGCGGTACGCGGCAATGCGCTCGCTACGGCTCCGCTGCAGCAGCTCGCCGAAGACCGTGCCGACGTTGAGGTTGTACGCGTCGGCCATCGTGAACTGCATCGTGAGCGGCCGGGGCGTGACCTGCGGCCAGACCTGCGCGCCGCGCGGGACGTTCTCCTCGTGCAGCCGGAGCTGCGGGAAGTGTCTTCCGCCCGCGGCCGCGAACAGCGGCCACATCAAAGGGCGCCCGATGCGCGCCTGCAGCGCGTAGAAGTCGGGATAGCTGCACTGCTCGCCCGGCGTGGCGAGCACCACGCCCTTGCCCGCCTGTCCGACCGTGACGAACAGTGCTTCGACCTCGTCGCGAGCGGCGAATCGGCTCGGCACCGGCTTCCCGTCGACGCCCCGGTGGGCGAAAGAGAAGCTGCTCGAGAATCCCGCCGCGCCCGCGTCGAGCGCCTCGCGCACGAGGTGGCGCATGCGCCCGATCTCATCGGGCGTGGCGGCGCGTTCGTAGGCCGCGTCGCCCATCACGTAGAGCCGCAGCGCAGAATGGCCGATGTACGCCGTGAAGTTCAGCACGGTCCCGCGTCGGCGAACCGCTTCGAGGTACTCGGGAAACGTCTCGAACTCCCAGGAGATTCCCGCGGTCAGCGTCGCCGGATCCATGTCCTCGACGTTCTCGAGCGTGCGCACGATCACGTCGTGATGCTCGGGGCGGGTGGGTGCGATCGTGAAGCCGCAGTTGCCCGCGACCACGGTGGTGACACCGTGATACGACGACGGCCTGAGGGCGGGATCCCAGAAGACTTGCGCGTCGTAGTGCGTGTGGATGTCGATGAAACCGGGAGCGACTGCGCACCCCGAGGCGTCGAGCTCACGATCGCCCGAAAGGTTCGGCGCGATCTCGCGGATCACACCGTCCGCGATCGCCACGTCGGCAGCGCGGCCGGGCACACCGCTCCCGTCGAAGACCGTTCCTCCCCGGACGACGATGTCGGCTGCCATCTCAACTCATGCTCCCGCTCTCGGCGCCTGCGGCGACTACTCCACCCGGGGCAAGCTCGGGCCCCGCTCGCTGCGGCGCAGGGTACTTGCGCCGCTGTCGCTCGCCTCTCCCTCGCGACGATCAGAGGATGTCGTCGGATAGATCATGAATTCCAGAAGGTTTCCATCAGGATCGCGCACATAGACGCTCGAGGCATCCGCCCGCCGACCGCCTTGTCGCTCGACGGGGCCCTCGATGATTTCTGCTCCTGCGTTGTCGAGCAGTGCGTTCAGCGATTCCGGTGATCCGTCCCACACGAAGCAGAGATCGCCGCACGGCGGCTCCGCTGCCGGTGCCCGCAGCGTTACGTCTTCGCGTTGCCACGTCGCGGGACGATGGAGGTTGATCATCTGGTTCCCGACATACACAGACGCCGCGTAGGGATTCTCGGCAATGTCGAGTCCGAGTGAGCGATAGAACGCCAACATGGCTTCGGTGTTCTGCATCGGAAGCGACGCGTGGTCGAGGCCGACGATGTTCCCGTTGCGGCGCGAGCTCTCAGGAGACATGCGGGAACGCGTACAGCCGAGCGCAGTTGGTTGCCGTGATCTTGCGACGGTCTTCTTCCGGCAGTGCGCCGAGGGTCTCTCCGATGGCGTCCAGCGAGTGGGGGAACGTGCTGTCGGTGTGCGGATAGTCCGACGCCCACATGCATGATTCGGCGCCCAGGAGCGGAATGAGCTGCTCACCCAACGCGTCCTCTTCGAAGGTGGCGAACACCTGGCGATGGAACAGCTCGCTCGGCGGGATACGCGTCGAGTAGTCGATCTTGTCCCCGAGGTTGCGCCACTCCAGGTCCATCCGCTCCAGGAAGTACGGGATCCATCCGACCCCCGACTCCGCCAGTACCAGCTGCAGGCCGGGATGCCGCTCGAGCGCGCCGCAGAACATCATCGTCGCAAGCGGCTCGTCGAGCTGAAGCGGCAAGACAGACGCGAACGCCGCCGACTGCCACTTGCCCATCCGGTAGCTGAGGTTGGACCAGGTGCCATCCTTGAGATGGAAGCTGACGGGCAGGCCTGTGTGCTCCGCAGCAGCCCAGAGCCGGTCCCAGACTTGATCGCCGACGTCGATGTCGAACACGTCGATGATCGCACCCCGGTGGCCGAGCGCCGCACAGCGCTCGAGCTCGGCGGATGCGGCCTCAGGTGAGTGGCCGGGCAGGAACGCGAGCACGCACAGCCGATCGGGCGCAACCGCGTTGAATTCCTCGACCGCCCAGTCGTTCCATGCCGCGTACGACGCGTTCTGCAGCGCGGGATCGCGGATCGGGAAGCCCAGCGCGACAGGCCCGTAGATCACCGATGCACACAAACCGTCGCGGTCCATGTCCTCGAGCCGCAGCTTCGGAGTGCTCGCGCGGAAGCCGTCGTCCTCGATGCCGGCGCGCCCAATCGCGCTGAGGTTCTTCAGCACTTTGCTCGTCGCGGGAAGCCCGCTGCCGCCCATCACACGATCTTCGCACACCCATACCGACTCGCCGTCACGTGTGACAACGCGCGGACCGCGCTCGACCAGGTCGCGCGGCAGCCGCGACTCCCAGAGATTGCGCGGCACCGCGCGGAGATCAAGGTGATCGTCGCAGGAATAGACGCCCGTTGTCGCATCCATATCGTCTCCCTCGAGCGTGAGCTTACGGGGACGCCGATCTCGCGTCGGTGGTCCGAACGGCGCGTCGCGAGCGATCACACGCGCTGGTCTGGCAGGCTATGACGCCGACGTCCGAGTTGCCCCTTGGGGCAGTGCGACGAGCGGAGTGCCCGTGAAGCCCACGGCCGAGGAACTGTTCGGTCCCGCTGGGACCCCCAGGGTGGTGGTCGTCGGCGCCGGGTTCGGCGGGATCGCGGCGGGCGTGAAGTTGAAGCGCGCGGGCATCAACACGTTCACGATCTACGAGTCGTCGCTCGGTATCGGTGGGACGTGGTGGGACAACACCTATCCCGGTGCCGAGGTTGACGTCGGGTCCCACCTGTACTGCTTCTCGTTCAAGCCGCACGACTGGACGCGCACGCACGCCCGGCAACCCGAGCTCCAGAAGTATCTCGAGGAGGCCGTCGACGAGTTCGGCCTGCGGCCGCACGTGCAGCTCGGTCTCGCGGTGGAGTCGGCCACGTGGCACGACGACCTGCACGTCTGGACAGTCCGCCTCGACGACGGGACCGTCGACGAGTGTCACGTGCTCGTGAGCGCGGTCGGGTTCCTCAACGTGCCGCGCGATCCCGACTGGCCCGGGCTCGACGACTTCGAGGGCCCGAAGTTCCACACCGCCCGCTGGGAGCACCAGCACGACCTGACCGGCAAGGTAGTGGCGGTGGTCGGCACCGGGTCGTCGGCGACGCAGGTCGCGCCGGCCATCCAGCCGATCGTGGAGCAGCTCTACGTGTTCCAGCGCGAGCCGGGGTGGATCATGCCCAAAGGCGAGCGCGACTTCACCGACGGCGAGCGGGCGACCTTCGCGAAGCCGTGGCGGCGCAAGTGGGAGCGCTGGCGGCTGAAGTACATGCTCGAGAAGAACCTGTGGGGCGGCCGACTCTTCCGGCCTGGTACCAAGATCAACGAGGCGCGCCAGCAGTTGTGCGTCGACTACATCGCCCGCGAGCTCGCCGACCACCCCGACCTGCGCGAGGCCGTCACGCCGACACATCCCTTCGGCGGGAAGCGGCCGGTGTTCGCCAGCACCTTCTATTCCGCGCTCAAGCAAGAGAACGTGGAGCTCGTTCCCCGCGCGGTGGCCTCGGTGACGCGAACCGGCATTGTTGATGACGATGGCGCCGAGCGAGCGGTCGACGTGATCGTCTTGGCGACCGGCTTCCAGCCGACGAACTACCTGGCCCGCCTGCGGGTCGTCGGCCGCGATGGCCGCACCTTGCAAGAGCACTGGGCGGACGAGCCGCACGCCTTCCTCGGTATCACGGTGCCGAGGTTCCCGAACTTCTACATGCTCTACGGGCCAGGAACCAACGGCGGCGAGCTCGTGATCATGCTCGAGAGCCAGGCGGAGTACGCAGTGCGAGCCGTGAAGCGCATGATCCGCGAGTGCGTCACCGCGATCGAGGTCAAGCCGAGCTTCGAGGCGAGATGGTACGGCTGGCTCCAGTCGCGGATGGCGGGCACCTCCTGGACCATGTGCAACAACTACTTCAAGGGCCCGACCGGGAAGATCGTGACGCAGTGGCCCTCCGGCAACATGGTCTACCGCGCGCTCACCAAGCTCCTCGGCCGGGTGTCCGAGACGACCCAGCGACGCGTCGTGGCCGCCCCAGACGTGAAGGACTGAGCTGCATGGCGGACGTGCCTGACGAGGTCCGGGATCGACTCGAACTGCGCGCCCTCGTCGAGGCGTACGCGCATCACGCCGACCGCCACGAGCCCGAGGCGATCGCCGCACTCTTCACCGAGGACGGACGGCTGACCGTCTCCGACGGCCAGCCCGGAAACGCGCCGCCGACTGTCGAGCGGGTCGGTCGCGCTGCGATCATCGACTCGATGCGGAACCTCGACCGGTACTCGGTAACAACGCACTTTCTCGGGCAGCAGACCGTCGTGCTGGAGGGGAACCGGGCCACCGGCGAGACGTACTGCTTCGCCTACGGCGTCTCCGATGCCGACGGCGCACGCTCCGTCGACGTCATGTCGATCCGCTACCTCGACCGCTACGTGCGGCAGGACGAGGGGTGGCTGATCGAGGGCCGCGCGCTGGCGGTGGACTGGACGGAAACCCGACGTCTGGCATGAACGCACGGGAGCGATCCCGCGGCGCATCGCTCAACTCTTCCGCTCTCGGCGCTTCGCCATGAGCTGCCGGAGCTGGTTCGCGGGGGCACCGACGGTGGTCCCGCCATCCACAGGCAGCACGACGCCGGTGACCTGCGCCGAGCGTTCGCTCGCCAGGTACAGCGCGGCATTCGCGACATCTTCGGGCGTCCCTTGGCGCTGGAGCGGCTGCGTGAGCCGGACGATCGCAGCCATGTCGTAGGATCCGGACGTCATGCCAGTGGCGATGTGCGCGGGCGCAATACAGTTCACCCTGATCCCGTATTCGGCGAGGTCGATCGCGATCGACTTGCTGAACGCGATCACGCCGGCCTTCGAGGCGCGGTAGGCGAGCACGCCGGCGCCGGGTTTCAGCGCGGCGATCGAGGAAGTGTTGACGATCGAACCGCCGCCGTTCTTCGCCATGTGCCGGGCGGCGCGCTGACTACCGACCATGACGCCGTAGAGGTTCACGGCCATCACGCGTTGAAAGTCCGCGAGATCGTCGTCGAGAAAGCGGTGGAACGAGCCGCCGATTCCCGCGTTGTTGAACATGACGTGAAGCCCGCCGAACTGTGCTACGGCAAAATCGACGAGGTCCTGTACTTGATCGGCATCGGCGACGTCGGTCTGCTTGAACGCCGCCGCCGCGCTGAGCTTCGCCGCCACGTCGTCGCCGCGCTCGCGATCGAGATCCGCGATGACGACCTTGGCGCCTTCCTCCACGAAGAGCTCGGCGGTCGCCTTGCCGATCCCGCTCGCGCCACCCGTGACGATCGCAACTTTTCCCGCGAGTTCCTGAGGCATCCGTCGATCCCTCCCGATGAGATCAGTCGTCCTCGATAGAGCGCCCCACGATCGCTATGCCAAGCGGTAGCGGAGCGGCAGGTGCTTGATCCCCCCGTTGACCGCCGAGTTCAGGCGCTCCACCGGTCCTGACACCTCGAACCCGTCGAGCCGCGCGAGCAGGTGCCGAAAGACAGTCTCGAGCTCGACGCGCGCGAGGTGTGCGCCCAGGCAGAAGTGCTCGCCCACACCGAATGCGAGCTGCGGGTTCGGGCGGCGATCGACGCGGAAGGCGAACGGATCCTCGAACACCTCCTCGTCGCGGTTCGCGGACGCGAAGAACAGCGCGACCTGCTCACCCGCGCGGATCTTCTCGCCGCGCACCTCACAGGCCTCGGTCGTGGTGCGCGTGAAGTGGGTGATCGGAGTAACCCAGCGCAGGATCTCCTCCACCGCGTCGGAGAGGAGATCGGGGTGGGCGCGCAGCTTGTCCCACTCGCCACGATGCTCGGAGAAGGCGAGCAGTCCACCGCTGATCGCATTGCGCGTGGTCTCGTTGCCGGCCTCGACGATGAGCTCGCAGTACGAGACGAGCTGTTCGTCGGTGAGCGGGGTTTCGTCGATCGTGGCACACACCAACTCGCTCACCAGATCGTCCTGAGGGTCGCGGCGGCGATCCTCGATCAGGTGCTCGAAGTACGCGCGCAGTTCGCCACGAGCGCGCAACATCGTCTGGACCGGCGTCTCGCCCGGGCGCCGGTACTCCGGATCGTCCTTGCCGATCACCTCGTTGGTCCAGCGGAACAGCAGCGCCCAATCGGCACGTGGCACGCCCAGCATCCAGGCGATCACGCCGATCGGGAGCGGCGCGGCGATGCGCTCGACGAAGTCGCACTCGCCCTCGGCCTCCCCGGTCGCGGCCCGGTCGAGAATCTCTTCGGCGATTCGCTCGACCTCCGCGCGCCGCGCCCGCATCGCGCGCGGCGTGAAACGCGGGCTCGCGACCCGTCGCAAGGGCCCGTGCCGAGGGGGATCGAGAGCGACGATCATCTCCGACGGCGCGGCGACCGCGTCGACCAGACCCAGGATGATCCCGTGCGCGCTCGAGAACCGCAGCGGCTGCGACGCGATCTCCACGATGTCGGCGTGTTTGGTGATCGCCCAGAACGGCCGGTAGCCGGGCGGGGCGAAGTACGCGACGGGCGCCTCGGCTCGCAGCCGCGTCCACGCCGCGTGCGGGTAGCCGTCACGCGCGTAGCGCGCGGGATCGACGAGATCCAGGGGATCGATCAGATCAATAGGACCGACGCCGGCGGTCATCGGCGCGCACGATACCCCGACGGACGTTGCATGGGTAACCGCGCCTTCCTACAGTCTGAACGGACCAACCGCCCCGGTGACGCCAGGCGCGTGCCCGACGCCCGTTGTGTCGAGGAGGATCGAGATGCAAGACGTCCCGGTTGCCGAGCAGAAGGTCTCCGGAGAACCTGCGAGCGATCTCGACTTCGGCACCGTCGACTTCTTCCGCGCCCGGCCGCTCTACCAGAACCCGTATCCGTACTACGAGTGGCTCCGCGAACACGGTCCCGTGTGGCAGGAACCGCATCGTGGTGTGTACATGATCACCGGATACGAGGAAGCGATCGCGGTGTACAACGATCACGCGACGTTCTCGTCGTGCGCCACGGTGGCCGGACCGTTCACGAAGTTCCCTGTCCCGCTCGAGGGCGACGACATCAGCCCGATCATCGAGCGGTACCGCGAAGAACTGCCGTTCACCGATCAGCTCCCGTCGTTCGATCCACCGAAGCACACCGCGCAGCGCGGGTTGCTGATGCGGCTGATCACGCCGAAGCGCCTCAAGGAGAACGAGGAGTTCATGTGGCGGCTCGCCGATCGTCAGCTCGACGAGTTCCTCGCGCGGGGCGAGTGCGAGTTCATTCACGAGTACGCAAACCCGTTCACTCTGCTGGTGGTCGCCGACCTGCTCGGTGTTCCCGAAGAGGACCACGAGATGTTTCGGCGGGAGTTCGAGGAGCGGCGCGCCAACCAGGGACTCGGAGGTGCGCGCGGGGGCGTGGTGGCGCACAAGCCGCTGGAGTGGCTCTACGAGCGGTTCACCAGATACATCGAGGACTGTCGACGCGAACCGCGCAACGACGTCATGACTGCTCTGGCCACCGCGACATTCCCCGACGGCTCGTTGCCCGACGTCGGTGACGTGATGCTGATCGCGAGCAATCTGTTCACCGCGGGTGGGGAAACCACGGCGCGCCTCATGGGTCGGTTGCTCCAGAGGATCGGCGAACAACCGGAATTCGAGCAGTCCTTACGCGCCGAGCGCGATCGCATTCCGAACTTCATCGAAGAGACCCTGCGGCTCGAGAGCCCGATCCAGGGCGAGTTCCGGTTGTCGCGCGTACCCACGACAGTCGGGAGCGTCCAGCTGCCCGCGGGCTCGTACGTGTTCGTACTCAACGGCGCCGCGAACCGTGATCCGCGTCAGTTCGAAGACCCGGCAGAGTTCCGCCTCGACCGCGAGAACGCTCGCCAGCACCTCGGGTTCGGCTTCGGCATCCACACCTGCGCCGGCGCGCCGCTCGCCCGAGCCGAGGCCCGCATCACCCTCGAACGCGTCCTCGATCGCATGGCGGACATCAGGATCTCCCAGGCCGCGCACGGCCCGGCCGGCGCGCGCCGCTACGAATACTCACCCATGTACATGCTCCGGGGCGTGGAGCGCCTCAATCTGGAATTCAGCCCCGTCACCTGAGGCCGCGACCTCCGGCGTGTATCACTACTCGTTCTTGACGCGCTCGGCGTAGTCCATAGTGAGGAGTTCGAGGAGTTGACCGTCGGGGTCGCGCACGAACATGCCTGCGCCGACGTCGGTGTCGTCGAGGACCTTGCCGCCGTATTCGAGGACTTTGGCGCAGGCGGCGGGGATGTCATCGACACTGATGGAGATGTGGGTGAGTCCCGGTTCGTTCATGACCCGGTCGCGCGCCGGCACTGGCGCTGCTCCGGAACCCGCAATGTGGATCAACTCCAGCACGAAGCCATCGCGCCGGAGATACGAAGCCGTCATGTCCAGCGGGGGCGTGAGGCGCAGCAGCTGCGCGCATATCTCGTCGGGGAAGGTCAGCTCGCGCCAGGGTTCGAACCCGAGGACCTCGATGTAGAAGCGCTTGGACCGTTCGAGGTCGGTGACGCAGTGGCCGACATGGTTGAACACGGTCATGGCCGCATCCTCCCACACCCGATCCGTCGTACGCTCCAGGGGCGAGCGGAAGCGACGCCGGTACCTGCGCATGGTCGCAAAGAGCGGAGATGACGTCCTGGTCGAGACGCTGAGCACCACACACCTACTGACGCCGTCCGGTGAGCGCATTGCGGATCGTCGAACGACCCCTATCACTGGGGCGGGCGTCGATCTCCGCGGGCACGGCGCACGTGTCGGTGAGGAAGCGACGATGGCGACACGCCTGGACGCGGTCGTCTCCGTGCTCCAGCCCGGCGATGTGCTCGTCGGGCACTCGGGAGGCGGCTTCGAGATCACCCGCGCTACAGACGCCGCAACGGAGCTCGTGAGTCACCTCGTGTACTTGGCCGCGGCGTTGCCACGCGAGGGACGGCTCGTGCACGAGGCACTCGTGTGGCACGACGACGGAACGGTGGAGACCGACTACGACGTCACCGGGATGCTTCCGTACCTGCGCTTCGACGACGACGGCACGATGGCGTTCGCGAGCTTCGCGGGCGCCTGGGAGTTCTTCTACCACGACTGCGATGAGCAGACGGCCCGGTGGGCGTTCGAGCACCTCACGCCCGAGAAGGCCGGCGACACCGCCACCACGCCGGTCGCGGTGCCGCGGTTCTGGGCCGCGGAACCGCCGCGCAGCTTCATTCTCTGCCTCCAAGACCGCTCCCAGCCGCGCTGGCTCGCAGACGTCACCGCTCGACGGCTCGGCGTCGAGCCGTTGACGATCGACGCGTCACATTCGCCGTTCCTGAGCCGCCCGGCCGAGCTGGCCGAGCTCCTCGTGCACGCGACCACCACCGCGCCCCACGGCCCGCTCAACCCAGGCTGAACCGGTCTCCCCCCGAAGCCTTCACTTGCCGAGCGCACCAGATTGATGTCATAGTAATGGCTTCAATTCGCGCGGCGCGGCCGAGCGGACGGGATGCAGCCATGGGACTGTTGGACGGCAAGGTTGCGGTGATCACGGGCGCCGGCTCAGGGATGGCCAAGGCCTCGGTGGAGGTGTTCGTGCGGGAGGGCGCGAAGGTCGTCGGCGCCGACATGAGCGGCGCAGAGAAGGACACCGCGACCGCGGTCGGTGAGCGCGTTCTGCCGGTGCATTGCGACGTGACCAAGGAGGCCGACGTCGAGGCGACGATGCACGCCGCGGTCGAGGAGTTCGGTCGGCTCGACGCGGTGCTGAACGTCGCCGGCATCGCGGAGGGCGTCATGCTCACCGACGTGACGATGGAGCACTACGACCGCACAATGGACGTCGACCTGCGCGGCGTGTTGCTCGGGATGAAGCACGGCATCGCGGCAATGCTGCAGGCGGGCAACGGTGGTGCCATCGTCAACTGGTCATCGATCGGTGGACTCAACTCGTCGATCGCGACGAGCGTCTACGGCGCGGCGAAGGCGGGGGTGATCTCGCTCACCAAGACCGCCGCGCTCGAGTACGCGCGCAGCGGCATCCGCGTCAACTGCGTGTGCCCTGGCTACATCAAGACCGAGATCATGGGCGCCAGGCTCGACGGCTTCCCGGGCGCGGCTGACGGCACGCCGCTCAAGCGCCTCGGCCAGCCGCACGAGGTCGCCGAGGTCGCCGCGTTCCTGGTCTCAGACCGCGCGTCGTTCGTGACGGGAGCGATCATCCCGGTCGACGGCGGTCGTAGCGCGCAAATCGCGTGAACGCAGCGCGGTACGTCGGCGCGCGCGTCAACCGGATCGAGGACGCGCCGCTGTTGACGGCGAGATCGGCGCACTGGCCGAGACGAGGTGAACGATGACGGACTACGACATGATCGACTTCTTCACAGACCCGACACTCATCGACGACCCGTACCCGTATTTCGAGCACCTGCGCGTGCAGTGCTCCGTCCATCGAGAGCCACACCACGGGGTCGTGGCGGTGTCGGGTTACGAGGAGGCCATCGCCGTGTACCACGACAGCGCGATGTTCTCGTCGTGCAACTCCGTAATGGGGCCGCTCCCGGGGTTGCCCGAGGTTCCCGTGGGCGACGATGTGAGCGAGCTCATCGAGCGCGTGCGTGACCAGCTCCCCATGCACGAGCACATGGTCACGCACGACCCGCCGACGCACACGGACTTGCGCGCCCTGCTCATGCGCCTCATCACGCCGAAGCGGCTCAAGGAGAACGAGGAATTCATGTGGCGCCTCGCCGACCGCCAGCTCGACGAGTTCGCCGACCGCGGCCGCTGCGAGTTCATCAAGGACTACGCCCAGCCATTCGCGCTCCTCACCGTTGCCGACCTGCTCGGGGTTCCCGAAGCCGACCACCGGCTCTTCCGCGACCGGCTCGGCGCGCAGCGACCAGGCGCCATCGAACAGACCGACCAGCAGTGGTCGACACTCAACCCGCTCGAGTTCCTCGAAGCGTGGTTCACCAGCTACGTCGAGGAGCGGCGCGAGGTTCCGCGCGACGACGTGCTCACCGGTCTCGCGGTCGCGACGTTCCCCGACGGGTCGGTCCCACCGGTCGTCGACGTCGTGCGGACCGCCACTTTCCTGTTCGCGGCGGGTCAGGAGACAACCGCCCGCTTGCTCGCGTCGGCGTTGAAGATCCTCGCGGAACGTCCCGATCTGCAGCAGCTCCTCCGCGATGAGCGCAAGCGCATACCGCAATTCGTCGAAGAGACGCTGCGATTCGAGAGCCCGGTCAAGAGCGATTTCCGTCTCGCGCGCCGCACGACCGAGCTCGGTGGTCGCGAGGTGCCCGCGGGGACCTGCGTCATGCTCCTCAACGGTGCCGCGAACCGCGACCCGAGCCGCTTCGACCACCCAGCAGAATTCCGGATCGACCGCACGAACTCGCGTGAGCACATCGCGTTCGGGCGCGGGATCCATACGTGTCCGGGCGCGCCGCTCGCGCGCGCCGAGGCGGTGGTCAGCCTCACCCAGATCCTCGACCGGATGGACGACATCCGCATCGACGCGACGCAACACGGTCCGGCGGGCGCGCGGCGCTACAGCTACGAGCCCACTTACATCCTCCGGGGTCTCCGCGAGCTCTACCTCGAGTTCACGCCACGCGAGTCCACATCGTAATGAACAACCGGAGCGTCTACTACGACCCGTACGACGTCGACATCGACGCCGACCCGTACCCGGTGTTCCACCGTCTGCGCGAGGAAGCGCCGCTCTACTACAACGAGCCGTACGACTTCTACGCGGTCAGTCGCTTCGACGACGTCGAGCGCGGATTCATCGACGCGAAACGGTTCATCTCCGGCCGGGGCGGCATCCTCGAGCTCATCAAGGCGAACATCGAGATGCCGCCGGGCGTGCTGATCTTCGAAGACCCGCCGACACACACGATCCACCGCAGCCTCCTCTCTCGCGTGTTCACGCCGCGGAGCGTCGCGGCGCTCGAACCGCAAATCCGCGAGTTCTGCGCGCGTAGCCTCGACCCGCTCGTCGGTGCGGCCGGGTTCGACTTGATCGCCGACTTCGGCGCGCAGATGCCGATGCGCGTGATCGGCATGCTGCTCGGCATCCCTGAACAGGACCAAGCCGCGATCCGCGACCGAGCCGACGCCAAACTCCGCACCGAGGCCGGCAAGCCGATGGAGGTGTCCGTCGACGATGCCATGAGCGGCGAGATGTTCGCCGACTACATCGACTGGCGCGCCGAGCACCCGTCGGACGACCTCATGACCCAGCTACTCCAGTCGGAGTTCGAGGACGAGACCGGTACGAGCCGGCGGCTCCGTCGCGACGAAGTCCTCACCTATGTGTCCGTGGTCGCCGGTGCTGGCAACGAGACCACGACGCGCCTCATCGGGTGGGCCGGCAAGGTCCTCGCCGAGTACCCCGACCAGCGGCGCGAACTTGTCCAGGACCGCTCGCTCATCCCCAACGCCATCGAGGAGCTCCTCCGCTACGAAGCCCCGGCTCCGCACGTCGGTCGATACGTCCCACACGACATTGAGCTGCACCGCCACACCGTGCCCGCGGGCAGCGCCATGCTGTTCCTCATCGGCGCCGCCAACCGCGACGACCGTCGCTTCCCCGACCCGGACCGTTTCGACATCCACCGCCAGGTCGGCCAGCACCTCACGTTCGGCTACGGGATCCACTTCTGCCTGGGCGCGGCGCTCGCGCGTCTCGAAGGCAGGATCGCGCTCGATGAGATGTTGAATCGGTTCCCCGAGTGGGACGTCGACCTCGACCGCGCCAAGCTCGCGCCCACCTCCACCGTCCGCGGCTGGGAGGCCCTGCCTGTGGTCGTCCCATGACGGTGAGCCCGCCGATCCGCGCGCGGCGCCGCTACGACAACACGTTGCGCCGCGAACGCGCCGCGCAGACGCGTGAACGCATCGTGACCGCAGGCGCGGACATCCTGCACGAATCGTCCATCCGCGACTGGCGGACATTGACGATCCGCGCCGTGGCCGAGCGCGCCGGCGTGAACGAGCGCACCGTCTACCGCCACTTTGCGAACGAGCGCGCGCTACGCGACGCGGTCATGCACCGTCTCGAGCAGCAAGCAGGCATCGATCTCGCGCAGCTCCGGCTCGAGAACGTCGGCGACGTCACCGCGCGCCTCTTCCGGTATGTCTCCTCGTATCCGCTCGATCCGCGCCCGCCGCTCGACCCGACGCTCGCCGAGGCCGCTCAGCGCCAACACGCAGCGCTGCTCGCCGCAGTGGCCGAGCGCGCACCCGAGTGGTCCACAGCCGATCGCACCGTCGCGGCCGCGATGTTCGACGTGCTCTGGGGCCTCGCGTCGTACCAGCGACTCGTGCTCGACTGGCAGCTCGACGGCGAGGAAGCCATACGCGCCATCACGTGGGTCATCAGCCTCCTCGAAGAAGCCGTACGCGAAGGCCGGCGCCCGCCGCGCGCCAGGCGACGGGCCGATGCAGCACGGCAAGCCTCCACGCGAGCCGGACGAGAGCGATCGTGACCTCACAACGAGGACGATCGACGGCACGAGTGGCGGCCAGAGGCCATCACACGTCGAAGCACCGCGATCAACGTCAGCTCATCGTCAACACGCCGCGCACGACCTCGCCGTCGCGCATTGCCGTCAGCGCCTGGTTCACCTCTTCCAGCGAGAAGTGCTTCGTGACCATGCCGCCCAGATCGACTCGGCCGGTCTCGATGAGCTCGATGAAACGTGGGAAGTCGCGCGTGACGTGCGCCGAGCCGTAATAGCTGCCCTTCACCGTGCGGTCCTCCATCACCATCCTCTGCGTTGGCAGCGCGAGACCGGCAGCGCGGCTGGCGACGCCGACGAGCACGGTGGTGCCACCCCTTCGGGTCATCTCGAGCGCCTGCGTCTGGAGTTGCTCGGCGCCCACCGCCTCGAAGGCGAAGTCGACGCCGCGGCCACCCGTGAGGACCTTCACCTGCTCCACCGAGTCGCCCGCGTTCGGGTCGACTTCGTCGGTTGCACCGAACCGCACGGCCGACCGGCGCTTCATCTCCACGGGGTCGATTGCGATGATGCGCGACGCGCCGGCGACGCGCGCGCCCTGGATCGCCGACGTCCCGACGCCGCCGCAGCCAATCACGGCGACGGTAGAGCCCGGGCCGACCTTCGCGGTGTTGATGACCGCACCGAATCCGGTGGTGAACCCGCACCCGATGAGTGCGAGTTGATCGGCGGGGAGATCCGTGTCGACCGGGATGCACGACGCCTCGTCGACCGTCATGACGTCGGCGAAGCTGCCGACCCCGCTCATCGCGTTCGCCACGGATCCGTCCGCGCGCTGGGCGCGGGGCCGCGCCATCACCTCGGGTCCCATCTCGCAAAGGTGCGTCTCGTGACGCACGCAGAACCAGCACCTCCCGCATACAGGTGTGAGCGCAACGATCACCCGCTGACCGGGCCGCACGCGCGACACCTCCCCGCCAACCCACTCGACGACGCCACAAGCCTCGTGCCCGAGGATCATCGGATTGCCGCCTGGCATGCGGTCGATCACCGCCTGGTCGGAGTGGCACACCCCGCTGGCCCGCACGTCGACGATGACGTCACGCGGGCCGGGCGTGAGTGCGGTGACGTTCTCGAGTGAGAGGTTCTGATGCTGTTCTACGAAGATCGCTGCACGCATGCGCGCACGGTACCGCCAACCGTCCCGTTGGGTCAGGTGGTGGTGATGCGCTTGTCCGGGCACGGTTCCCGGCCGTCACCCGCGGGGCGCCGCGTAGCCTGACGCCGAGACGCCAGAGCGGGGGACGACGATGGCGAACGAGCGGATCGAGCCGACGACGACCGACGCCGGGATCCCGGTGGCCAGTGATGAGCACTCGCTCACGGTGGGGCCTGAAGGCCCGATCCTGTTGCAGGATCACTACCTCATCGAGCAGATGGCGAACTTCAACCGGGAGCGGATCCCGGAGCGCCAGCCGCACGCCAAGGGCGGCGGCGCCTTCGGCCACTTCGAGGCAACGACCGACGTCGGCCTCTACACCAAAGCCGCGGTATTCCAGCCCGGCACGACGACCGACGCCCTGATCCGGTTCTCCACGCTGGCCGGCGAGCACACTTCGATCTTCGATCCCCCCGCTACGTGGGGAAGGCACTGATCGCCTCGACGAGGAGGGCATGAGCGCCGTGCATCCGACAACAACCCTGAACGACCCCGACTACACCAAGCCGTACCTCGACGTCGACGAGTGGCGGGACGAGCCGGTGCGCCACCGCTACGTGCACGGCGGCTTCGAGGGGACCGACCTTCGGTTCTCCTATTACTTCCCGCCAGAGGAGCAGTACGCGGGTCGCTTCTTCCAGCCGATCCTCGCGGTGTCGGGTACCGAGCACGCGTTCGGCAGCTCCATTCGTCCGGGCATGGGCGGCTCGATCGCGTTCGCGGTCGACAGCGGCGCCTACTTGGTGGAGTCGAATCTCGGCTCGCTCACCCCGTACCCCGGCGAGGATGGAACGGTCACCGGATACCGAGCAAGCGCGGCGGCGGCCCAGTACTCGCGCATCCTCGCTGCGGAGATGTACGGCGAGCACCGGCCCTTCGGCTACTGCTACGGCGGCAGTGGCGGCGGCTTCAAGACGATGAGTTGCATGGAGAACACCGACGTCTGGGATGGCGGAGTGCCGTTCATCATCGGCAGCCCGATGGCCCTGCCGAACGTGTTCGCGGTGCAGGCACACGCGATGCGAATCCTCTGGGAGAAATTCCCTCAGATCGTCGACGCCCTCGATCCGGGCGGCAGCGGCGACATGTACGCCGGACTGAGCGCGGAAGAGCGCGAGGCGCTCGAAGAAGTCACGCGAATGGGGTTCCCGCCCCGTGCGTGGTTCGACGTCAGGCGAATCGCCCAGGGGTACACCGGAGTGTGGTCAATGCTCGGGAACAACATGATGAAGTACGACCCGACGTACTTCGAAGACTTCTGGAATGTGCCCGGGTACCTCGGCGCGAATCCGCCGGAGTCGCTGCTGCAGGCACGCATCCAGCACAAGACCACGGTGATCAAACCGATCATGGCCGACGAGGCGGGAGAGTACGCGCTCGATACGGGTGTCGCGATCTTCCGGACCGAGGCGATGGCGGACATACCGATCGCCCTGAAACTCGAGGGGCTTCCGGAAGGCAGCCTCATGGGCGCCATGCTGTCGATGACCAGCGGCAACGCCGCCGGCCACAACTTCTGGATCATCAGCGCCCACGACGACATCGTGGTGACCGGCCAGGGCGAGACCGAGTTCAGGGCACTGTCCGGCGTCGGCGCCGGCGACGAGGTCCTGATCGACAACTCCGTCTACCTGGCCTTCCAGACGTACCACCGGCACCAGGTCCATCCTGACTTCCGGGTGTGGGATCAGTTCTGCGTCGCCGGCCAGCCCGTGTATCCACAGCGGCCGAATGTCATCGGCCCCCAGTTCAGCTTCCCCGGCGCCGGATCGGTCCAGAGCGGCCGGTTCTCCGGCAAGGTGATCGTCGTCGAATGCCTCATGGACGAGGCCGCGTACCCGTGGCAGGCGGCCTGGTACGACGAACTGGTTCACAAGGTCCAGCCCCACGCCGACGACAAGTTCCGACTCTGGTACGTCGACAACGCGATGCACATGCCTCCGCAGGCGGCGCCGGACGATCCGCGTCCGGTCCGGACGACGCGCATCGTCAGCTACGGCGGCGTCCTCGAACAGGCCTTGCGCGACCTCTCGGCCTGGGTCGAGAAGGGCATGGCCCCGCCCGCCAGCACCACGTACCAAGTGATCGACGGCCAGGTGTTCGTGCCCGGCGAGGCGTCGGAGCGCAAGGGCGTCCAATCGACCGTCGAGGTGACCGCCAACGGCCGCGCGCGCGCCGACGTCGCGGTGGGCGAGGAGGTCCACTTCGCCGCGTTGGTCGAGGCACCACCGGGCACGGGAACGGTGGTGTCGGCCGAGTGGGACTTCGACGGCTCGGGCGAGTTCACCGTCAGCTCCTCGGTCCTCGACGGGTCGTGCAACCTCCTCAACGTCACCGCCACGCACACGTTCACCGAACCGGGCACCTACTTTCCCGCGCTCCGGGTGCGCACGCAGCGGCACAGCGACACGCGCAAGCCGCACGCCCGCATCGAGAACCTCGGGCGGGTCCGGGTCGTCGTCGAGTAGGTCCAGCGCGTTCGTCTCGCATGACGGACAACGACGTACGCGCGCTACTACGGTGCGTTACTGGATCGACTCTTGACCCAGCACCGTGGTGCGCCACATTTCGCGCGGCTTGGTGGTGTCGTAGGCGGAGACACGGGGGAGCAAGCCACGGTTGTCCCAGAGCACGGTGTCGCCCGGTTGCCACTCGTGCCGGTATACGCGCTCGGGCGTGGTCGCTCGTTCGAGCAAGTCACTCAACAGGACGCGGCCGTCTTCCCGCGACATCCCTTCGACCTGGTCCGCGTGCGTACCGATCACGAGCGACCGCCGTCCGGACCGGTGTGTCCAGACCAAAGGATGGACGTGCAACCATCGATGTGCCAACCGAAGTTTCTGACGAAGTAGTCGGCGGCCGCAGTCTTCGAGCGGTCAAACGTGACCCGGAAGACGCCCTTGACGTCGTGGCTCGCGGCGAGGTTGGTTTCGACTGGACCCTGCTTCCGGCAGAACGCAACCTGGGTCTCGGGATCGAGATGGAGGCCGCGGAACACGAGCACGCTCACCTCCTCGACACCCACGACCTCCCCGCCGGCGCTCGATGAGATCAGCCGGCTGAGGCGCGCCCCGATCGGGCACAGTGGTGCGGTGGAACTTGCCTCGCCGAACCCCCTTTGCAGGCCTTCCGGACGGATCCAACCGCCGTAGTTTCGTAGTCCTTGGAGAATGGGGGGGTTCCGAATGACGACTGTTGATCGGATGAAGCCGTCTGAGGGGAGTTGGACGGAGCATTATCCGGAGCTTGGCACGGGGCTCGTCTCGTACGAGGATTGCACTTCGCCCGAGTTCTATGAGCTCGAGCGCGAGGCGGTGTTCAAGCGCGTGTGGCTCATGGTCGGGCGTGTGGAGCAGCTCCCTCGTAATGGGAGTTACTTCACGAGGGAGCTCGCGGTCGCGAAGACTTCGGTCGTCCTCGTCCGGGGCATGGACGGCGGTATTCGCGCTTTTCACAACATCTGCAGGCACCGCGGGAACAAGTTGGTCTGGACCGACTATCCGGGCGAGGAGACGGCTGGAAACTGCCGCCAGTTCGCCTGCAAGTATCACGGGTGGAGGTACGACCTCGACGGAACGTGCGCGTTCGTGCAGCAGGAACGCGAGTTCTTCGGTCTCGACAAGGCCGAGTACGGATTAGTGCCCGTTCATTGCGATGTGTGGGAAGGCTTCATCTTCATCCACCTCGGCGAGCAGCCGAGTGAGCCGCTGACGGAATTCCTTGGCTCGATGCTGAGGAGCGTCGAGGGTTATCCGTTCGGCCTCCACACGGAGCACTACGGCTACCAAGCCACGGTCGGAAGCAACTGGAAGCTGTTCTTCGACGCGTTTCAGGAGTACTACCACGCCCCGGTGCTCCACGCGAACCAGACACCTGCGGTGGCATCGGTGATGCGGGAGGCGGGATTCTCGGGGGCGTACTACCAGCTCGACGGCCCGCATCGCCTGAGCGCGACCGGCGGTTCGGCAGGCCGCACGAGGCACCTGGAGCTGCTGAAGCCGATGGAGCGTCTGACGCGAAGTGGTTTGATCGGCCCGTGGGACGGGATGGACTTCTCCGACACGGCCTCGGGCTTGAACCTGGGCGGTTTCGAAGAGTGGACCGTGTCGGCGTTCCACATCTTCCCGAACACCACCATCTTGTTCCGAGGGGCTGGGTGGTATCTCACTTACAGCTATTGGCCGACGTCGTACAACACGCACATCTTCGAGGGCAACCTGTATTTCACGCCGTCGCGGAGTGCGCGCGAGCGCGTGGCGCACGAGATGACGCGTGCCACCCACAAGGAGTATGGGCTTCAGGACTGCAACACGCTCGAGGCCACTCAGATGATGCTCGAGTCGGGGGTGCTCTCGTCGTTCCCGTTGAGTGACCACGAGGTCCTGTGTCGGCACTTGCACAAGGTGGTCGGCGAGTGGGTCGAGGACTACAAGAGTCAGCGCGAGAAGGGATGACCGGATGAGCGGTGCGCTGCTTCCCGTTGAGTTCGCAGATCTGGAACGCTATGCCGAGAAATGGTGCTTGCCGAACGAGCCGGCCCGATACGCCGCTCGCTTGTCCAGCACGATGGACGAGCTTCAGTCGTTCTACGATGCCATGTTCCCGCGGGCCGAGGCTGTGCTCGACTATTGCGACCAGTTCCCGCTGGCCGAGATGCCCGAGGACGTGCGGCATCTCCTCCAACTCATGTATGCACTCGTCATCGTGTCGTTCTCAGTCGAGGCTTTCCATCAGCCGAGGATCCCCGATACCGGCGCCGCGGAACTCAGTTTCACGATCGAGCCGGTCCCGTGACCAGCGGGGCCGTGAAGGTCGAGTCCGGCGCCGATCAACTCCACCGCCGCAGCAGCGAAGGACGAGCCGTGCTCGGGTACCGGTGAAGGAGGAATCGTCACGATGACGATCGAAGGAGTCGCGCAGGCATACTTCGACGCCGTGACCGCCCATGATGCCGATGCGGTGAAGGCGTGCTTCGCCGACGACAGCGAGCTCATCACCGCCACCGGGCGCTACCACGGACCGGACGAGATCGCGACGTTCTATCGCGACACGACCTTCAAGGCGGCTGACCTCCGACCGGATCCCGGCGAATTCCTTGTCGTCGGTAACCAGCTCATGGTGGAGATCGTCCTCGAGTTGAACGGCCGCCGCACCGCAGTGGCCGACTTCTTCACCATCGAAGGCGACAAGATCCGGCGGCTCGCCGTGTACCTCGGCGGACAGCTTCCCTGAAAGCAGATCTGCGTGGTTCCCCGCACGTATGGGGCGCCGCTGTACACGCCCCCGCCGCGAAGAACGTTCTTCGGATGTCGAGTTCAGGCAAGCTCCTGGTCATTGTCGCCCGGACGAACGTTTCGGCCACACAAACCGCATGCGAGACGTACGTGGACGTCCCACACCACGCGAGCTCAGGCGACCGCCGCCATCAGGCCGTGTCGGGTCATCGTGCTGCGAAACCACAGCAGCGATGCCGCGACGCAGGTCACGGTGACTCCGATCGACAACGACGTTTGGGCCACCACGTATGTGGTGGTTCCCTGAGTCATCAGCAGCCAGAACATCACCAGAGCGTTTGCGAACCCCACTGCGGCCCACATGAGCGACACTCGCGAGAAACACTCACGCGTGCGGGCGTCGGAGAGCACATGGCCCGGGAGCGCGCAGAAGTCCGCCGCGAACCGCTGCGCGAGCGGCTGGCCGACGGCAACCGAGACCAGGAACGCCGCTGCGATCACGACCGCCGCAATGACAGGTTGCGACAGGTAGAGGAGCACGCTCCCGGTTGCAAGCCCGACTGCCGAGCGGACCAAGAGCGTCAACGCGCCCACGATCACCATTCCCGGAACCCGACGGCTGCGCGCGACCCGACGGATGATCGCCGAGCCCGTCCACGCGAACCCGACGACGATCGCGATGTTGATCCCCGCGATGCCGTTCGCGACGAGGAACAGCACTGCCGGCATGATCCCACCCTCGATCGCCTGCGGGACGGCGCGTCGGCCGAGCTGCATGAGCGACGGGAGCGCCACGTCTCCGGACACCGGAACGCGAGTGGTCAACGCGCGACCCACCCTGGAGACGCGGCCGGGATGAACTGTGCGCCACGCGACCGATTGGACGGGCGAACGCATGTTGCGGTCGCGGTCGGCTCGCTCAGAGAGAGCACCGACGCACGACTCCCGCGCTCGGCGGACCGGACGCGGGAGTTCGCGGTCAAACGACGCGGACGTTCTGTGCTTCTTCGCCCTTGCGGCCGGGAGCGACGTCGAACTCGACGCGCTGACCCTCCTCGAGGTTGCGGTAGCCGTCGCCCTGGATCGCAGAGAAGTGGACGAATACGTCGTCACCTCCCGAGCGGGCGATGAAGCCGAAGCCCTTCTCGGCGTTGAACCACTTGACGGTTCCGGTTGTCGTTGCCATTGCCTTGCTCCTATCAGTCCCGCGCGCCGGTGTCAGCAAGGTGGCGTTGGAACGATGTCGTATGTATTTTCGGAAGACACCCGGGGCATCGAGCGAACGGGTCTCACAGGGCAACCGAATCCCCCGCGACACCGGCCCAGGAGGGCAAGCGGTACGAGAACGGGTGTACCGGCAAGGTCGTGCTCGTGTCACAAGATCGCGACCGACGCTGACACCCCCAACGCTACCAGCCCCATCACTCTTTCGTGGGCGTTCGCGGCGCTGGCGAAGCGGAGATCCACCGGACGTTTGTGAGCCAAGACGAACGGCGGGTGGACGATGGTTCTCGCGGGTCCGGTCGACTTAGCCGTCGTTCCCGACGACCGCGGCGGCGGCCTCCTCGACGACGGTGCCTTGGAAGAAGTGCGGGTTGGTCGAGGTCCACAGCCGAACGGGGTTGGCGAAGACGAAGTCCCGGAGATCGGCTTCGTCGATGAGGCCCTGCTCGAACGGCTCGTACAGCTCCTCGAGCACCTCTTCCATGAGCGGAACGTCCCAATGGCCGATGTCGGAGCCGAACGTCGCATGGAGACGCACGCGACCAGGGTTGCGCGTCGCGTCGAACGCGGAAGCCATGACCGGGTCGTCGCCCTCGCACCCGAAGTAGAAACGGTCGACGAAGAGCCGGTGCAGCTCGTCGGTCGTCGAGATCTGCAAACCCGCGAAGCTGTCGGTCGGGTCCTCGGGGTGGACGTCCCACCGTTGGGCCAGTTCCTCGCGGGACGTCGGACGCCACAGTGAACCGCCGTATTGCTGGTAGAGGTCGAGGTAGAGGTCCACGTCGGCGAGGCGAGGGTCGCTGTCCCGTGCGAGTCCCGCAAGGCTCCGCTTCTCCCAGTGGCTGGTGAGATCCGCGAGCAACGAGCGCGCCCAACCGACGCCGCCTTCCAGGAAGAGGAACCGCAGTTCGGGGAATCGCTGGCTCACGCCGCCGAGAAACAGCGACTTGCAGATCGCGGTTGCCGCCGTCGCAAAGTGCCCGACGTGGTTGTAGACGGTGTTGGAGATCGAGTCGTGGAACGTGGAACCCTCGCCAGGGCTATGGAAGCTCGCCACGACGCCGAGCGCGCGACACTTCGCCCACACTTGGTCGTAGTCGTGCTCACTGTCGATGCCGAAGGTGTCGGCCCGCCAGGCGTATCGGGCGGCCTCGGGTGCTTGGTCGACGATGGCTCTGATCGGCCGCCTCACATAGCTCGGCAGCATCACCACCTTGAAGCCGCGTTGCCCCACTGCGTGGTCGAGTTCGTCGATCGCCTCCTGCGGGGTGAACATGGGGATGATCGCCACCGGTGTGAAGCGATCGGGATGACCCATCCAATGATCGGCGTAATAGTCGTTGAGACCCCGACAGCACGCGCGCCGAACCTCCTCATCGGCATATCCCTGCGGGTTGATGCCGATCGTGGGATACAGCACGGCAAAGTCGATCCCGAGCTGATCGAGTCGCCGATACAGCAAGTCGGGAAATGACACCGTCGCCAGGTCAAGGCCGCCGTTTCGTAACGGCTCACCCCAGAACGGCGGACGATGCGTCCAACGAGCCATGCGGTCGGCCTGGCTCAGTCCGTACCAGTCACGCGATAGGAACGTCGAACGCTGCTCCTCGCTGAAACGTTTGGCGATTTCGGCGCCGCCCGCCCGCTCGATGTACTCCATCGCAACCGGCCGCACTTCGACCAAGTGGCCGTCGGAGTCGATCACCGGGTGATCGAGCCGCTCACGGATCTTCACGACCGTCGGGTTGGGATCGAATCCGTCCATCACCCTCCGTGATCAGCCGTCTGCAGCGGAACGTTAGTTACTGGGTGGGTCCGAGTTCGTGCCCTCGTCGTTGTGCGCGCCTCCGCCGGAGACTGCGCGCGTGAGTGCGATTGCACGAAGGTCTCTGCCCGGGCGTTGTGCAAGTCCCTTCGCTGAAGTCGATTCGTCTCCTCAGTCGTGGTAGCGGTTCTCGACCCAGGGCGGAACGGTGTGTCCGACGCGAGTCGCACACGACGGCTGCTCGTCCCGCCGCGCCCGCGCCCGACGTCCGTTGGCGCTCACGCCACGCCAGCGTTTCAGCTCTCGAGTCGCTGAGCGAACCGGCGAAGGCCCATCTCCCAACCATCAGGCGCGCCGACCGCGTTCCGCATCTGTTCCCAACCGTCGCCGTGGCGATCGAGATTGCGGTGCTCGAGCTCGACCCGCGTCCGGTTCGGGCCCTCCGGGACAAAACGCACCTCGATCTCACTGGTCCGTGCCGGATCGGGTTCGAGCTGCCATTGCAGGTTGATGTCCCAGCTGATCACGAACCGGAGGGGCGGTTCGTAGGCAAGCACGCGGGCCCAACGGCATTCGCTGCCGTCGGCCCCGCGGTCGTACACGTGGCCGCCGGCGCGCGGCTCGAACACCATCTCGGCCAGCTCGGCCTGCAGGATGTGGTGCTCGGGCGGCCACCAGGTGCCGATGCCATCCGTGAAGACCGCGAAGGCGCGCTCGACGGGGGCCTTCACGACGATCGACGACTGGACGGACGTGTCAGTGGTCTGCGTGCTCATTGCTCCTCCTCACTCGTGTTCTCGACGGCTTGTTTGAATGCCACGAGGGCCCGATTCCAGAATTGATCGAAGTACGCGCGCAGCATCGCGACGCCTCCCGGGTTCAGCTGGTAGAGGCGGCGGGTGCCGCGCCGGTGGTCGATCACCAAGCCGGCCTCCTTGAGCACCTTGAGATGCTGGGAGACCGCCGGGCGGGTGACCGGGAGCTCCCGGGCGATCTCCCCCACCGGGCGCGGGCCATCCGCCAGGAGCTCGAAGATCGTCCGGCGGGTCGCATCGCCCAACGCGCCGATCGGCGTCCCTTGGTCAGTTACCACTAACCGTTAGTATTGACTTACCGCAGGGCCGTGTCAAGGACGAGGTTGCCGACCTGATCAAGACGACGGCTCGATCGGTGGACCCAGCACACGCGAGCCGTGCGCCCGATGACGGGTCCGACTCCTACGTGTCCGCGCACGACGAGGTAGTGCTGCAAACCGGGTGGCTCGATCTCGGTGCCCTCAACCGAGAGCGCGACGCGCGGGTCACGCTCGAGGTTCCGGATCTTCTGGCCTGCACGGAGGTGCGCGAGCAGGGTCTCGTCGCCATCGACGCCTACCCAAACGACGAGATCTGCGGCGAGCCGTCAGGATTGATCGTCACCAGATGCGCCAGCCGCCCTGACCGCAGAAGTAGACGCACGAGCTGAGCGACGACGGGCCGCTTAGCCCCCGTCGACCGGCAACGCGGCGCCGAGCACGAACGACGCCGCGTCGGTGCAGAGCGAGGGACGCTAGCGTCCGCTTCGTGAGGGCGATTGGGGACTACGACTTCTTCTCGCCCGCGGTTCGCGCCGATCCGTACCCATTCTTTCGCCGGCTGCGCGAGAACGACCCCGTATTCCGCACCGACTTCGGCTACTGGTACGTCTCGACTCACGCCGACGCATCACAGCTCGTGCGCGACCCGCGCCTTGGTGCCGGAACCGGCGTACCTGACTCACTCGGCCTGTCGAGCGGAAGGCTCTATGACGTCATGACGGACTGGATGATGGCGCTCGACGGCGTCGATCACAGCCGGGTCCGGCGTCTCGTCAGCCGAGCGTTCACCCCACGCGCGGTCGACTCGTTTCGGCCGGCGATCCAGTCGCTCGCCGATCACCTGCTCGACGGCGTCGCCGCGCGCGGCTCGGCCGAGATCGTGGCCGATTACGCGTTCCCGATTCCGATGGAGGTCGTGCGCCTGCTCTTCGGGGTCGACGCGTCGGAATGGGACAAGCAGGTGGTCGAGCTTGTCCGTCCCGGACGCCCGGCCGCTGCGAACGCAGTGGAGATGATGGACGCGCTCGCCGACTATCTGGCCGACGTCGTGGCACGACGGCGCGACGCGCCCGGTACCGACATGTTCTCTGCGATGGTGGTGCCCGACGACAAGGGCGACCGTCTGTCCGACCACCAGCTGCTCGCCAACGCCGTGCTGCTCGTCACCGCCGGCTTCGAGACGAGCATGGGCCTGATCGCGCTGAGCATTCTCACGCTGCTGCGCCATCCCGATCAGCTGGCCGCGCTCCGAGCCGACCCGGCGTTGATTCGCAACGCCGTCGAGGAGGTTCTGCGCTTCGAGCCGCCCGCTCTCTCCACTACCCGGAGCACGCTCGAAGACGTGGACGTACGCGGCCATGTCATCCCCGCCGGATCGAACGTCCTCTTCCCGATGGCCGCGGTCAACCGCGACCCCGACCGGTATCCCGACCCCGACACGTTCGACATCACGCGCGCCGACATCCGGCCGCTGACCTTTGGTGGCGGTGCTCATGTGTGCCTCGGTGCCGCGCTCGCCCGCCTCGAAGCCGAGGTCGCGGTCGGTTCGTTCTTCGGACGAGTCGGTGCCGCTCGCCTCGGGGACGACGACATCGAGTGGCAGGCCCAGAACCCGACCGTGCGGCGCCCGGTCGCGCTCCCCGTGCATCTCGGGGGAGAATCACCGTGACGATGCTCGAGGGCAAGGTCGCGGTCGTCTCCGGTGTGGGCCGCGGCCTCGGACGCGAGATCTGCCTGGCCCTCTTGCGCGAGGGGGCAACCGTCTTCGCCGGTGACGTCGACGGCGAAGCCCTCGACGAGCTCGAGGCTGCCGCGCCGGAGCGACTCAGCGTGGCGGTGACCGACATCACCGATGGCGCGCAATGCGATCGCCTCGCGAACCTCGCGTTCGGGGAACATGGGCGCATCGACGTGCTCGTCAACGACGCCTACCACGGCGGCGACTTCCTTCCCTTCCTCGACGCCGATCTCGAGGTCTGGCGCGGCATCGGCGACGTGAACATTTGGGGCACGTTGCGCATGACACGCGCCGTCGTGCCGCGGATGATCGAGCGGGGTCACGGCCGGGTGATCATGATCGTGACCCAGGGCGTGGAGTGGGTGAACCCCGGGTTCGGGTCGTACACCGGCACCAAGGCCGCGCTCGCGCACTATGTGAAGCTGCTCGCCAGCGAACTCGGTCCGTCCGGCATCCGCGTCAACGGCGTGTACCCGGGGCCGATGTGGGGTCCAGCCCTGCAGGCACATCTCGGCCAGATCGCCGAAGGGCGCGGCCTGTCGCTCGAGACGGTGTACGAGGAATGGGCCCGGGAGACCGCGTTACGGCACCTCGTGACGCCAGCAGAGGTAGCGGGCGCCGTCGTCTTCTTCGCGTCGGAGCTGGCGACGTGGATCACGGGCCAGGCGTTGTACGTCAACGCCGGCCAGTGGTTCCACTAGTGGTAAGGACTCACTCGACGAAGGGCGTCGTACTCGCCTTCAGGTGATGCGAGAGATCCCCCGCGAGGTCGACGGTGATGTATCGGCGCTTCCAGCGCCACTCGCCGTCGACAAGCTCGAATGTGTCTTCGTTGTGACCGGCGAGCACCACTTGGAGCGGGAGCTCACCGGTCTGCTGCATCATCGTGTACCGCGATAGGCACATCGCAGTCCCCTTGTCGAGGTCGACGTCGATGATGAGGTTCGTGGACGAGTGATGCGTCCGCGCGCCGCCTTCGGGATAGACCTGCGTGCTGTTCCGGAACTGCTCGGCCGTCGCCTCGGCACCTCGGCACACCGAGTCACCCATGCCACTCACACCGATCTCGCCGTGGCGGAACAGCTCACCGACCTTGTCGAACTCGGCCGCATCGTTGTACGCGTCGCATAGGAAAATCTGGCGACCGATCGCGGCTCTGGCTTCCTCCGCAGTCATGACACGCTCCTCTGGATAGACTCCCGCTTGCTGCTCTCCTAGCACAGCCAGCAGACAGGGGACGGCGTGGAAATCACCCTCATCGAGGCCGCGGTCGACGAGCTGACGCAAGACATCCCTTCACCGCGATTTCGAATCTCGTCGGTCTTCACCATCCTCGTGCGCGTGACAACCGTCGAGGGCGTGCAAGGTACGGGGTTCGCGTACACCTGGGACGCACCGTCGGCTCGCGCGGTCGCCGAGCTCGTGCGGGGCATGACGCCCTACGTTCTCGGCGAGGACGTCACCCACATCCGGGCGATCCTTGACAAGCTCGAGCGCCACTACGTGAACTTTCTCAGCACCTCGGGTCTGGCGATGGTGTCGCTGTCCGCGCTCGACATGGCGATCTGGGACGCGAGCTGCCGCGCCGTCGGCCAACCTGTGCAGCGGCTCCTCGGCATGGCACGCGAGAAGGTCCCGGTCTACGCATCGGCTGATCTGTGGCCGACGCTGAGCCCCGAGGAGTGCTCGGTCGCCGCCAAGAACCTGGTCGAGTCGGGATTCAGCCGGATGAAGATGTGGGTGGCGTCGCCCGACATCGCCTACGAGCGAGACCGCATTGCCGCCGTACGCGATGCGATGGGACCGGCCGGCACCCTGATGGTCGACGCCGCACAGGCCTACGACGTGTCAACGGCCATCCGCTTTGCGGCCGCAGTCGAGCACTTGAACCTGAACTGGTTCGAGGACCCGGTGCATTACGAAGACTTCGCCGGACTGCAAACGGTGAGCCGCAACTGCACGATCCCGCTCGCCACCGGTGAGCATTCCTACGGCGTGAGCGGACTCAAGCAGCTGCTCGACACGGGCGCGGTGCGCACTGTCCTCATCGATCTCGAGCGCATCGGTGGTGTCACCGGCTTCCTCGGGGCGGCCGCGCTGTGCGAGGCGTACCGGGTGAACCTCACAACCCATGTCTACCCACACACCTCCGCACGACTACTGACGACGGCGAAGGCCGCGACCCTGTGCGAGTTCGCACCGCTGTGGGACGCGATGTTCGGTCGGCCGACCATCGAGGATGGCTACATCCTGCCGGGTCAGAACCCTGGCATCATCGAGGATCTCGCCAAGGCGGTCGAGTTCGAAGTGCTCGGATCCCGATGACGCCCGACGGGCTGGAGGTCATCGACGCCGACGGCCACGTCCAGGAGCCGAGCGATCTGTGGGATCGCTTCATCGAGCCCGAGTACTTCGAGTTCCGCCCACGAGTCGATCACGAGTCGTCCGACAACACGTTCAGTGTGCTGGGGCAGACCATGCCGCGCATGTTCGTGCCGGTGCCCGGACGTGCCGACTACAAACACGCGCTCGTCGGAAAGTGGAACGCGCGCTTCAGCACACAGTTCACGCTCAGGAACGAGGGTTTCTCGTCGGCGAGCTACCTCGTGGAGCTCGACCGCGAGGGCATCGACCGGATGATCCTCTACCCGAGCCGGGGGCTCTACGCGTGCGCGGTCGAGGAGATGGATCCCGGCCTGTCGGCAGCCATCTGTCGGGCGTACAACCGGTGGCTCGCCGAGTTCTGCGCCACCGACCCTGAACGGTTGCTGGGCGTGGCGCTGACCGCACTGCACGGCCCCGAGCACGCAGCGGCCGAGGCCCGCTACGCGGTCGAGCAGCTCGGCATGCACGGATGCATGGTGCGACCCAACCCCTGCGCCGGGCGCACCCTCGAAGACCCTGCCAACGACGTGTACTTCGCCGAGGTCGAACGGCTCGGTGTGCCACTCGCGCTGCACGAAGGATCAGGCTCGTGCATGCCGGCGTACGGGGAGGACCGCTTCGACTCCTACCTCGCCCACCACGCGATGTCGCATCCGATGGAGCAGATGGCGGCCGTCTTCTCGCTCACGGTCGGCGGGATCCTCGAGCGGCACCCGCGGTTGCGGGTCGCGATCCTCGAAGCCGGGGGAACGTGGCTGCCCTACTGGCTGTACCGGCTCGACGAGCACGTCGAGTTCCTCGATGGCATCGAGAGCGAGGTTGGCCAGATCAGCCGACCGCCCAGCGAGTACTTCCGTCGCCAGTGCTGGATCAGCTGCGAGCCGTCGGAACCCAATCTCCGCACGGTCATCGATGCCGTCGGCGCTGACCGCATCTTGTGGGCCAGCGACTACCCGCACCCGGACTGCAAGTACCCCGGCATGGTCGACGATCTCATCACCGGCGCCACGAAGAACGGGCTCACCGCCGACGAGATACGCCGTTACGCGGCCGACAACGCCAAGACGCTGTACGGGCTCGCGTGACCGCGGCGGGCGCGACTGGGCGCGGTCGTGCAACCATCCGGGTTATGACACACGAATCCACGGCGGACGAATCCAGGGCCCCCGACCAGAACTGGTACGCAGTCACACTGGCCGAGGAGATCGACGACGGACGCGTCGCTGGCGCGGACCTCTTCGACAGTCGGGTCGTTGCCTACCGCACTGAGGCAGGTGCGCCGGTCGTGCTGAGCGCGCGCTGCCCGCACATGGGCGCCGACTTGGCGCTGGGCGACGTGGTCGGCGACGACATCCGCTGCACCTTCCACCATTTCTGCTTCGGCCCCACCGGGAACTGCACCTCGATCCCGTCGGACGACAAGATCCCCGCGCGGGCGCGCGTCACGCGCTTCCCCACGGCCGAGCGTTGGGGCCTGATCTGGGCATTCAATGGGCCGGAGCCGTTGTTCGAGGTACCAGGCATCCGCGACTACGACGATGACGCGCTCGCAATAAGAGCCCGGCGAACCGACATTTTCCCCGTCGAGCCATGGGTGATCATGGGGAACTCCTTCGACTTCTCGCACCTGCGCTACGTCCACCGACTCGTCTTCGACGATCCCGACGACATCCGATGGGGTCGCTACGACATCGAATACGACCTGACCTTCGAGTCCGAGGAGCTCGGCACGTTCGAGCAAAGAATCCGTACCACAGGCACGAACACGGTCTCGTACGTCACGACCGGTGCGGTTGACAGCATGGGCCTCTTCACTTCGACGCCGACGCCACGTGGCTCGCAGAGCTATTACATCGCCGCGACCCCTGATACGCGTGTCGACGATCCGTCGTCGTCAGGTGAGGTGGAAAATCGTCTCGCACTCCAGGAGACACTTGCCGACGAGCTGCTGAAGGACGACACACGTGCGTTCAGCGGGATGCGCTTCCAGGAGGGCGCGTTCGTCGGCGCGGACCGACACCTGCGCAAGTACTTCGCGTGGGTGCGCGATTTTCCAAAGCACCGCCCATCGCTCGACTGACAACCTCTCGGGCTGCATCGGCTTCACACCCTGGACGTGGGGGTGGACGATGTCGATGGCGAGGCAGGAGCGGGTGGCGAACGGTCGCGATCGGGACCCAGAGACTACGCGCGGGCGGGAGCGACCGGGCTCGACCACGGCGTCGATCGGACGGGCGACTGGACACCTTCTGTGGCCCCGACCAGGTGGAAAGTTGTCGCAAGGAGTTCAACGCGGGTGTCCACTCCTGGTCAGCGGCGGACTCGTCTCGAACTTGATCCCGCGACTGATCCGCCGTCCACATCTCGGCGGCCGCGCCGCCGGGGCCACTACAGCCCTGCTCGCTACGCCTCGGGATACCCGAGCCGCTCACGCTCGCTCGCGCTAGGACCGCCGTCCGCGCCGGCGAACTGCTCCTGCAGCGCGAACTTCTGCACCTTGCCCCATGCCGTCATCGGTAACTCGGGCACTACCTCCCACTGCTTCGGGATCTTGAACGGCGCGAGTCGGTTGCGGAGGAACGCCTCGACTCCGTCAGTATCGACTGTGTGGCCGGATGACGCGACGAGGGCGGCGGTCACCCGCTCACCCCACTGAGGATCGGGAAGGCCGAACACGGCCGCCGCACCGACGTCGGGATGATCGAGCAACGCGGTCTCGACCTCGGCGGCGTACACGTTCACGCCACCGGTCACGATCATGTCCTTCGTGCGACCGACGATGCGCAGGTAGCCGTGCGCGTCGAGGGTGACGAGGTCGCCGGTGCGGAGCCAGCCGTCGGCGTCAATGGCGCGGGCTGTCTCGTCGGGCTGGTCGTGATAGCCGGCCATCACGTTGTACCCGCGCACGTGCAACTCGCCGACCTCGTCGATCGCGCACAGCGCGCCCGACACCAAGTCCATGACGCGCACGTCCACACCATCGGCCGGAACACCGATCGTCTCGGCAACGATCTCGGGTCGATCGTCGAGAAACGTCTGCGAGATGAAGCCACAGCACTCGGTCTGCCCGAACACGTTGGTGACGGCGGCGTCCAGCTGCTCGCGCGTGCGGCGCACGAGCTCGGCGGAAACGACCGAGCCGCCCGACGACACGGAGCGAAGGCACGAGAGATCGCGAGTCGCCACGTCGGGCTGGTCCAGCAGCGCGACGAGCATCGTCGGGACCGCGACGGTCAACGTCGCCCGCTCCTGCTGCAGCAAGTCGAGCACGAGCGCCGGGTCGAACGCGCCGACCATCACCATGGTGGCGGCGTGCAGCGCGATCTCGAGTGCCACAAAGTGACCGCCGACGTGGTACAGCGGCAACGGGTCCACGTACACGTCACCGGTGCGGATGCCGAAGCGCTGCGCACCGAAGCGCGCGGCATTGGTGATGCCGCGATGCGTCAGGCGCGCGCCTTTTGGCGCACCCGTGGTCCCGGACGTGTACACGATGTAGGCGACGTCGTCGGGCGCGACCGCGGGAAGCGCGGGGGGTGCGTTGGTCGCCGCAGCAAGGCCGTTGAAGGACGTGATCGACTCCACGAAGCGCAGGTCCGGCAGATCGGCGCGCGCCTCGTGCAACGTGGCAACGAGATCGTGGTCGCGCCAGTGCTCGACCATGACGACACCGACGGCTCCTGACTGCCCGAGCACGTGGGCGACCTCACGGGCCCGCAGGGCCGGGTTCACCAGTACCAGCTCCAGGCCCGCGAGCGCGGACGCGTACGACAGAACGAGTACCTCTGGCGACGTCGGCGCCCAGAGCGCGAAGCGCGTGCGAGGCTCGAAGTGCGCCGCGAGCGCGCCGGCGTACCGGTCGGCTTGTTCGAGCAGCCGCACGTAGGTCCAGCGCCGACGCGTCGCGGCGTCAGGCACACCGTCGACGAGCGCGATCGCGTCGGGTGCCCGCCGGGACGCATCGCGCAGCACGTCGCCGACCGTCATGTCGACGACGTCGACGTCGGGAGCCGCGAGGCGCAATGCCGCCTGGGTAGGCGCCGGCGAGGGCTCGGTCATTCGTCCAGGTACTCGCCGAGCGCCCGCCGTGTCATTCACCCGCGGCCGCTTCCCCGGCGCGCGTGCCGAACACGAGCGCCGGCCCGATCGTGCCACCACCGCCGGGGGTTCCGACACCGAACGGATTCGCGGCCGCATTGCCCGCCGCGTACAGCGCCGCGACCGCGGACCCGTCGTCGCGCAGGACGCGCCCCTGATCGTCGGTCCGAGGCCCGCCCTTGGTGCCCATGCACCCGAGCAGCACCTCCACCGCGTAGAAGGGCGGCTCGCACAACGGCGCCAGGTTCGGGTCCGGTGCCGAGGCGTCGCCGATCCAGCGGTCGTACGCGTGGGCGCCGCGTCCGAACTCCCGGTCGCAGCCGGCCGCGGCGTCGGCGTTGAACCCTGCCACCGTCGCGTCGAGGCGACCGGGAGGGAGCCCGAGCCGCTCGGCGAGCGCCGACCAGGAGGGCTCGCGAACCAGCCACTCCGGATCGTCGCTCCCGGCCGCCAGCGGACCGAGCGGCGTCCGTCCGCGATAGGCGCGGTCGAACACGAGCCAGCAGGGCGCGGCCGGCCACTCGTACGTGGCGGCGTCGAAGCGCAACATCGCCCGCCCAGCGTCGGAGTAGTTCTGGGCCTCGTTCACGAACCGGCGGCCGTGTCGGTCGACCATGAGCGATCCCGGCTGCGCCCGCTCGTGGTGCAGCGGACGGAAGAACTGTGCGCCATTGAGGCGCTCCCCTGGGACTCGGATCGCCGGCATCCACCAGCCGTCGGCCATGTTGCCGATCGCCGCGCCCACGCGCATCGCCATGCGCAGACCATCGCCGGCGCATCCCGGCGGCCCCATGGGTGCGACCTCGGGCACGGGCAGGAACGAACGCACGAGGACCGCGTCGTGCTGGAAGCCGCCAGTGGCCAGGATCACCGTCCCAGCGAGCGTGTCGCCGTCGAGTTGCACGCCCGAAACCACGCCCCGACGGTCGACCTCGAGGCCTTCAACTCGGGCGTTGACTCGCACGTCGACACCGCGATCGAGCAGCGCCGTCAGAAGGCCGCCCACCAGGACCCGGCCTCGCACCGGTCCCCGGAACACCACCGCGTCGGTGAGCCCCGCGTCGTCGGTGTCCGTGGTCGGCAGCGGGGCTTCCGGCGTCGGCTGGACGCGGCGCGCGAGCTCGCCGGGGAACTCGAGCGGGCGGGGCCAGATCGAACGGCCGCCGAGCCGACCGCCGGGAAGCTGCGGCTGGTAGTCGGGCCAGTCGGGCAGCAGCGTCCATTCCAACGGCGTCTCGTCTTCGACGAACTGCGCGACCCGCGCGGCGTCGTGCACGAACGTGCTCGCCCGCGCGTCGTCGAAGTCGCCGCGACCGAGCGCGCGCAGATATCGCAGCGCGTCAGCGGGATCGTCGTCGATCCCGGCTGCGGCCGCCGAGCGGCTGGCAGGAAGCCACGCCACGCCACCCGAGATCGCGGTCGTGCCGCCAAGCCACTCGCAGCGCTCGAGCACCGTGACCCGCGCGCCTGCAACCGACGCGGCCAACGCCGCCGCGAGGCCGGCGGCACCCGAGCCCACGACGATGACACGACCGTGCACCCACCCAATACTGGCGCGCCTTGTGCGTTCGGGCAACGAGGCCGCGTTTGGGTCAACCTCGAGTTCTACCGGCTCCTCCTGCGCGCCGGCGTACCGGCCCGGTGCCGCCAGATGATGGGCACCAGGCACGGGACCGAGATCTTCTCGATCGCCTGCCCCGACATGAGCCGCGACACGGCGGCGAGCATCGCCCACTTCTGCAAGACGGTCTGAGCGGATCAGCGCGGCGGCGCCTTCACCGAAGAGTCTGCTGAGCAGCCGGGGCGTGGGAGTGGCCGCGGAGGAACTCGATGACGTGATCGGCAATCGCGTCGGGTTGCTCGGGAAGAATGGCGTGACCGCACCTCGGCACCTCGACGTAGGTCGCCCGATCGCCGAACGCGACCGCCGACTCGCGCCCTGCTTCGGTCGGAACCATCGCGTCCTCGAGCGGCTGAATGATGAGGATCGGGACGGAACCGGCTCGCCACCATTCCTCCGGATCGACCTGCGTCGTCACGGCACCGAATGTCGACGCCGACCACCAGCCGTGCAGCCAACTGCGCGGGTCGTTGCCTGCCGCGAAGAACGCGATCCGCAGCGCCTCGAGCCGGTCGTCGTCAGAGAGCATCTCGTCGTGGCACCGTGAGAATGCGGCCAGCACCTCGGATGACAGCGGGTACGCACCGAGGTTGTGCCCGCCGCAGGGCATCACGGTCACCGTTGCCACGACGTCAGGGCGATAGCTCGCCGTGGCGCGTACGACAATGTTGCCGAGCGCGTGACCGACGAGGTGCGCGCGACCCGAACCGAACTCGGACACGACGAACGCGACGTCGTCAGCGAGATCGCGGAGCGACACACCATCCCGCGCCCGGCTGCTCCTCCCGACGCCGCGCGGGTTCAACGCCAGCGACCGGTACCCGGCTTCGGCGAGCGCCGCTTGTAGGTGTGCGAAGTCGACTGCGCCGCGCATGGCGGACGGGACGAGTACGACGTCCTCGCCTGTCCCCTCGACCAGCACCTCCAGGCACACGCCGCGCGCAGCGTCCTCGATCACCGTCGCCGCAGCCGCCACGCCCAGAGCCTCGCGCCATCGCGCCATGCTGTGAGTCTGGATCGTCCACGACTGGAGGAGGAGCAGGTGAAGGAGATCCTGGGTCTGGAGGGCCAGCCTGCCCTGGTCGTGGGAGGCGGCTACGGCAGCGGCCGGTTGACGGCAAAGCTGCTCGCCGACGCCGGCGCACGCGTGGCCGTCGCCGACATCGACGAGGCCCGTGCCAGGAGTGTCGCCGAAGAGGTCGGCGGCCACCCGATCACCGCGGATGTCACCACCCAGGCCGGTGCAACTGCCGCCGTCGACGAGGCCCACGACATCCTCGGCGGGATCACCCGTGTCGCGAACATCGTCGGGCTCGTAGCGATGCGGTCGTTCCTCGACAGCGACCTCCGACACTGGGAGGCGCAGTTCGGACTCAATCTGTACTCGCAACTGTTCGTTTGCCACGCCGCCGGGCGCCACATGGTCGCAGAGGGCGGCGGCGCCATCGCGATGGTGGCGTCGGTGAGCGGGATCTACGGCGCCCGCCACCAAGCGGCGTACGGCATCTCGAAGGCCGGCGTCATGTCGCTGGCCCGGACCTTGGCAGACGAGTGGGGACCACACGGCGTCCGCGTCAACTGCGTCGCGCCGGACATCACCGCGGTGCCGCGCCTCCTCGACAACATGCCCGGCACGGCCGACGAAGCACTCGCCCAGTTCGACGCGATGGCCGCCGGCGAGGGAGTCCCGCTGCGGCGCTTCGGCCGCACACACGAGATCGCCGGGCCGCTCCTCTTCCTGCTCTCCGACATGTCCTCGTACATGACCGGCCAGACACTCGTCGTCGATGGCGGCACGATGGTCCGCTTCCCGCACACGACTAGCGGATAGCACTGCGGCTACGTGTCGCACGCGTTCGCATTCGTTGTCGACACGCTGACTCCGCCGCGGCTGTTCGCCGCGACGCGGATCACGTCTTCGAGCAGGTCGAACGTGGCGGGCTCGCGGGAGCTCGCGCCTACCGTGC
>JBKPCV010000107.1:0-14161 GCA_046727575.1 Actinomycetota bacterium
GCGCATGCAGGGGTGGATCCCCTATGAGTGCCAGATCTACATCAACGGCCGCGAGTGGCTCGCCCGCGCGTTGGACAGGGCCGGGATCGGTTATGTCCGCTACGACAACTCGCTGCTGGCCATCGACGACCTCCACGCCGCGGGAGGCCCCGCTCCTTCATCGCATCACGTCGGGCGCGGCGATGGATCACTCTGCTTCAGTTCCACAGGCGAGACACAGCCATGGCGCGCGTCGCGAACGCGGGCTTTCGTTCGGATTAGCGCTCCCGCCCGGTGGAACTGGGCTGACCTCGTACTGAGCAAGCCCCTTTTCCACAGCCTGTGGAAAATAGCGACAGCGGACGTATGCTGGGGACGCCGGCCCTCCCGGCGCACACGACGCCCGCTCCAGGTGCTAACCGCTCGTCTGGGGCGGGCGTTCCTGTGTGTGACCCATGGCTCGCGTCCGGCCACGTTTGGGTCCCGAGCGGATGAGCGGGCGCACTCCCCCATCACCGACTCGCGATCTCACGAACAGAAGGTGGTGGCGGCGCGACCGCTGCGTCGGCCGGTACGCACCACCCTGGGTAGCGGGTCATGCTGGGGTCATGACGATCTCGATGCCGACCGGTCTCGGGCTGGGCGTCACGGCAGGGCTTGAAGCGAGCGTCGCCCGCGATCTTGCTGCTCGTTGCGCGCAGCTCGGGTACCACTCACTCTGGTCGAACGACGAGCCGACAGCTTCGGGGCTGGAGACAGTCGCGCAGTTCGCTGCCGCCGCACCTGCGCTCGAGCTTGGAGTGGGCGTCCTTCCCCTCGACCGATATCGACCGGCCCAGATCGCGGCGGAGATCGATCGGCTTGGGCTCGATCCGGGGAAGCTCTGGGTTGGGATCGGCGTTGGGCAGCTGCGTCCGCAACTGAACGCGATGCGACAAGCCGTGGTTGAGCTCCGCAACCGGCTCCCCGAGCAGACGCGCATCGTCGTCGCCGCGATGCGGCCTCGACTCTGTCACCTCGGTGGAGAGATCGCCGACGGTGTGCTGCTCAACTGGATGCTGCCCGACCGAGCAGCGCAGGCACGCAAATGGGTTTGTAACGGCGCCCAACAGGTAAGCCGCGAGCTTCCCGCGACGGCGTTGTACGTGCGCGTCGCGGTCGGCGCCGGCGCGCGCGAGCGGTTGCGCAGCGAGGAAGGCCGCTACCGCGAGATCAACGAAGGGCATCGTCAGCACTTCTCGGCCATGGATGTTCCACTCGGGACCGTCGGCGTGTCAGCGCCAGAGAGGTCTGGAGTGCACGAGAACCTCGAGCCCTACCGATCCGCGGTCGACCTGCCAATCGTGCGGGTACTCGCCACGGCGGACACTGAGTCCTTGATCGCGGTCGCCGAAGCTGCCGCCCCTGACTGAGCCATGCGCTGCGCTCCGTGACCCCCGACGCCGCCGGGACGGGGTGGCGTGCGGCCCGATCCGCGGTCGACTCGGTCTGCGCCTGGAACCAGGAGCGAGCGTCCGGGCCTCCTCACCCGACGGCAAGACGCAAGGGGAACTCCGAGGTGCTCCGGCTGATCCCTCGAGGCAAGAGGAACGACGTGATCGCACAGGAGCTCGTCGCCGACCAGGAGACGGTGGCCAGCGCGTGATCCACCCGTCTTCGCCAGACTGGGGAGTCGCGTCAGGATCGGCGGCCTCCGCGTGTACCTGCGAGCAGGATCCGATCTGATCAGTCGACTGGCGCTGTCGTTCTGCGGCACGCTGCCCGACGATCACGCCGGGCCTCGAAGCGTGAGAAGGAGAGCACGTGACAACGGGCGAAGTCACCCCTGACGCCATCATGCAGTTGGGACTCGGGTTCTGGGGCTCCAAGGCGCTGTTGAGCGCGGTCGAGCTCGGCGTCTTCACCACGCTGGCCGAAGGCCCTTCGCACCGGCAATGCCCTTGTCGCGGAACTGGGCTTGCAGACCCGGGGCACCACCCACTCGCTCGACGCGCTGGTCTCGCTCGGCATGCTGGAACGCGTCGACGACCATTACGCCAACACACCGGCCACGGATCTGTTTCTCGTCCGCAACAAGCCGTCGTTATATCGGCGGCGTCCTCAAGATGGCCAACGCGCGGCTCTACCCGTTCTGGGGCTCGCTCACGGAGGCCTTGCGCACCGGCAATCAACAGAACGAAGCCAAAGTGAAGTGAGAACTTCTTCGCGGCCCTCTATCAAGACCCGGACCGACTGCAACAGTTCCTCCGCGCAATGACCGGCATCAGTATGGGCGCGGCGCGGGCCATGGCTGACAAGTTCCCCTGGGATCGCTACCGCACCGTCATCGACGTCGGCGCGGCCGAGGGATGCGTCCCGGTCCGGCTCGCCTGCGCCATCCGCATCTCACCGGCGGCGGGTTCGACCTGCCCGCCGTGCGTCCCTGCTTCGAGCAGTACGTCGCGTCAGCTGGCCTGGCCGAGCGCCTGCGTTCCACGAGGGTGACTTCTTCGTCGACCCACTGCCGAAGGCCGACGTCCTCGTGATGGGCCACATCCTCCACGACTGGAGCCTCGACGAGAAGCTCATGCTTCTCCGCAAGGCGCGCCAGGCCTTGCCCGACGGCGGCGCGCTCATAGTCTACGAGAGCATCATCGACGATGACCGCCGCGCCAACACCTTTGGGCTCCTCATGAGCGTCAACATGCTCATCGAAACCCCTGAGGGCTTCGACTACACCGGCGCCGACTGCGCTCATGGATGACCGACGTTGGGTTCCGCGAGACCTACGTCGAACCCCTCGTTGGGCCCGACTCGATGGTGGTCGGAATCAAGTAGCGCGGCGCTGTTGCATTGAGTCGGAGCCAGCCGCGCGAGACCGAGCCGCGGTTGGTGTCGCGTTCAGATGACTTGGGCGAGTTCGGTGAACGCGGCGGCGACGCTCCGGTGGTTCGCGTCCTGGTCGGTGTGGTGGAACGTGCCCGCCACGAGCGCATCGATCACGGCGAGGAGCGTCCCGGCCCGATCCGCGACGACCTCGGCCGGCTCGCCATGAGCGCGGATCGCGGTCGCGAAGCACCGTCGCGCCGGCTGGGTGTCGCGCCCGGATGAGACGTCGACGTCGATGACCGGGCCGAACTGGTCGACGGCCCGACACCCGTAGCACCACCGTCGGGCGACCGTCACCTACGTCTCGTCGACCTCCCATCGGTCGCCGACCCGGTGCCGGCACGGCCGGGCGGCGTCCACGACCAGCGGCGTGACGCGCGGCACCCGCCCGAACACGGTGACGTGTTCAACCTCGATCCCACGCTCGGCCAACCGCGCTTCGACGTCGCGGTCGGACCGCGCCAACCGCAGGTACCAACGCACCGCGAGCACGATCACCTCCGGCGGCAACCGGAAGCCCTTGCACGCCGAGCACCGGACTATCGGAAACCGGACGAACAGCAGATCGGCGCATCCCGCCACTGTCGCCCTCGACCACGATCATCGCCCAATGCAACAGAGCCCGGAAGTGAAGGATGCCGACTCGGCGCTGATAGAACGCGCCTTTCGACAAGCCCCATTCCCCGCGCCTAACGAACACGCCATGCTCGCGACTGCGATCGGCGCGATGAATTTCGTCGCGCCAGGACGTCAACATGACGAAGTTCCTCGAGCGATGGAGGAGAAGCAACCATGCGAGTCGTTGTCAGCGAGTTCATGAGTCTCGACGGTGTCGTGCAGGCCCCTGGCGGTCCGGACGAGGACGCCAGTGGCGGGTTCCACCACGGCGGCTGGTCGATTCCGTACTTCGACCCCGAGGTCATGGGCGCGGTCGTCGACGAGTACGCCGAGCGAAACGAGGTCCTGCTCCAGGGTCGGCGGACGTATCAGGTGTCGGCGGCGGCCTGGCCCCAACGCAGCGGCGACCCGTTCGCGGATTGGATCAACCGCGCCCAGAAGTACGTGGTGTCCGACACGCTCACCGACGCGGACATTACGTGGAAGCCGACGACAATCATCCGCGGCGGCGAGCTCACCAACGAGGTCTCGGCGATGCGCGACAAGCCCGGCGGTGACATCTACATCTACGGAAGCCTCTCGGTCGCGCGTACGTTGCTGACTGCCGGACTGGTCGACGAGCTCGTGCTCATGATCGAGCCGATCGCCCTTGGCGGCGGCAAGACCTTGTTCCCCACCGACGGCGAAGCGCGCAAGTTCGAGCTCACGTCAGCCACGACGGCGAAGACCGGTGTGCAGGTCTGCCGCTACCGGCCCGTGAACTGACGCGAGGTCTCCTCAGTTCCACCGAGGCTGAGGGCGGAAGCGAGGTTCCGCGCAGATCCGCTTGCCGGTCCGGTGGTAGCGGCGTGGCGAGATTCATCGAGATGTGCATCTCGTCGGCGCCGACGGCCGCTGCGCGCTCGATCGTCGAACGCGCCAACGCGCCGAACCGCAACGGAATCGTGCTGGCGTACGGCTTCGGACGAGCGTGGGCCACGGAATTCGTAGTGCGCGCGTCGAAACTCGACTGCCTCCGGACGCGTGCATCATCAGTCCGCAAGTCCCCCCTCCGATGCCATGCATACTAATTGCCCGTGCGAGCGACGGTGTTGATCTCGACGTGACGGACGCGGCGCTTCCCCGGATCGATTCGGTGTGCCGCGACCGCAACCGATGGCACCCACACAGATAGCCCGATGTGGTGCGGTCCGACCCAGCGTCAGGGCGGTGTGCTCCGAGTCGGAGCGCCCGAGTCTGACCGTACAGACGCTCATGGTGGTCCGATCGTTGTCGCGTGCCGACTCGTCCGCGTGTGCCGGCGGGTGAGAGTCCGCAGCCGTCTCGGTCGCCGAAGGTGAGCGACCCGATCGATAACTCGCGGTCACGGTCCTAGCCGTCGCGCGCGTCCGCGCCTATCGAGCATTCGGCGCTACCGATAAGCGGGCGCGTTCGTCGATTCGGAACCAGGCCGTACCAGTGGCCGCATAGACGAACGATCCGATGATCTCGAACGTGGGTACATCGTTGGGCAGACTCAACGTCGGGTACGCGAACCCGTCGATCATCCGAAAGCACGGCGACTCGGATGCTCCGGCTGGGTTGGATGCCGTTCGAAATCCCCAGCCGTCAACGACACGGAACCATGCAAGGTCGCTTGCCCCGTCCGGATGTCCATCGAATGGGAACCAGTAGCTGACCACACGCGCGACTCTGCGCCACGCGCTGCGGTGACGGTAGGGCCGAAGGTCCCCACAAGGCTGGTTCTCCGCCCGCACCGACCTGCCCTTCCGCGCTACCGCCATTTGCGACAGAACACAACCACAGAACGACGAGATGATGGCCTTGATTCCGACGAGCGTCGCGGGCGATCACTCAGTCAGGCGACTCGGGCCCGTAACCGGCCGATCGACACATCGCTCACGCCGCCGCGCGTGCGACAACCGGGCCGCGCCTCGCCCTCTCCCCCACCGATGACACTGTGGACGACGACCTGGCACCTCGGTTCTCGCCGACGTTGCGCCAACACGTTGTGGAAGGCGGTCTCCGCCGGCCTCGCAATAGTTAAGGAGTAAGGACCGGACCGTATGTCCGCGGCCGGCGGCCCGCATCCGCTGCTGCAGTTCAGGCCCCACAGGCCGTGCGGGCGGTCAAGGCGCCCAGATCAGGCAGTTCGGTATCGCGTCATCGCCGTGCCATCTCGTTCATCGTGCGCGACCGCGGCCTTTCCCGCGGGCACCGAACCGTCGTTCGGGGCGGGTGCCGTCGTCTATACAGCTGGCCTGCCTGCGAGCGGCAAGTAAGGCCCGAGGGCACGCGCGAAGTCGGTGGCAAGCGTCACGTAGCCGAGGTGACCGCCGGGTAGCTTGACGACGTCTCGACCGAGCTTCCCGGCAAGTGCGACGTTCACCTCGTAGCAGGGGTAGCCGCGGGATTCGCGCCCGACTGCGAGCACGATTCGATCGGCATACGGTTTGAGAGCCTCCAGATCGAGGGTGACCGCCGGGTACTGGCGTAACTCGTGTTCAAACCGGTACATCCGGTTAGCGAGTGCGATCTCATTCGCGGGCGGAAGGCTCAGGATCTGACGGTCTGTCTCGGCGACAGCTTTCTCGCGGAACAGTCCCATCGCCGACTCGATCCCGGATTGCCGGTAGAGGTCGTAAACGCTGGCGAAGAAGTCGACCCATTGCTGTCCCTCAGCCAACTGCCGCACGGCTGGCGGCTCGTGCGAAACCAGTGTCCGAACGCTCGAAGGGTGGCGAACGAGGAGCTCCAGCGCTAGGACCGCTCCGGAGCTGTTGCCGAACACGATTGCCGGCTCGTCGCTCAGGTGCTCGATCAGCCGCCACGCATCGTCGGCGTCCGTCTCAAGTCGGCCGTCGTAGTCCTGCGGCCCGTCCAGTTTGCTCCGCGAGAAGCCGCGTCGGTCATAGGCGACCACGGTGTAGCGGTCGGCCAGTTCCGCAGCGACCATCCTGTAGGGCTCGGCGACGCCAGCAGCTCCAGGGATCATGACCATGAGCGGCCCATCCCCGTAGGTCTCGTAGTAGAGGGTCGCTCCCGGGACCTCAAGTGTGCTCATCGGCCCTCCCTCCTGCTTGCTCGAAATGGAATGGCTACCCCGCGGCAAGGGTGCCATGGTTCAGCCAACAGTCGTGAAAGCCGGGTTTGTAAGGGTCGAAGGTCACGATCGTGGAGTCGGATCGGCAGACGGCAGTGCCCTGGAAAGCACGGATGCAAGCTTGACTTCGATGGGGCGATTGATGCCGATTCGAACCAGCGATAGAGCGTCCGTTCAGCGGAGGCCGACTGCGCCAGAATCGACGTTCTGTCGCCGTCACGCCGAGTCGTCCCGCGGTGGCCGAGTCGTCGTCCGCAAATCCTCGGACGCGCACATAATGCACGTTATGGAGCGCCGCAGGTAGCTCTTTCATACCTTCTGCCCGCTGGCTACCCTACGCACCGTGCTCGCCCGTGAGCGATCGTCACCTTGGGCAAGCGTGGGACCGTGGGCGGCGGTGGGCATCGCGCTCGTCGGCCCACTCTTGTGGCGAATGAGACCTAAGAATCCGTCCCACAAGATCGTCTGCGAGTGTCATTGCACGGCGCGGAATGAGCAGGGCGACGTGCTGGGAATCAATATCCAGACGTTCGAAGACCGGGCCGACTGCGGCACCCTCCACGACATTCGCTGCGAAAACCGCGACGGTCTCGTCGGGAAACTCGAGAACTGTGAGAGAGTGTCGGTCCCCACGAGTTTCATCGAGAAAGTCATCTGGGGCGGCCGCGACGAAGTCAAGCTGTAACGCCAGGTCTGACGAAACAGCGGGCTCAACCTGCTCTCAGGACCGCTGCCGAGTCGCGGGGCTGCGGTCGAGCTTCGCGAGTAGACGCGCCGCCAGCACGCGCACTTCCTCGTCGTCGTGCTCGCGTCCGCGTTCCGCGACCGCGCGCATCGACCGAGCCGTCCACCGTCACACCGAACACGTCCGCGACTTGCCGGACCCGTTGTACGTCGCGGCGCAGGTCGGCCACGCACGGGATCGTACGCATGGTCCCGATCTCCGCTCAAACGCAGTTGCTCGCGTTGAGGCCACTACAGATCGGCAGATGGGTGCGGCTACGGCATTTCGTGATCGCTCGTCACGCCCGCGTCTGGTACCACGGTCTCGCCGACGGCCCGTAGGGATGGTCATAGGTCGGATACACGAACGAGCCCAGCAGATCGAACCACGGCACACCTGACGCTCCTGCGGGATGCCCCTCGGCTGGATAGGCGTACACGTCTCGAAGATGGAACCACGGAGCAAGCGACTCGCCGGCGGGATGGTGCCGCGTCGGTTAGGCGAACGACCGCTCAACGTGAAACCACGGCCTCGTTGACGGTCCATCTGGGTGAGCGTCGACGGGATACCAAGCGAGCACGCGGTGAGCATGCGATGCGGCTCAGCCGTCCCTCCAGAGGACGAAGTCCCGAATCCTCGCGACTGTGTTGCCGCGCCGATCAGGCAGATATGGCGTTGGGTGTCGGAACGTTCCGTGCGGCGGTCAGCTCACGACTGAGAACAGTCTCCACGTCCCGGGCACGCCCTTGAGTTCGTGCTCGCCGTGATCGTCGAACTCAATGCCAGACCCGGCGACGAGGTCCTTAACTGTGGAGGACACGAGTACCTCCGACGCGCCAGCGTGTTGTGCGACGCGCGCTCCGATGTGGACGGCTACGCCCGCGACGTCGTCTGCTCTGACCTCGATCTCACCGGTGTGGAGGCCCACCCGTATCTCGAGACCGAGCGTCCTGACGGCGTCGCGCATCGCGCACCCGCACTCGATTGCTCGTCCGGGTCCATCGAAGGTGGCGACGAAGCCATCCCCCCTTGTGCCGACCTCCCGGCCACGGAAACGTTCGAGTTGTCGACGGATGGTCCGGTCATGAGCGTCGAGGAGGTCGCGCCACTTGCGGTCGCCTAGCTCCGCCAGGTGTTCGGTGGACCCGACGATGTCCGTGAACAGAACCGTCGCGAGGACCCGGTCTGTCACGGCGGGGTGTCGGGTGCCAGTGAGGAACTCTTCGATCTCGTCGAGGTCGGCGTCGCTGTCACCGGCGAAGATCATGTTGTCTTCGCCCGGAACCTCGACAAGCTTGGCCCCCGAGATGTGCTCTGCCAGATACGTGGCGTGCGGCTTTCCGGTGTACCGGTCGCCGCTGCGGTAGAGGACGAGGGTGGGAGCCTGGACTGCCGACAGCGCCGAGCGCACGTCGGCGAAGACCAACATCTCGGCGTTCGCCCTGGCGGTGGCGGGGCTGTTCATCGAGCGGCTGTAGCGCGCCCACTGCGCCTGGAACTCGGGATCCCGCGTCGCGTTGGGCGCGACGGGCCTGATCGACTCCGCCCTGCCCTCGCCCTGGCCGACACGGGTGAGGGCGCGGTCGAGGACTTCCTTAGGCCATCCCCAGGGGTAATCGGCTGCGCGGGCGAGGCGGGCGGTACACCCGTCGAGCACGAGCGCGGCGCTCCGTTTCGGATAGGTGGCGGCAAAGAAGATCGCCAGGAAGCCCGAGTTGCCGTTGGCCACCACCGCGGCGCGCTCGGAGCCGGCCGCGTCGAGCACGGCCAGCATGTCGGCCGCTTGCTGTTCGAGCGATGGCAGCTCAGCCAGGTTGAAAGGATCCGAGAGACCCGATCCTCGCGGGTCGAAGCGGATTAGGCGGCTGAACGACGCCAGCCGATGGAACACCCCAGATAAAGCCGGCAGCTCCCATGCCAGCTCAACATGGGAAGAGCCCAACGACAAGAACGCGAGCTCGAGAGGGCCGTCGCCAACAACCTGATAGGCGATATACGCGCCATCGTCGGTCTTGGCGTAGCGGGTCTCGGGGACGTCAGTCACCGCCGAACAGTCTGCCGAACCGCCTGGACCGGTGCCCGAATGGACCGACCTCAGATACCGGCTCCGCGATTTGTCACCCGCACAGATTGCCCGTTCTGGAGCGTTATTGCGAGCGAGCAGGCGAGCCGGGGGCGGCCTCTCTCGTAGGGTCGCGCGCGGAGGTGAACATGCGTCACGATGTCTGGCTCGAGTCGCTGAGGCGAGCGGCGGGCGATCCTGATGCGCTCGGCCGCGTGCTCGCCGAGGACCTGCCCACCGACGCGCTGCAGCACATCGGCGACGCCGTCCTCGGAGTCCCCGAGCGGGCGGGCACCGACCTGACCCAGGTGGTCGACCGGCTCGTCGATCGGCTGCGCCAGCGGCAGTGGGATGGCGACGATGAGCTCGCCGATACCTCGACCACGTCATGGGCCGGCACCCGTCGCCGCTTCGGCCGTTGCCGGTCGCACTCGCTGAGGTGGGCGAGGCCCTCAGTGAGCAAGCGGGCACCGAGAACTACCTCGACCTGCACACGGGCACGGTCTGGTTCCACACCATGAGCGACTTCGGTGTCGCCGATGACCTCGACGTCGACCTCAGCGACGAGACCCGCTGGCTGTTCCTGTGTGGTGAGGGATCCCATGAGGCGTACCGCGACCTGCAGCGCTTCATCGGCACCGTCGAGGACGACGACCTGGCGGCGCGGCTCACCGTGGCGGTCGAGGGTCGCGGTACCTTCGGTCGGTTCCGCTCCGTGCTCGAAGGCGACCCCGATCAGTTCACCCGTTGGCACCGCTTCGATGCCGACGCGCGGCTCGGGCACGCGCGCAGCTGGCTCGCCGACCACGGCTACCAGGCCCGACCCGCCCGCCACACCGACCTCGCATAACAACTCCAGAGCGGGCAATCTGAGTGCGCGAGCACGGTTCGCGCCTTGCGCGCTGGCACGATGAGCGGCACGTGCCCGGACATGGGGACGCGTTCCACCCGTAACCACTTTGAGTACTCATACGCCAACGAAGCGTGAAGAACGTTGACAATCGCCGTTTCGGGGCGCAGTGTGTGTTTGGGGAAGCGCGGGCAGGCCGCGGGGAGCAGGTTTCACTCAGCGTCGCGGGCTGCCTTCGGTTCTCCGACACGTGGAAGGCGCCGCAAGCGCCATGACAGGGCAGGGAAGGGGACACCATGAGACGCTTGCTCACCACACTGACGATTGCCGGCGCGCTCACGCTCGGGGTAGCGGCGCCAGCCTTTGCCAGTCCGCAGCCGCCCACCAACGGGGGGAACGGCGCTGGCCAGAGCGGGCAATGCACGGGGCCCGCCGCGGACCGTCCGGCTTCGTGTCAGAGCAGCCACCGATAGACGGTCGTAGATAAACCTCCACCGGTCGTTGTGACCTCCAGGGCTCGAGCCCTGGAGGTCATGATGCGGATCAAAGACGCGCCGCGCTCGTGTGCGCAGGCACGCTCGCCGTTGTGCTGTACGTGGTGCCCGCCGGTGCGGCGAAACCGGCAGTGCACGGCGGTGTCGGGTCGGTACTTTCGGGGCTGGCGTCTTCACCTCCTGACCATCTGCCGATCGGTGCTCGACCGCGACGCACCGGAACGGGCAATCGGGGCGCGCGCAACGTCGACACAACGTCGTGGTTCCCTACACGGTCGGTGTCCGTAACCGCGGTCGTTTCTTGGCCGCGTAGTAGGTCTGGGGAGCGATCGGCAGCACCGCACAGATCGGCTCGACTCCCCACACCAGGCCCTCGTCAGTCCGACGATCACGATTCCCGTCGATGAACACGATCATCGCTTCGACTGGCGGTCGAGCTCCGCCCCGAAGAAAGCCGACGCCGCCTCGAGGATCTCATTGGCGCGGCGCAGCTCCCCGACCTCACGCTTCAGGCGCTTAATCTCCTCGAGCTCGCTGCTCGTCGGTCCCGGCCGCGATCCACCATCGATCTCGGTCTGGCGAACCCACCTCCGAACCGACTCCCGGGTCGGCCTGTCGACGCCAACTTCTCGGCGACCGAACAGATCGCCTCCCACTGCGACCCGTACCCGCCCTGATGCTCCAGCACCATCCGCACCGCACGATCGCGCAACTCCCTCGGGTACTTCCCATGTCGTGGCATCGCCCCATCCTTCACTCACAGAACGAAGCCTCCACGGATCCCGGGGCGGTTCACGACCAACAACGCGTCAGATCGACACTCACGCTCTCACTCACGCCGTACCACGTAACGCGGCCGAAGTAGCACCGATTGCCCGCTCGGGAGCAGTCTGGTCGAGTGCCGAATGGCAGTTCTGTCGCGGCCTAGACGACGGCGCCGCAGGTTCCAAGGCCAGGTGCTGTCGAGCGCCTTCCTACGTCGACACGGCGATGAGCACCGAGAGTAAGAGCGCGCATGCGACAGCTGTGGCGGTGATCGTGAGTGGCCAGCGCGGTGGTGGCTTCGCCTTGTCCGTTCTCAGGGACTCCAGCACGGTCTTGTGCCAAAGGTAGCCAACTACGACGAGCACGCCGCCGCACAGGACGATCAAGATGCCAGCCACGGCATACAGATCTTGATCCGACGCGGCTTCGTTGGTCGGTTCCACGATCAATGCGACTTTCGCCACAACGAAGCCGAGCCCCATTACGGCGATGTCGGTGCGAAGCCACGCCAAGAAGGTGCGGTCATTGGCAAGGTCGTCGTCGCTCATGCTGTGCTCGCCAGTGGCCTCGCTCGAAAGGTGAGCCAAACCACTGCCAGACACTCCGACGCGACGCCGCCTCAGACGGCTGAACTCCCCAGCGCATGATGCCCGCTCGGGAGCGGTCGGTCGAGTGCACTGGCAGATATGGCGCGTCCGCGCTCGTGCCGAGCCGAAGGGCGTAGTGTGCAGCTGGCGTCGGCACGTGGCGTCTGTGCGGTCGCCGAGAACCATCGAGGAGAGAGGAACGCGCCATGGCGACTGTGATGACCACGGGCACCTACGGATCCGACGACCCAACCCGTGCGGCATTCCCGCTGCTGCAGGCGCGAGCCGCCCTGGACGCCGGACATCAGGCGGAGATCTTCCTGTCGGGGGAGGCCGTCTACCTGATGAAGAGCGAAGTAGCCGACGCGCTCAACCCGGTGGCCTGGCCCAATGTCGGTGAGTTGGTGCGTGAGGTTGTGAGCAAGGGCGGTACCTTCTATATCTGAGGGGGCTGCAGCGCTGCCCGTGCGGTAGCCGAAGCGGACCTCGCCGGTAAGAACGCTCAGTTCACCAACCCCACCGAGATGGTGGAGCACGCCCTGGCCGCCGATACCGTCCTCGCCACCTGACGGACGCCCCACCCGCGCTTTCGCCACGCCTCCACCACATTTCTGATGCGAACGAAACGGGTCATTCTTCCGCGGTAAGGGGCCACGCACCTCACCCGAACCCGACAAAGCACCGAATGCCCGTTCCGGAGCGCCCCGGTCGAGCGCCGAACGAATACCTCTTTGTTGTCAAGTCCTTGTTCGTGTCGGTTTGGTGCGTCGCGGGGAGCGAGTGGTGACCGCGGCGAACGGCCGAGTTCTACGCTCGGTGTGGGTCGGGGGTGGCTGTTCCGAAGCGCCGGCTGTGGGGGTGTGAGGCCGGTCACGCTGGCTTGTGCTGGCGTCCCCGCTTGCCCTCCCGGACCGGCGTTCGCGCTGGCGTCGGCGAGGAGTCGTTGGTAGAGCGCGTCGCTGATGCGCCGCTTCAGCGCGCGGAGCGCTTCCTTCTTCGTCTTGCCCTCGGCGAGCTTGCGGTCGTAGTAGGCGCGGCCAGGTGAGTGCGCGTGGCGGATCTGGGTAATCGCGGCCATGTGAATCGCGTGGTTCAGTTGGCGGTTCCCGCGCCGCGACAACCGATGCACGGGATGGCCACCGGAGCCGACTTCGATGGGAGCGGTGCCGTTGTAGGCGGCGAAGCGGTCGCGATCGGCGAAGCGGCTGACACCGCGGGTCTGGCCGACGGCGATGGCGGCGCCGACCGGGCCGATGCCGAACACCTCGGTGGTGGTCGTACCAGAGGCTTTGACCGCGTCGGAGATGCGCCGCTTGGAGGCGCGCATCTGCTCGTCGATGCGGCGCAGGTCCTCGAGATGTTCGAGGGCCAACGCGTGGCGGGTCGCTTCCACCGGGCAAGCCGGTGTCACGCTCGCCAACAGCGCCGCGGCGCGATTGGCCGTGATTTGCGTGGGGATTCCGCCCGGCACCAACTCGACCAGCAGCCCATGAAGCCGGCACGCGGTGCGGGTGCGGGCGCTGCCGAGCTCCTGGTTGCGCTTGGCCAGCAGCCGCAACACGCCCGCGTGATCCGCCGGCGCGACCTGATGACGTTTCGGTGCGTGGCGCGCCGCCACCGCGATCGAATAGCCGTCGTTCGCGTCGGTCTTGTTCGACCGGCCCGACCCCAGCACCCGCACCCGCGCCGCCAGCGTCGCCGGCACCTCCAGCACCCGTTCACCGGCGGCGACCAGCTGCTGCCCGAGCAGATAGCCGACGCCACCTGCGCCCTCCACCGCCCAGATACGCGCGTCGAATCGCTGCGCCCAACCGAGCAGCTCGTCGACCTGACCGACCGACGCCCGTACCTCGATCGCGGCAATCTCCCCATCGTCACCATCGATCGCGACCGCGGTGTGCGACCGCTTATGAGGATCGACACCGATCATCACCGTCATCTCGTTGTCCTTCCTGATCGTCGTTGCGAGGACCACGGCGGGCACTCCTGATCCCGGAAGATCATGCGCTCGCACCTTTTCCGAGCCACACCGCGGTGAGTTCCGGCGGGCCGGCAGCTTCGTTCGTAAGCCAGATGCGCACACGCGACGACACGCAGTTCGAGAACCAACC
>JBKPCV010000108.1:0-8166 GCA_046727575.1 Actinomycetota bacterium
GGCGTGTAGGAGACGAAGCGGAGCCGTGCAGGAGCGAGCGGCGCCGAGCCGGGTATCCCGGCGAGCAGCGAGCGACCTACGTGTCGGACGAGCGGGACGGCGGAGCGGAGTCGACCCGGCGTGTAGGAGACGAAGCGGAGCGGTGCTCGGACGAGCGGGACGGCGGAGCGGAGTCGACCCGGCGTGTAGGAGACGAAGCGGAGCCGTCCGGGCGTGGACGAGACAAGCCCGCGTCCGTGAGCCAGGCCAGGGTCAGCGCGGCGCTCCACGAGAAGCCGTCACCGCCGATTGCGGCGCCGTCGCGTGGGTCGTAGTACTCCGTGAAGCCCCCCTCGACGAGCGCGCGCGTCGCCACACGAAGTCCCTTCGCTTCGTCGGGGAAGCCGGCTCGCGCCAGGCCGTCCGCCACCAACCAGTTCACGAGGACCCACACCGGTCCGCGCCAGTAGCGCAGCGGATCGAAGCCCGCACCGTTCGGGTCCGACGACGGCACCGAGTAGCGCACGGCGTCCGACCAGCTCTGCAGACGTTTCACCATCCGTTCGGCGTGCGTGCCACGGACCCCGCCGTACATCGCAATGAGGCCGCCGGCCGTCGCGGGGCCGACTGACTGACCCGCGCGCATGTCGTACGCGCGGTACCAACCTGCATCGTCGTCCCACAGTCGCTCGAGGCCGGTGCGCGCCTGCATGGCGATGCGCGCGACATCGGATGCGTCCTCGCCGGCAGCGTCGGCGATCTCGGCAAGATCTGCGGCCGCACGCGCCGTGATCGCCGTGAACGCCGGATCCTCGACCGCGAAGGGGCTGTCGTCGACCTGGTGCTCCGTGTCCCATCCGGCGTGGCGCAGTGCCGTCACGATGCCGAGATAGTGCCGGTACTCGGCGGTCGAGGGCCGCTGGCTCGCAGAGACCGTAGCGATGTCACGCCGCTCCAGGCGCTCGTGGCTGACTTGCGGCGTTGCGGCGAGAGGCTCGTCCCACGCAGGTGAGTTGTCCATGCCGGACTCCCACGGGTGCACGATCACTGTCGCGAGATGCGGGCCGGTTCGCGCACGCTCGATCCAGGCGAGCCACGCGACCAGTCGCGGCCAGAGCGCGCCGATGCGTTCGCGGGCGCGATCGGCGTCCGGGTCGGTGGTGAAGAGTCGGGCGGCCGCGCTCACAGGCAGCGGAGGCTGCGTGAGACCGGAGGTCGCCGGATCGTGGCCTGTCGCCCACACTTCGGGGCCCGGGAAATAGTCGCCGCCGTGCTCCCAGAACACGATGTGCGGCACCATGCCCGAGGGCCACTGTGCCGAGAACAGCGTGCCGAGCTCCATCCATGCACGGTCCCACTCTCCGACCGCCGCCCACCCGAGCACGATCGGACCCGTGTCCCAGCACCACTGATACGGGTACAGCCCAACCGCGGGCACGGTGTACCAGCCGTGTCGGTTCTTCATGAGCACCGCGAGCGCGTGCTCGCGGAGCTGCGCGTCGGTCGCCTCGTCCTCGGCTCGCTCGGACACTGGTCCGGCTCCTGTTCTCGAGGTCGGCTACGCGGAGCGGACGACCCGCGGGATCCGGTCGGGCACGGCCGTGAGGATCTCCCGCTCGATCGTCCCGGCAGCGGCGCCGACTTCGTCGGCGCCCAGGCGACTGCCACCGCACTCGCCGAAGAGCACGACGTCGTCGCCGGGCCGCACGTCGCCTTCCACGCCGCTCACGTCGACGCAGAGCTGGTCCATGCTCACCCGACCGACGATCGGGCACCGGAACCCCGCGACCAGCACGACGCCGGCGTTCGACAGTGCTCGGAGCACGCCGTCGGCGTAGCCGGCAGCGACGGTAGCGACGCGGGTGGGCGAGGAGGCAATCCACGTGCGGCCGTATCCGACCTCACCGCCGAGCGGGACGGTCTTCACCTGGGTGACGGGTGCCAGCATCGTCATCGCGATGCGGAGGTCGAGCACGCCACTCGCGGTATCGGGCGCGTAGCCATAGAGCGCGAGGCCGGGACGCACGACGTCGTGATGCATGCGCGGTGCGCGAAGGATCGCACTGCTGTTCGAGCAGTGCGCGAGCGCGTCGGGTGTGACGGCGCGCACGGCATCGACTGCGTCGACGAAACGATCGTGCTGCAGCTCGGTGAAGCCGAGATCGGGCGCGTCCGAGTCGGCGAAGTTCGTGAACACTCCCGCCACCTCGAGGTCGGCGGAATGTTTGGCGAGGAGCCGGACGAGCTCGTCGAGCCCGTCGGGCTGCACACCGAGACGCCCCATCCCCGTGTCAACCTTCAGGTGCACGCGCGCCCGGCGGCCGACGCGGCTCGCGGCGTCAGCAGTGGATTCGACACCGTCGGCGTCGTAGACGGTCGTGTGCACGCCGGCGGCGATGAGCGACTCCTGGGTGCCCGCATCGGCCCGGCCCACGATCAGGACCGGCACGCCGAACGCGATCGCGTCGAACGCTTCCGTCGACGATGCGACCCCGAGCCAGCGCGCGCCACCCGCGATCGCCGCCTCGGCGGCGTTCGCGAGGCCGTGGCCGTAGCCGTTCGCCTTCACCATCGCCATCAGCTGCACTCCCGCACCGACGTGCTGCACGAGCGCGGCGGTGTTGGCGCGGATCGCGTCGGCACGCACCTCGACGCGTTTGCGCGGCGCGAAGGCGTGGTTGTCAGCCAACCTTGCGAACCAGGCCGAACGGCGTCTGCTCAGCCGACTGGCCGAGCGGATTGTCGACGACGATCCGGAGCACCGTGTCGGGATCGATGCCCGGCGTGGTGGCGAACACCTCGGCCGCGAGGTCGTTGGCGTCGATGACCGCGACCTCGACCTTGCGCCCGGTGCGCGCGGCGATGCCGCTCGCGATCCGGCGTACCTCGCCCTCACAGTCGCTCGGCACCTTGCACGCCCACATGTCGTACGGCGGCAGGTTGGCCGTCGACGGTCCGTCGATCGCGTTCACGTGGCCGCCGGCGACGCGGTAGAAGACGCCGCGCATCCGGAACGGCCGGGCGACCGCGGCGGCGAACGCCGCAAGGAGGATGCGCGGGAGCCCGACCTCGTCGATGGCAAGTTGCATCGTGGCCGGATGGCCGAGCCCGACGCCGACCGGCGTCCGGCTGACGAAGCGCGACAACCAGCGAGCTGCGCGAGACGCACGGATCTCGGCGACCGGCAACGCGTTGCCCTGGCTGATCGACAACGCCTTCGCGCTGACGAGGACCACGTCGCCGTCGTCCGTCTCGATGCCGTCGGCGTGGTCGATCGCCTCGAGAATCGCGTCGACGATGTCGTCGTCAGGCGTCACGACCCGCGAACGCAGCGGCACGCGCGCGAGGACGTCCTCGCCGGCCTGCAGGAACAGATGGTTTCCGGGGTTCGGTTTCGCCACGCGGAGCAGCTGACTTGCCTGCACGTTGCTTCTCGCGAAGGATCGGTCGCCGCGCGCGACGAAACCTGTGTCGAAGCTGTCGTGGTCGAGTGCGAAGGCGGCGTCATCGAAGAAGATTCGCATCCAGATCTCCGCGTTGAGCGCGCGCCAGAAGAACATCGACTCCTCGACTTCGCCATTGCAGGCGCGGCGGAACGCGTCCGCCACGGCCGGCGCGTCCCAGTACTTGCGGGCCGTGAAGCTCGGCGAGTTGAGGACACCGTTGAGCACCGCGCGCTCGCGTCGGTACCAGCGGAACTCGGGCGTCGTGAAGCCGATCTTCTTGCGCCGGCGGTACACGATCCCGGGAAGAGTGTCCTTCAGTCCCTCGCGCAGCGCACGGCGGTTCCAGCCGTGCTCGATGATCGCGTGCGCCGGGAGGGCGTGGATGTGCTCCACCAGTTCCTGGTCGAGGAAGGGCAGGCGCGCCTCGAGCGAGTGCGCCATCGAGGCGCGGTCCTCGTAGCGCAGGAGCGGGGGAAGCGAGTAGGTCGTGAAGTCCTGGAGGAGGCGGCGCTTCAGGTCGTCGTTCACGCGGTCGTCGACGGGTTGCCGGCGCGACGCGGTGAACTCGGGCACGAGCAGGTCGCGCACGTTCACGGGGTGCCGCCGCTGGCGCAGCCGGCGTCGCACCAGCGGACCGACGACGTCACGCGACTGCCACGCCTCCCGGGCGAACGTCCGATACCGGCGCTTCTTGAGCAACTCGCGCAGGTACACGTAGGGGTAGTGGTCGTAGCCTCCGAGCAGCTCGTCGCCGCCCTGACCGTCGAGGGTCACCGTGACCTTCTCCCGCGCCAGTCGCATCACCATCCACATCGCGAACGGCGCGCTCGACACCATCGGCTCCTCGATGTGCCACACCCATGGCTCCATCTCACGGACGAAGTTCTTCGCCGTCGGCTCGCAGCGGCTCGTGGCCGCGCCGGTGACGTCGAGGACGGCGTCGATGTAGCGGGTCTCGTCGATCGGGTCGCCCGGGAACACCGCTGAGAAGGTCTGGAGCCGATCCCCGAGGGACACCGAGTCGGGCACGTGCGCCTCGAGTTGGCGCGCCATCACCGTGCAGATCGACGTCGAGTCGAGCCCTCCGCTCAGGCAGATCCCCACCGGCACGTCGGCAACGAGCCGGCGCTCGACGGCGCGCTCGAACACCGCCCGGAACTCCGACGGGTCACCCGAACCGTCCTCCGACAGCACCGGTTCCCAATAGCGCTCGACGCGTATGCCACGGTCGTCCACGACTGCGTACGCGGCGGCGGGCACGGCCCGCACACGGTCGAAGAACGTCGCCTCGGTGTGGTCGAAGAGCCCGAACGCGAGGTACTCGTACATCTGCTGGTCGTCAACCCGACGGGGGAAGGTCGGGTCCTGGAGGATCGCCTTGATCTCGGACGCGAACAGCACGCGATCTCCGTGCTGCGCGTAGTACATCGGCTTGATCCCGAAATGGTCTCGGGCGAGCACGAGCTGCGGCCGGTCGCCTCGGAGATCGAGCAGGGCCACTCCCCACATGCCGTTGAACCGACTGAAGCAGCCCGTGCCCCACTCCGCGTACGCGTGCAGCACCACTTCGGTGTCACAGGTCGTGTGGAAGGCGTGGCCGAGCGCCTCGAGTTCGGCCCGCAGCTCGCGGAAGTTGTAGACCTCGCCGTTGTAGGAGATGTGGACGAGGCCGTCGTCGGTGGTCATCGGCTGGCGGCCGCCGGCGAGGTCGATGATGCTCAGCCGCCGAAAGCCGAGGCTGGCGTGCTCGGTCTCCAGGAAGCCGAGGTCGTCGGGCCCCCGGTGCACCTGGGCACCCGTCATCGCTTCCAAGAGGACGCGGTCGGGCGGACCCCAGAAGCCGCTCACACCACACATTGCCGCCCCAGGCTAGAGCCGAGCGCCTGCGGCGCAGGTACCTAGACGATGGTTCGCTCGCTGCGGTCCGGGATACCGGACCGCAGGCGCTCGCTCACGTGCGCCGCAGCGAGGCGTTCGCCGGGGCGGGATCTGGTGCGGCCCCGCGGCGAAGCCGCCAAGAGCGGGAAGTACAGGGCGGAGTGGGTCAGCCTTCGGTCTTGTGACGGCGCTTGGCGTCGATCCAGGCCTTCACTGTGGTCTCGAAGTTCGCCGGGTTGTAGGCGTCCTCCTCGTAGGACCACTGATCGTCACCGGCGTAGTGGAGCACGGTGAGGTTGTGCTCGGAGAGCTCTTCACCGCCACCGGGGTCGGCGAACACGTTCTCGATGCGACATACCCACCAGCCCCGTTCCTCGTCGCATACGCACCACGCATGCGGGAACGACTTCATCTCCGAGTTCGGCCACTCGGCCATCGTCTTCGAGATCCACTCGTAGATGGCCTCACGACCCTCGAACTTGCCGAAGTGGTGCTCGAGGTACACCGCGTCCTCGGTGAAGAGGTCGGCCCACGGACGCCAATCGCCCGTGCGCGCCGCTTCTGCGCCAACCGCGGCGTAGTGGTCGTGCGCTCGCTGCAGCTCCTCGCGTGTCCACTGGCCCATGGTTCCTCCGTTCTCAATCGGTCATCCGAGCACACCGAGGTCGCGTGCCCAGGCGAGGTTCTTGCGTGCCGAGCCGACATGCGCGATGTGCACCACGTGGCCTTCACCCTGGTTCGGGTCGCCGTACACGATGGGTCCGCCGCCGTCGCGCTCCGCTTCCGTGGCGAGACGGTCGAGATCCTGCCAGTACGCGACCTCCGCCGCGGTCGGCGTGAAGACATCGTGTACCACCGGGATGTAGACCGGGTCGCCCAGCATCATGCCGTAGTAGCCGAGGTTCCGGAGCTTCACCGCGAACTCGCGGAGGCCGTCGAGATCGTCGCGGTCACCGCCCCACATCCCGCTGATCGGGTACCGGATCCCCGCCGCGCGCACGTCGACGAGCACCTTCGAGCGGAGGAACAGTGTCTCCTCGCCCTCGGCGGTCCACCGGAAGCCGATCGCCTGATGGATGTCACCGAAGCGGGAGATCGCGCCGCCCATGTACGCCACGCGCGGTGAGGCGGTGGCGATGTCGTAGGCGACGCGGATCGCCTGCGCGGTCTCGAGGATCGGGTACAGCACGACGCTGCCCCGCTCCAGCCCGAAGTCGACTTCCGCGCACGTCAACAGCGCGTCAACGGCGTGCACGTCGGCGGCACTCTGGATCTTGGGCACGAGGATCCCGCCGAGGCTGGGGCCCATGACCGCGCGCAGATCCTTCAAGGTCTGACCCGTGGACCACGGCTGCACTCGCGCGAAGAGCAGCGGGCCGGATCCGGCCGGTTGCGCGTCGAAGAACGCACGCGCCACCTCCCGGCCGCGCTCGCGGTCGGCCTCGGTGTAGGGCGTGCGCGGCTCCTCGAGGTCGGCCACGATCGAGTCGGCGCCGGAAGCCACGGACTTCTCCAGCGACTCCCGGTCGTCGCCACGGGTGAAGAGCACCGATCGCAGCGGTCGCATGCCGTCAGCCGAGTACCTCGGCCGCGGCGCCCTCGCACACCGTGCCGGCGAAGAAGTCGCGGTTGCCAGTTCCGTGGAGCCGCACGGGGTTCACAAACGTGAGCTCGCGGAAATCGCGTTCGGTGATGACCCGCCGCTCCACGAGCTCGTATGCCTCTGCGACCGGCTCGCGCATGTCGGGAACGTCCCAGTGCGAGATGTCGGACCCGAGGATCGGTCGCATCCGCGTACCGAGCGGGTTGACGTCCTCTCGGAAGGCCCAGGCCACGAGCGGGTCGTCGGCTTCGCAGCCGAAGTAGAAGTGCGGCTCGAACAGCGCACGAAGGTCGTCCGGAGCATCGATCTGGCAGGCGGCAAACTCGTCGACGTTCGCCGGGCGCGCCGCCGGACGGGCGAAGTACACGCGGATGTCGTCCAGACGCGCCTGCGCGTCGTCGTCGCCGTACCGCTCGAAGTACTCCATCAACAGGTCCACGTCGAGCCGGTCGGGATCGAGTTGCCAGATCTCGTCGCGGTTGCGCTTCTCCCAGTGGCCGACCAGGCCAGCGAAGAGCTCGCACGCCCACGCGACGCCGCCTTCGAGGAACGCGATGCGCAGCTCCGGAAATCGGCGGGTGACACCGCCGAGGAACAGCGCCTTGCAGAGCGACTCGTGCGCGTGGGACAGGCCGTCGATGTGGTTGTAGACGTAGCTCGAGATGGAGCGCGAGACGCGATGCGACTGCAATGAGCTGTGCACGACCGGCGCGACACCGAGCTCGACGCACTTCGACCAGAACGCGTCGTAGTTGTATTCGCTGTCGAGCCCGAAATTGTCGAGCCGGTATGCGTCGACACCTACTGGGCGCTTCACGTGCTCCGACACGAGCAGTGACTTCGCCCCCAGCTCGCGTACCGCGTACTCGGCCTCGGCGATCGCTTGGTCCGGGGTGTTCATCGGAATCATGGCGCCGACGGTGCACCGGTCGCGATACGGCGCGAAGACGCGCGCGTTGGAGCGGTTGACGGCCCGGCACACCACCGAGGAGAGCTCGACGTCCGTCAGCTCGAAGTACCCGAGTGCCATCGAGGGATAGAGGATCGTGAAGTCGATGCCGAGCTCGTCGAGTCGCTCGTAGAGCAAGGCCGGGAGGTGGGAAGTGGCGCGGTCGCGCACGTTGTGGGTCTGCCAACCCCACCACGACGGCATCGCGCGCCATTGGTCGCGCACGGCCGAGTCGGAACGGTTGGCGAGCGCCGACGAAGTGTCAAGCGCGCGTGCGGAGCCGGCGAGGAAGCGGTCACGGAGGGCAGTGC
>JBKPCV010000109.1:0-10102 GCA_046727575.1 Actinomycetota bacterium
GATCTCCGCCAGGTCGCGCTGGTGGGGCTCCTGAAGGCCGTCGAGCGGTTCGAGCCCGATCGTGGGCTCCAGTTCTCGTCGTTTGCGATGCCGACGATCGTGGGCGAGCTCAAGCGACACTTCCGCGACCGCGGCTGGGCCGTTCGGGTGCCCCGGCGCGTCCAGGAGCTGCACTTGGAGCTCGATCGCACGATCGCCGCGCTCAGCCAGGAGCTCGGACGGCCACCTACGCCACGCGAGATCGCCGACCGCGCGGGGGTGCAAGAAGAGGACGTGCTCGAGAGCATGGAGGCGAGCAGCCTGTATCGACTCCCTTCCATCGATGCGTTCCGAGACGGTGACGACCCGAGCAGCGCGCCAGCAGAACGGCTCGGCGACATCGACCCCGAGATGGACGCGGTCAACAACCGCCTGGCGGTGGGTGAGCTCCTCTCAGTGTTGCCAGAGCGAGAACAGAAGATTGTCTACCTTCGGTTCTTCGAAGGCCTGACCCAATCAGAGATCGCGGAGCACGTCGGGATCAGCCAGATGCACGTGTCGCGGCTCCTCGTGCGCAGCCTCGAGACACTGGGAGCGCATGGCGCAGTGGTGACAGAGTCGTGATCGAAGAAGCAGGGGGAAGTGTGGGATGACCGGTGCACCCGACGTTCCCGAGGCGATGCGCACCGCGCTCACGCTCGAGCGACAGGGCACAGCAGCTCATCCCGTGATCGTCGCCCACGGCGAGATCGACGTCGCGACGTCGCCGCTACTGCGCTCCGAGCTTGCAGCGGCACTCGCGCTCAATCCGCAAGACGTCTCACTCGATCTCGGCGACGTGCCCTTCGTCGATTCATCTGGCCTGGGCGTGATGGTCGGGGCGCTCAAGCGCTTGCGAGAGAGTGGTGGCGACCAGTTCGCGATCGTCGACCCCCAGGACTCGGTCCGAAAGGTCCTCGACATCACGGGCCTCACGTCGCTCTTCGCCATCGGGAGTGGGTGACCGGCGCGCGGCCTACGACACGCCTCACCGTCGCGTCGAAGGTCGTGTGGTGGATGGGTACCCCCTGGTGTGACGGAACGTCGGTCTCGTTTGGGAGTCCCGCCGTCGGGGAAATGTGCACGGGGCGCGCAAGCCCGCGGATGCTCGCGGAGTAAGCCCGAACGCCGGGAGGAGGGCAGGAGGACCGGGTCCAGATGACTGACGCCGACGGCAAGGTCGAGAGGGTCCCGGGCCACGCGATCGACCGGATCAAGGACAAGCTCAACCGCCGCGACCGCAGCTGATAGGTGCTTGACGGGCCGGATCAACAACCCCTGCCCGCCGGCCCGTCGGGCACACCTTGAAGTCGAGGACGGGTCACCATGCCAGACAACGACCTCGACGGCGTCGCACGAGACGCTTCGACGATCCTGGACGTCCTCAGGGCGTTCGAGCAACAAGGCTTCACGGGCCAGTTCGCGGCGCGCGAAGGCGGCCGAGTCGAGTGTCTGTCGTGCAGGCGGCGTTCGCCTGCGGCCGAGATCGAGCTCCGCCAGCTTCGCCGGTTGGAGGGCGCATCTGATCCAGACGACATGTTGGCGCTCGCCGCGCTCGTGTGTCCCTTGTGCGGCGCCCGTGGAACGCTGGTGCTGACCTACGGCCCTTCGGCGCCGGACGACGATGCGGCGGTCCTGCGCGGCATCGAGGGGTCGCCGCCGCCCGAACCCGAGACCGAGGAACGAGGTCCCGAGAGATCATGAGTCGGCGGGCCAGCTGAGGAGGCTGGCAACGTCATCTCGCACCACACCGTCTTGCCCGATCCCAGGTCCAGCACGCCCCACGATTGCACGAGAGCCTCCAGAATCGGCAGCCCTCGCCCGCTCGTCCCGTCGTGGGCCCAGATCTGCGGCCGGTCTCGGCCCTGGTCGCTCACCTCGATACGCAGCGCGTCGTCGCCCACGAACACGTTGAGCTCGATGGTGGTGCGCGCGTGCAACACCGCGTTGGTGACGAGCTCGCTCACGACGAGTCGTGCATCGGCGCGCACGTCGTCGGAGCAGCCTTTCTCGGCCAACACGTGGTCCGAGTACGCCCGCGCCACCGCAGGGCTCGCCGGCGTCGGGTCCAGGATCATGCACTCACCGGGCTTCCCGTACTCCGCACGCCGCAAACCGCGGTCGCGGTTTCGCATCCGGGACGTCCGGGTAGCACGCGCAACAATCCGCTCAAGACGTGCAACACGCACTCGTTCGACGGTGTGCACGCGCCGAGGAGGCACGATGACCTACACACTCCCCGACCTCGACTACGACTACTCGGCGCTCGAGCCGTATTACTCGGGCGAGATGCTCGAGCTCCACCACGACAAGCACCACGCTGCGTACGTGTCCGGCGTCAACGGGGCGCTCGAACAACTCGAGGCGGCCCGCTCCGCGGACGATTTCGAGGCGATCACGGGGCTGGAGAAGAAACTCGCGTTCAACTTGTCCGGTCACGTGCTCCACACGCTCTTCTGGAAGAACCTCTCGCCCGAGGGAGGCGACAAGCCCGTCGGAGAGCTCGCGCAGGCGATCGACGAGTTCTTCGGGTCGTTCAACCGATTCCAGCGTCAGCTCTCGGAGGCGACCACCACGGTCCAGGGCTCGGGTTGGGGTGCACTGGCGTGGGAGCCGCTGGGGCAGCGGCTCTACGTCGCGCAGATCTACGACCATCAGGACAACATCGGGCAGAGTTCCGGCCCGCTGCTCGTGCTCGACGCATGGGAGCACGCGTACTACCTCCAGTACAAGAACAAGCGCGCCGATTACGTGCAGGCGATCTGGAACGTCGTCAACTGGTCGGATGTCGCGGCGCGGTTCGGTCGGGCGCGCGGCCTGAAGCTGCAGTAGGACACCCGAGCGAGGCTGGGAGCGCCGCCATCTCGATGACGCGCGGGTCGGCAGCGTCCCTGCCCGCCCGGTAGGGTCGCGGCGCCATGGCAGGCTCGGACGCTGCCGGACTGCCGTTCCGCAACCGGCAAGAGGCCGGACGCGCGCTGGCGGCAGTGGTCGCCCAGCGGCTCGAACGCGATGACAACGTCGTCGTGCTCGCGTTGCCGCGTGGTGGCGTGCCCGTCGCGTTCGAGGTCGCGCGGGCCCTCGACGCTCCGCTCGACGTCATCGTCGTGCGGAAGCTCGGTGTTCCTTCGCAACCCGAGCTGGCGATGGGCGCGATCGGCGAGGACGGCGTGCGCGTCCTCAATGGTGAGGTCATCGGTCATCTTCGGATCACCGAGCGCGCGCTGCAGCACGTCGAGGCGCGAGAGCGCGCCGAGCTCGAACGACGCGCAGATGTGTTCCGACAGGGTCATGCAATGGTGCCGCTCCAGGGACGCACGGTCGTGATCGTCGACGACGGGCTGGCCACCGGCAGCACCGCTCGCGCCGCGATCGCGGTCGCGCGCGCGCACGGCGCGGAGCGCGTCGTGCTCGCGGTCCCAGTCGCACCAGTAGAGACGCTCGACCAGCTCCAACTCGTCGCCGACGAGGTGGTCGCGGTCGCGAGCCCCTATCCCTTCGTCGCGATCGGGCAGTGGTACGAGGACTTCCGCCAGACGACCGACGCCGAGGTCAGCCAGCTCCTCGCGCAAGCGCGCGCCGCACCACCGGGAGTCTGAGCGCCGAGCTCCGTCTCAGGCAGCGAGGTGGCTCGAGAACCAGTCGAGCGTGCGCGCCCAACCGTCGCGCGCCGATTCCTCGTGGTAGCTCTCGCGCTCGTCGCAGTGGAAACCGTGTCCCGCGTCCGGGTAGCGGACCACCTCGGTCTTCACCGAGGAGTCCGCCAGCTTCTCGCGAAGGTCCTCGACACCGTCGACCGGAATGCTTGGGTCCTCGTCGCCGAACAACCCGAGCCATGGCGTCTGCAGGGAGCCGGCTTCGTGAGCGAGCGGACCTGCCATGCCCTGGCTGTTGTGCGTGATGCCACCGCCATAGAACCCGACGCCGGCACCGATGGCGCGCCGTGCTGCGACGAGGAACGTGACGCGGCCGCCGAAGCAGAAGCCGACGATGCCAATGCTGCTGTCGGCGAAGCCGGCTCCGTGCAGGTAGTCGATCGTCGCGTCGACGTCCATGAGCACACCGTCGTCGGTGAGACCCTCGAAGAGCGGCATCACCTTGCTGAAGTCGTCGTAGGGCGCGGTGCCGCCGCCGGCGCGGTGGAAGATCGCAGGGGCCACCGCGTGGTAGCCCTCGGACGCGAAACGACGCGCAACGTCCTCGATGTGGTCGTTCACGCCGAAGGCTTCCTGGATCACGATGACCGCGCCCCGTGCCTGGCCATCGGGCTTGGCCTCGAACGCGTCCATCGGACCGTCGGCCGTCGACAACTCGATCGTCTGCGTCTCCATCACGATCCCCTCTGCATACGGGTTTACGACTTGGCGTGCGCGTTCACGACTTGGCCATCGACTCCGCGGCGATCTGCACGGCCTTGATGATCCCCTGGTAGCCCGTGCACCGGCAGAGGTTGCCGGAGAGGCCCTCGCGGATCTCGTCGAGCGTGGGATTCGGATTCTGCTCGAGAAAGGCGTGCACGCTGATGACGAATCCCGGCGTACAGAAGCCGCACTGGAGACCATGCGCCTGCCGGAACGCCTCCTGGACCGGGCCGAGAGTGCCGTCGGGCGGACCGATGCCTTCGATCGTGGTGACGTCGGCACCCTCTGCCTGCACCGCGAACATCAGGCACGATCGGACGGCTGCTCCGTCGACCAGCACCGTGCACGCTCCACACACACCGTGCTCGCACCCGAGGTGCGTCCCGGTGAGCGCGAGGTCTTCCCGCAAGAAGTCCGCCAACGTCTTGCGCGCCTCGGCTCGGCCGCGCCGTTGTTGACCGTTGACGGTCAGCGTGATGTCGTGTTCAGCCACCGCGGGCGTCTCCCAGTGCTCGGTTGAGCGCGCGCTGCACGAGATGCGCGCCGACATGCGTTCGGTACTCGGCAGACGCGTGCACGTCGTCCGTTGGCTGGCAAGCGGCGGACGCAATTCGCCCGATCTCGGCGAGGTCCGCCTCGCTCGGCGTGGAACCGTTGAGCGCTGCTTCGGCGTCGCCCGCGCGCACTGGCGTTGGCCCCATCCCGAAGAGCCCGATCGCCGAACGGCTCACGTTCCCGGCGTCGTTCAGCTCGACGGCGCACGCAACGCCCGCGAGCGCGAAGTCGCCGCTGCGGCGCGCCACCTCGTCGACCACGAAGCCGCATCTGCCTTCCCACACCGGCACGTGCACCGCGGTGAGCACCTCTTCGGGCTCGAGGGTCGTGGTCCAGGTGCCGTCGAAGAAGTCAGAGGCAGGGATGCGCCGCGTCGACCCCGAGCGTGCCGCCTCGAGCTCCGCGTCGAGGGCCAGGACCACCGCAGGCAGCTCCGACGCCGGGTCGGCGTGCGCGATCACGCCGCCGACCGTGCCGCGGTTGCGGATCTGGAAGTGCCCGATGAGCGGGAGCGCGGCGGCGACGAGCGGCGCCGCCGAGGCCACGGTGTCGTCGTGCTCGGCCGCCGCTTGACGGGTCATGGCCTTGATCGTGAGCGTGCCATCGTGGTGCTCGATGCCGCGCAGCTCATCGACGCGATTGAGGTCGATGATGTGAGGAAACCGGGTGAGCCGCATCGCAAGCAGCGGCACGAGGCTCTGACCACCGGCGAGCACCTTGGCGTCGTCACCGTGTTCCGCGAGGAGCGCGACGACGTCCCCCACACTTTCCGGGGCGTGATATTCGAAGGCGGCAGGCTTCATTGGCTACTCCCACGCGGCTCGCGGCGCCCGAACCTAGCGCGACGACGCGAGCACACGCACTCCCACCTCACGTTCACGAGCACCTGCGCCCCGGTACTGTCGAACCGTGAACGACCAAGCGGACGCCATGCCGGCGGTACCGGCCGCAACCGTCGTGCTCCTGCGCGACGCACCCGGCGGCGTCGAGACGCTCATGCTCCGTCGCGACGCCGACCTCGCGTTCGCAGGGGGCGCCTGGGTCTTTCCCGGCGGGCGGATCGACGTCGAGGACTTCCCCGCCGCCACCCGCTCCGACGATCCCGACCTACTGCTCGAAGCGGCGCGCAACGCCGCGGCCCGCGAGGCGATGGAGGAGGCCGGGCTCGTGGTCGATCCCGGCGCGCTCGTGTGGTTCGCCCACTGGACACCACCCGCGATCGGCTCGCACCAACGACGGTTCGCCACCTGGTTCTTCGCGGCGCGGGCGCCGCTTGGCGCCGTGGTGGTCGACGACGGGGAGATCCGGGACCACCTCTGGATCCGGCCGTCGGACGCGCTGCGCCGACGCGATGAGCGCGAGATCTTGATCATCCCGCCTACCTGGATGACTTTGCACGCGCTCGCCGAGGCGCGCTCGGTCGACGAGTTGCTCGCCGGTATGACCGCGACCGAGCCGGCGGTCTACGTGACGCACATCGGCCGGGTCAACGGGGTCGCAGTCTCGATGTGGGCGGGCGACGCGGGCTACGAGGACGGCGACGCCGAGAAACCCGGACCGCGCCACCGGCTCGTGATGGCCGACGACGGTTGGCGGCTCGAACGCGACGTGTGAACACGCGCCACCGCACAACGCTCGGCGCCGCGTACTGTGCCTGGCTTGCTGGCCGGCACCGACCTTCGCTGGGCGCGCTACCTCGTCGCCGTTGCCACGGTTCTCGGTCTGACCGCCGTCGCCTGCAGCGGCGGTGACAGCGGGACGCAGAGCGCGCCGACCTCGACGTCGGCGGCCGGCACCTCCACCGCGTCGAGCCCGGGGAGCACCTCGGGCACGGCGTCAACCGAGCCTCCGAAGAAGGTCGAGACGATCCCCGGCATGCCGGGGGTGAGCGACCCGAACAACCTCTACTCGGACGCCGGAGCCGGCAAGCTCAGCGCCGCGGTGAAGGGCGCGCTCTCGCGCGTCTACGTACCGAATCATTCGTCGAACACCGTCTCCGTGATCGACCCGGCGACGATGGAGGTCGTCGACACCTTCGGCGTGGGAGCGAACCCGCAGCACGTCGTGCCGTCGTGGGACCTCAAGACGCTGTGGGTGACGAACAACGCCGAGGGGCGGACCAGCGGCACCCTCACCCCCGTCGACCCCACCACCGGTACCCGGCGTGGCCCGGACATCGCCGTTGACGACCCGTACAACATGTACTTCACGCCCGACGGCAAGTCGGCGATCGTCGTCGCGGAAGCCCGGAAGCGCCTCGACTTCCTCGATCCGCAGACCATGCAACACCAAGTCTCCGTCGACGTCCCCGAATGCGCGGGCGTCAACCACGGCGACTTCTCGATCGACGGCAGGTTCGCAATCTTCACGTGTGAGTTCCAGGGAAGCCTGGTGAAGGTCGACATCGTGAACCACTCGGTCATGGGGTACTTGACCCTGAGTGGGGGCGGCATGCCGCAGGACATCCGCGTGTCGCCGAACGGAAGAACGTTCTATGTCGCAGAGATGATGCGCGGCGGCGTGTACACCATCGACCCGTACGCGTTCACCGAGACCGGCTTCATCCCCACCGGCCCGGGTACGCACGGCCTGTACCCCAACCGTGACGGGAGCAAGTTGTACGTTGCGAATCGAGGTCAGGACCACGTCGGCAACAACCCACCGAAGGGTCCCGGCAGCGTCTCGGTGATCGATTTCGCGACCAATCAGGTCGTCGTGACGTGGCCGATACCGGGCGGTGGCAGTCCCGACATGGGCAACGTCAGTGTCGACGGAGGCACGTTGTGGCTCAGCGGTCGCTACGACGACGTCGTGTACGCCATCAACACGCTCACCGGCGATGTCAAGCAGATTCCGGTCGGCCGGGAACCACATGGGCTCGCGGTGTGGCCACAGCCGGGCCGCTACTCACTCGGCCACACCGGCAACATGCGGTGACCGTTTGCGTGGCTCACGCGGGCGGACACCGCGGAGCGGTTCGCCGTCGGTCCAGGCGGCGGGGTCACCGGGCTGCCAGCGACGGCCGCGCCCCTCGTCGGCGATGCGCTGGCGTGCGAGCCGCTCTGCCGCGCGCAACGGGGTGATGCCCTCGGAGCCTGCCAGCGCGAACACAGTCGCGGTGGTCACGCCGATCTGCGCGGTTCGGGCCAGCGCACGCTCCCGCGTGTAACCGGTGAACTCCTCGGCGATGTTGATGATCCCGCCCGCGCTCACCACGAAGTCGGGCGCGAACAGGATGTCGCGCGCGGCGAGCGCTCGATCGGCACCGACCGCGCCGAGCTGGTTATTGGCGGCCCCTGCGATCGCCCGACATCGGAGCCGCGGAATCGTCGTATCGTCGAACACATGACCGAGCGCGCATGGCGCCAGGATGTCGCACGGTGTGAACAGCGCATCCTCGGCGGCCACCGTCGCGACTTCGAGCTCGGTGGCCAGAGCCTTGGCGCGCGACTGGAGCAGATCCGACACCGTCACCTGTGCGCCTTCCCTGACGAGCGCGCGCGCGAGGTGCGCGCCAACGTGGCCCGCTCCCTGGATGACGATCCGCCGATCGCGCAACATCGCGTCGCCGTCGAGCGCGACGCAGACCGATCGCATCGCGTGCACGACGCCGAGCGCCGTGACCGGCGAAGGATCTCCGGACCCGCCGAGCGCCTCGTCGACACCTGTCACCCAGGGTGTCACCTCGGCGAGTGCGTTCATGTCGGCAGTCGTCGCGCCAACGTCTTCGGCGGCGAGATATCGACCGCCGAGGTCGTCGATGGCGCGCCCGAGCGCGTGAAGCAACTTCGTGGGACGCGCACGATCGGGGTCGTCCCACATCACGGCGGCTTTCCCGCCGCCCTGGTGCAACCCAGCAGTGGCGGCTTTGAGCGTCATCGCCTCCGACAACCCCAGCGCGTCAACTACCGCGTCGCGCTCGGTCGCGTAGTGCCAGAAGCGCACTCCCCCGAGCGAGGGACCCAGCGCCGTCGAGTGGATCGCGATGATCCCGCGGAGGCCCGAATCGCGATCGGTCACGAAGACAAGCTGCTCGTGCCCCATCGCCGCCATCAACGACGTGACGGTCGCGCGCTTCAGTGATGCCATATGTGGTCAGAACGGCAACGCGGTGTTCGCCTTGCGCAACACCTCCAGGGAGCGGTCCCACGCCGCGTGCTCCGCCGCGTTCATCGCCGGGATGAGCGGCAGGCTCGGCCCGTCGGGGCCGAGCGCACACGGCAAGCTGGCGCACACATCGTCGGCAACCCGGACGGATACAGGGATGATCGTCCCGGCCTCACGCCCGATGCAGCGAATCAGGCCGCTCACGGCCAAGCCGATCCCGTGGCGCGAAGCTCCGGTGAGCTCGCGGACACGGTACGCGGCGTGGCGCACGTCCTGCTCGATGCCCGCCTGCCAGTCGGGCGTGATGTCGACGTCACGCTGCCCGGCGAAATCGGCGAGCGACATCGCGCCGATGCGCGCACCACTGAAGAGGAAGACGGACGAATCGCCGTGCTCGCCGACGACCCACGCGTGGACACTCCGCGGGTGCACGCCACACTGCCGCGCGAGCAACTCATTGAAACGGAGCGTGTCGAGCGAGGTCCCGGATCCCATCACGCGGACCGGCCTGCCGGCCCACCGGCGGTTGAGGTACTCGGTGAGGACGTCGAGCGGGCTGCTCACGACGATCGCCACGCGCGGCAGCCCGCCGCGTTCGATCGCCTCCGCGGTCGCGGCCATCACGTCGAGGTTGCCCCGGAGCACGTCGAGCCGGGACTGGCCCGCGGCAGTGTGCGCGCCAACCGCGATCACGAGCACGTCTTCGGCTTCGATGTCGTCGAGTGATCGTCCTCGGATCTCGGTCGCCGGCAGCAGCGGCATCGCGTGCAGGTAGTCGAGCGCCTCGCCCATCGCACGGTCGCCAGAGCGGTCGTAGAGCGTGAGACAACCAGTAAGGCCTTGGAAGATCAGCGCGTCGGCCGCCGCGATCCCGACGCCGCCGGTCCCCACGATCCCCACGCGCAGACCCGGCATGCCCCACATTATTCGTCGCTCGCTGCTCGGCGGGATACCCGCCTCGCGACGCTCGCTCCTGCACAAAGGGTCAAACGCAGCAAGGCGGGTTAACCGCCTCGCGACGCTCGCTACAGCACAAAGGGTCAATAGCGGCGCGGCGGGAT
>JBKPCV010000110.1:0-5284 GCA_046727575.1 Actinomycetota bacterium
CCCCAGCACGGGGAAACCGCCGGTTTAAGAACGCGCACAACGACGATCGACGCGTCGATTACCGCCAAGACCAGAGTTCAAGTCCCCCCTCCGACACCCTCGAACGTGTGTTCGATTATCCGCCCGAGGTCAGCGTGAACCTCGGGCGTTGTCGCGTCAAGGGCGCGGGCGTGCCGGGCGTTGGGGATCGAGTAGCGATCGCGCGTCTCCGATCGGCACTTCGGGGCGATGCCCCACGTTGTTAGGCATGCACATTCCGGGAGACCCCCCGGGCTTCGTCGTGTGCGCCGCAACCCGTCGCTCGGTACGCAACCGGTCATCTAGCTAGAGGCGCGCCAGCCGTGCCAATCTCGGTGCCCCGTCGCACGGGCCTCCTCGCTGGGCGACGAGGCTGGCGGCCGCCCACCCCGGCGCGGTTCTTCGGTACCGCTTTCGAAAGTTCCGCGAGCGCCGATCGCGGGAGCGGGCGCGCGGCCGCGTCGAGCCCCGACGCCTACTGCTGGGCGGATGCCATACCCTCGCATCACGCGCCGTCCTCTACCCGAGCGCGAGCATCGCCTCGGCGACCTCGCCGGCCGCCGCATCGGGGATCGCGGTGGCGGCCTCCTCGAGGACGAGCAGCCGCGCCCCGGGGACCTCGCGCGCGATCGCCTCGCCATTGCCGACGGGGAAGAACGGGTCGCGGCGGCCGTGGACGACGAGCGTGGGGACCTCGATCTCTGGCAGGCGCTCGCGCCAGCGCGGGTTGCAATCGAGCTTGGAGAACACCAAGCCCATCTGGTTGGCCATGTGGACCGGAGGTTCGATGCCGGGCGTGCGGTCCCAAATGCGCGCCGCCATCGCGCGCCCGGCGACGGGGTCGTCGCCGAGGATCTCCGCGCGGGCGGCGGCGAACTCCGCCACCGCCTCGCGGTCAGTCCAGTCGGGCATCGGGACCGCGAACAGCCGGCGCATCGTCGCCCGGTCATGATCGGGCAGGTCATCGTCGGGCCGGCCGGGCGCGACCGCGCGGGTGCCAGCCAGGGTGAGCACCGAGAACGCGCCCGGATGGTCGAGCGCAGCCACCTGGGCGACCATCCCGCCGACGCCGATCCCCGCGAGGTGCGCAGGCCCGCCGCCGAGCGCGTCGACAAGGGCCGCCGCGTCAGCGGCGAGGTCGCGCAAGGTGTAGGCGGGCGCCTCCGGGTCCGCCGTCGTCGACTCGCCGCCATCGCGCAGGTCGTAGCGCACCACGCGGCGCCCGCCGGCGGCGAGGCGCTCGCAGAGCGCGTCGGGCCAGGACAACAGCGTCGTCCCGCCCGCAAGCAAGACCAGCGGCGCGTCGTCGTCACCGAAGGACTCGATGCCCAGGGCGACCCCATTGGCGTCGACGATGGTCATCGGATCACCGGGCCGCCGATACCCTGCACCATTCCGTCGACGGACACGAACGTGGTGGTCGACAGCTTCATGGTCGCGGTTCTTTTCTCGTTGTCTGGTTGTCGTCTGGACGGATGTATGGACGGACCGGCCGCACCGATTTCATCGGTCCTGCCACGGTCCCTGCTGCAGATTCATCCTGTGCCTCCCAAACAAGGGTCGCACGGCGGCGATGTCGCACTCGGTCACCAACACCGAGAGCTGTGCAGCGCTTAGCCCGTTGCTGGCGCCGCTGCCACAGAGGGTTTCGACGGCCGCTTGCGACTCCCGGCGCTCAAGGATGTTGACGCGGCCCGGGTCGATTCGGCGGTGATGGCGAAGTCGAGGCAGCCAGCTGTCCCGCGTGCCTATTCGACGACGCTGACCCAGCCCGCGAGGTAGGACTGGCTGCTGGGTTCGACGATGAGGTGTCCGGCAACGATGACCATGGGTGCGCTCCTCCGCTGCCGCCGTTGAGTGGGACAATCCGAACCACTCGTCGAGATCGAGGACGCCCCCTGAACGCGGCGTTCGCCGCGTGTCGCGGGTCCGCCGAGCAGCGCACCACCCGGCGACTCGAAACTGCCCGTTAGGGCCGCTTGCCGTACCCCAGCGCCTCAACGATCTTCCCGTCCCGCACGCGCATCAGGTTCACGCCCCGGTAGTTCTCGGTGCCCGTGACCCTCCAGCGGATGACGGCTCGGTCGCCGTCGACGTCAACGTGTTCGACCGTGAACTGGATGGCGGGGTCGGAGGCCAATCCCTGCCAGCCGGCGAGACATTCGTCGAACCCGGACCAGACGTTGCCGTCCGGCGCCGGGCCGACGCCCTCCATCACGCAGTCGGCGGCGATGAGGTCGACGAGCTTCTCGGGTGCCCGCTCGAGGAACGCGGCGTTGTACTGGTCGATGACTGCTGCTGTGTCGGTCATGGCCGCATCGTCCACCGGGGAGTCGCCCCTAGCAACTCCCTGGAAGGAATCGCAACGACGCCCGGGGTAAACGATGATCATCGGCGATGACCCAATTCCCGAGCGAGTTGCGGCGCTGGCGTACGGCCCGCCGGATGAGCCAGCTCGACCTGGCGGTTCGGGCGGGCACCACGCAGCGGCACCTGAGCTTCATCGAACAGGGACGATCCCGCCCGGGGCGCAGCCTTGTCATGCGCCTAGCGGAGTCGATAGACCTCACGCTGCGCGAACGGAACGCGCTGCTCCTCGCTGCCGGCTTCGCTCCGGTATTCCCGGAGTCACCGCTCGATGATGCTGCCCTCCGGCCCGTTCGGGAGGCGTTGGACACGATCCTCGACGGTCATCTCCCGTACCCGGCGATCGTCGTGCGGCCTCACGGCATCCTCGTCACCGCCAACCGAGCGTTCGACGTGTTCAACGAAGGCGTCGACCCTGCGTTGCTGGCGCCGCCCGCCAACATGTTCCGCCATGCCCTCCACCCCAACGGTCTCGCGCCACGCGTGCACAACCTGCCGGAGTGGGGCCGGCACATCACCGAGCACCTGCGGGCCCTGCTCGCGCAGAGCCCCGACCCGGCGTTGGAGGAGTTGCTCGCCGAGCTCGAGTCCTACTTGCCGCCGATGCCCGACGAGGCCGGCGTGCTCGGCTTCGCAGTGCCGCTGGAGCTGGCTTCGGCCGATGGCGACCTCCGGCTCATCACAACGATCACATCGTTTGCGACCGCCACCGATGTGACGCTCGCCGAGCTGCAACTCGAGGCGTTTCTACCCGCCGACGAAGCCACCGCCGAGATGCTGCGCCGCCGATGGGGGTGACGATCGACGACGCCCGGGCGATCACCGCAACGCTCCCTCGTTCCTACGAGGCGCTCGTACGCGACGAGGTGAGGTTCCGGGTCGGCCGCCTCGTCTACGCCGCGTTCTACCACGACGACACGATCATGGGCTTCGCCTTTCCCAAAGACGAGCGGGAGGCGCTCGTGGCGTCGGAGCCCGACAAGTTCCTCATGCCCCGCGCCTCTGACATGCGGTACCGGTGGGTGTGCGTCCGGCTCGACGCCATCGACGTCATCGAGCTGCGGGAGTTGCTCGTGGACGCGTGGCGCATGTGCGTGCCAAAAAAGGTGGCAGCTGCCTACGAGGGTTGACTGGTGGCGTGACGTTCGAGGAGTCCGAGCTCCCGGTGCCATCATGCGCGCCCGATTCGGTGGTCCGCGCTCGGCTCTCGCGTCAAAACCGCGTCACATAACGCGCGCCCTCGAAGCCAGGTTACGACTGCCCGACAACGCCGGGTTGAGGACGCGCGCCCACGTCCCGGGAGCCATCGCGCGGCGATCCCTCGAGCAACCGCGCCAAATTGCATAAGCGGGCGGGAGTAGTTCCGGGAGTAGTTGGGGGCACGATGGTCACGCCGCGACGAGCCAGGCTTGCCAGGGGTCGCGTGTACTTGGGGTTTGTGTCGCCCCTCCGGCACTGCACAAGTGGTCAACTCGAGCCCGAGGTGAAGATGAGCCTCGGGCGCGTTCGCGTCGAGGCTGCCCGACGTCCGCGAGCGAATCTCGAGTCGAGTGAGTTGTGAGCCCAGAAGTCGAGGAAGTCGACGCGTCCGCGCGGCCGTCCTCTGACGCCTAGTTCACCATTGTCGGCTAGCGCAGCGGCCGGAACGCGGCGCGCATCTCTTCCGAGAAGAGCTCCGGTTCCTCCCAGGCGGCGAAGTGACCGCCCTTATCCACCTCGTTGAAGTAGACGACGTTGGGGTATGCCCTCTCGACCCAGCTGCGCGGGGTTCGCCAGATCTCCCCCGGGAACGTGGTGAAGCCGACCGGAATCGAGACCGGCGTGGGAGCCTGGGCGGCCGCACGAGCATTCTCTTGTCCTTCCTCCCAGTACGAGCGCGCAGCCGAGGCCCCGGTGCCTGTCAACCAATACAGCGTGATGTTGTCGACGATGTGTTCGCGGGTGAGATTTCCCGAGGGTTGCTTGTCGACAAAGGCGCGGGCGATCTTTTGGTAGCTGTCCGTATCGTGATCGATCATCCAGGCCGCGAGCGCGATGGGTGAATCCAGAAGCGCATAGCCGATCGTCTCCGGGCGCGTTGCCTGCTCCACGAAGTAGCCCGTGCCGGTCGCATGGAATGCGTCGAGCTCGTCGAGGGCAGCACGCTCTTCTTTGGTAGGTGGCGACGCGCTCAGGGCTTCGGCGTCGCCCAGCGCCGGCGTGAGGAGATTCGTGTGGATGCCGATCAAACCGTCGAGTCCCAAGCGACCCATCGCGTCAGTGACCTGGGAGCCCACGTCGCCGCCCTGCGCGACGTACTGGGTGTAACCGAGGCGCCGCATGACCTCGTCCCAGGCCTGTCCGATGCGGATGGGCCCCCAGCCGACCTCGGTCGGCTCGTCGGAGAAGCCGTAGCCGGGAATGGACGGCAGCACGAGATGGAACGCGTCCTCAGCGCGTCCGCCGTACGCGGTCGGGTCGGTGAGCGGGCCGATGGTCTCGAGCAGCTCGACGATTGAGCCCGGCCAGCCGTGCGTCATGATCAACGGCAACGCGTTCTCGTGTGCCGACTCCACGTGGATGAAGTGGATGTCCAGCCCGTCGATTTGGGTCTTGAACTGCGGCAGCGCGTTCAGGCGCGCCTCGCACTTGCGCCAGTCGTATTCGGTCGTCCAGTAGCGGGCGAGCTCCTGGAGCGTCGCCAGCTGGACACCCTGCGACCGGTCTGAGACGAGCTCCTTGGTGGGCCAGCGCGTCAGCCTGATGCGCCGGCGCAGGTCGTCGAGCTGTTCCTCCTGAATCTCGACTTGGAAGGGACGGGTGTCGGTGGCGGTCTCGACGCCGGTACTCATTACGTCCTCCGTTCTGGATGGGGGCGGGTGAGGGCTGCCTCCTCTCAAGTTGGGGACCTCACCGACAC
>JBKPCV010000111.1:0-7106 GCA_046727575.1 Actinomycetota bacterium
AGGTTCTCGCCCTCGATCTGCGCGTGGAAGATCTCGCTCACGACGTCGTCGGTTCGCTCGCCGCGCCGGAAGGCGATCGTCTGTCGCCAGTAGGCGTCCATCTCGCCATACGCCTGCATCGCCTCGGGCCCGACGAAGTCCTGGGAGCCCACCGTGGCGAGGTTCCACTCGAGGAACTTCTCACGGTCGGCGCGGTCCAGGCCCATCAGCTCGCCGACCACGGTCGACGGGATCACCTGCGCGTAGTCGGTGGTGACGTCAGTGCTGCCCTTCTCGCGAAACTGCGCGATCAGCCCACGCGCGAGCTCGCGCACGAACGGCTCCAGCCCCGCGACGCGCGAAGGCGTGAGCACCCGCGACAGCACCGAGCGGAGCTGGTCGTGGCGCGGCGGATCCATGTTGAACATGTTCGTCGGGAGCTGACTCGAGTCGGTGCCGACCAGCACGCCGCGAGCCGACGAGAAGGTGCGCCAGTCGGACATGGCCGGCTCGATGTCGGCGTAGCGGGACACCATGTAGCAGGCCGGGTCGCCCCGTAGTACAGCGGGTGCTCATCGCGCATCACGCGGTAGTACGGGTAGGGATCGTCCCAGAACCGCGGGTCGAACGGGTCGAACTCGAACGTGACCTGATCGACGGTTGTCATTGGGCCCGAGCGTGCCGCGTCCGCAGCGAGTCGCGCAAGCGGCGCTCGGCTGGTCGACGGCTCCCTCGCGGCAAGATAGGTTGCGGCCATGAGCTCGCAAGCGGCGCCGGACGCGCCGGTCGTCGACTTTGCCCGCATGCGCGCGGCGCGTCGGGCCCGGCTACGCGACGCAATGGCAGCAAACGGCTTCGACGCAGTCGTGCTGATCGGGCCGTCGAACCAGGAGTATGCGGGAATCCGGCAGCCGCCCGCCGACGCCATGCGGATGCACCACGAGCCGGTTGTCGTGATCGTCACCGCCGAGGGCTCTGCGCCCTACGTCTGGACGGCGTTCCCGGAAGGAGTGCCCGACGACGTCCCCTCCGAGCAGGTCCACGGCCCCCTCTTGCTCGAGTTCGCCGAAGGCGCGCAAGGGCTGGCGGACGCGATCCGCGACGTCGCGCCAGGCGCGGGGCGGATCGGGTTCGACGAGATCACGTCGCCCATGATCGGCGTGCTGCCCGGCCTGCTCCCCGGTGTCGAGCTCGGCGATGCCACCCTCGCGACCGGCGCGGCGCGGATCGTCAAGACGCCCGACGAGGTCGCCTGCCTCCGGCGCTCCCAGCACATCAACGAAGTCGCGATGTACGACGTCGAGGCCGCGCTCCGACCCGGGGTGCGTCAGAACGAGCTGTCGGCGATCTTCCTCCGCGGGGTGTTCGAGCAGGGCGCGTCGAGCAGCATCATCGATCCGATCTGGAACATCACCCCTCTCTCGATCGCAAGCGGATCGCTCACTGCCAACGGCGACGTGGGTTTCCCCCTTGCGAGCAACGACCGGTTCCTGCGCGAGGGCGACCTCGTTCTTTGCGACACCGGCATCACGTGGATGGGCTATCACTCCGACTTCGGCAAGACCTGGATCTGCGGCGTCGACCCGACGCCGACGCCCGCGCAGCAGGAGTGCTTCACGCGGTGGTGCGAAGTGATCGAAGCGGTGTACGCGGCGATCAAGCCGGGAGTTACCTGCGGCAATCTCGTACGCGCGGCGGCGACCGTCGAGCCGAAGCACGCGTTGCGTCACTTCTATCTCGGGCACGGCTGCGGGTGCGACAGCGGCGAGCCGCCGTTCATCGGATCCGACCTCGGTCTCGCGCACGACGACACTGTCGAGCTGGTGCCGGGGATGGTGTTCGTGCTCGAGCCCGTCGTGTGGCGCAACGGCGTCGGCGGCTACCGGAGCGAGGAGATCGTCGTTGTCACCGACGACGGCTTCGAGAAGCTCACCGCCTACGGCTACACGCCGTTCGGCTGACGGTAGGGAGCAGCTGCATGACCACCAGTCTCCTCGGCACACCCAACATCGGCACCGGCGCGGTCGAGCACCGCGACCGCGTCGACTTCGCCGAGCTCAGAAGGGCCCGTCGAGCGCGCGTGCTCTCGGAGATGAAAGCGCGCGGCCTCGACGCCTGCTTCTTCGGGCGGGAGGCAAACGCACGCTACGTCTCGGGTGTGCGCCGGTTGTGGACCGCCCAGACCCGGCCGTTCGTTCCCGCGTGCCTGATCGTGCTCGAGACCGGCGAAGTCGAGCTGCTGTCGTTCTCCGCCAGCTACGAGGACATCCCGGCGGAAGTAGGGCCTGACCACTTCTTCCCGGTGACGTGGAACCCGATGAACATGATGGAGTGGTTCGAGAAGACGACAGGTGTCCTCGACGCGCGCCGCGTCGGGTTCGACGGGCTGTCACCGTTCTTCGAGGGCCTCCTGCGGCAGACACTTCCCGAGGCGGAGTTCGTCGGGGTCGAGGAGATGATGCGCGACCTCCGACGGCGCAAGCTGCCCGATGAGCTCACGTGCCTGCGTACCGCCGCTGCGATCGCCGAGGCCGCGCTCTACGCCGCGGCGGCCGAGGTGCGGCTCGGCGTGACCGAGCACCATCTCCGCGCCACGTTCCTCCACCGAATGTGCGAGCTCGGAACGTCTCAGTTCGCGCAGCAGGGCACCTTCACCGAGATCGACCCGGGCAAACCGTTGCGGTGGACGACGGGCGACCGCGTGCTCGGCGACGGCACGCTCGTGGCGCTCGCAGGAGGTGTGCTGTGGGCCGGCTACGAAGGATCGCTGGCGCGCACGTGGTGGTGCGGGGCACAGGGAGGTCCGACCGCCGGTCAGCGTGCGCTGTTCACGCGCTGGCGCTCGCTGATGGACCGACTGGTCGATCAGTGTCGAGCCGGCGCCAGCGGCGCCGACCTGCGCGCGGCCTATGTGGCGTCCGCCGAGCCGGAGCCGCAGATGTCGATCGCGTACTCCGTGGGGCTCGGCCACGAAGGCCCGCTCGCGGGGCCGGGCATGAGCCCCGACCTCGAGCGTGCGCAGGCCATCGAGGCCGACATGGTCGTCGCGGTGCGGGCGTTCCTGGGTGGGGACGACGGCGGGTTCTACGGCGAGGACATGGTGCTGGTCGGCGACGACGGCCCCGCGCCGCTCACCACGCTCGGCTACGGGCCACTCGCAGGTTGAGCGCCGTAACGATGCCCGAGCCGCAGTTCGTGTTCAACCACGTGGGCCATTGCGTGAGCGATCTCGCGCGGGCGCGCCGGTTCTACGAAGAGCTCCTCGGCTTCCAGTTCTGGTGGGAGTTCGAAGTGCCGGACGAGCTCGCGAGCCCAGTGCTGCGCGTCCCCGCGCCGGTGGGCATGACCGCCGTCTACCTCGTGCGCGACGGGTTCGTGCTCGAGTTGCTCTACTTCGCGGAACCCGACGCCCGGGCGCCGTGGCGCGAGCGAGTGATGAACGAACCGGGCGTCACGCACATCTCGATGTCGGTCGCCGATTTCGACGGCGTGCTCGCGCGCGTCGGCGACTATGGCGGCGAGGTTCTCCACGACACGAAGAACGAGAGCGTCGCGTTCGTGCGCGATCCCGACGGACAGCTCATCGAGATCGGCACCATGGACTGGCGCTCCATGATCCCACCACTTCCACTTGGAGACGCAGGAGGGGGCACATGACGGTTTCGTACAACCCGTTCGACCCGGCCCAGGTCGACCACGATGAAGACGTGCTGACCCAGCTGCGCCACGAGGCGCGGGTAGCCGAGGTGCTGCCGGGGGTGTTCTACGTCACCCACTACGACGACGTCGCCGAGATCAGCCGCGACGCGAAGCGGTTCCCGCAGGCGCCGTTCCGGCCGCTCGAGGAAGACACGCGCACGCCCGACGAGCTCCAGCTCGGCGAGTCGAACCCGCCCGGCCATACCAAAGTCCGCAAGATCCTCGCGTCGGTGCTGAGCCCTCCACGGATCCGCGCGCTGGAGCCGTTGGTCGACCGCGTGTGCGCCGAGCTGGTCGACCGCTTCAAGGCCAAGGGATCCGCCGACCTCATCGCCGACCTCGGTCGCCCGCTGCCCGCGCAGGTGATCGGTGAGCTCACGGGGGTTCCCGAGGAGGACCGTCACTGCTTGCACGACTACTCCGATCTGGTGGTCAGCGCGGTGCAGGAACAGGATCCGGAGCTGCAGCAGATCGCGATCGACCGCGTCGCGGAGTTCGACGTGCACTTCCTCGAGGTCATCCGCGCGCGCCGCGAGGCGGCCGACAAGCCCGACGACGCGATGACCGCGCTCATCGAGTACCGCGACGAGAACAGCACCGGGCTCTCGGACGAGAAGGTGCTCCTGCACCTGTCGAAGGACCTCATCACCGGCGGGATCGACACGACGACCCACCTCGTCGGCAACCTGTTCTATGACATCCTGTCGACGCCGGGCACGTATGAGCGTCTGCGTGACGACCGGTCGCTCGTGCCGACGGCCGTCGAGGAGAGCCTGCGGCACCGGCCGGTGGTGAACGTGCTCTTCCGCCGTCCCGCCGAGGAGCAGACCGTAGCCGGCGTAGCGATTCCCGCGGGATCGACCGTCGCGCTCGGCTACGCGTCGGCGAACCGCGACGAGTCCGTGTTCGAACGGCCGGAGCAGTACGACCTCGATCGCGGCGACGTCGTGAAGCGTCACCTCGGGTTCGGGTGGGGCGTGCACCTCTGCGTGGGCGCGCCGCTCGCGCGCCTCGAAGCCGCCCACGTGCTCAACGTGGTGCTCGACCGCATTCCCTCCATGCGGCTCGCGCCCGGTTACAAGTACCAGCGCGTGAAGATGTTCATGATGCGCGGCCCCGTGTCACTCGACGTGGAATTCGACACCGCCGGCTGATGTCACCGAGTAACCGAGGCTCCATAGAAGCCGTGATCGACTTCTGGGATGTCGGGCTCTTCTCCGGCGGCATTCCGCACGACCTGTTCGGCGAGCTGCGGCGCGACCGGCCACTCGTCTGGAATCAGGAGTCCCCGGTCGGCACCGGCTTCTGGTCGCTCACTCGCTACGCGGACATCGTGCGGGTGAGCCGCGACGCCGCGACGTTCTCGTCGCAACAGCGCGGCGTCATGATGTTCGACACGTTCGTCGAGAACGCGCCCGACGACGCGCGCATGATGATCGACCTCGACCCCCCGCTCCACACCCGCTACCGGCGACTCGTCAACCGGGGCTTCACGCCGCGCACCGTCGAGCGGCTCGAGCCGTTCATGCGCAGGGTGGTGGACACCACCATCGACGCGGTGATCGACAGCGGCCGCTGCGATTTCGCCCGGGAGATCGCGGCCCCGTTGCCGGTCGCCGCGATCGCCGAGCTGCTCGGGATCCCCGAAGCGGACTGCCCGCTCATCGCGGAGCTCAGTGACCGCATTTCGGCGGGCGACGACAACGGACCCGCCAACGACGCCATTGCCGAGCTCTACCAGTACGCCAATTCTCTCGCCGCCCGGAAGCGCAAGGAGATGGCGGAGGGTGCCGAGAGCGGCGACATCGTCTCAGTGTTGCTGTCGGCGAGCGTCGACGGCGACTCGTTGACCGAGGCGGAGTTCGACCTCTTCTTCCTGCTCCTCGCGGTCGCGGGAAACGAGACGACCCGCGGCGCCACTACGAACGGCATGGTGGCGTTCATCGAGCATCCCGACGAGTGGAAGCGTCTCCAGCGCGAGCCGGGCCTCGTCGACACGGCGGTGGAGGAGATCCTGCGGTGGTCGTGCCCGATTCGGTACATGGCGCGCACCGCGACGAGGGACGTGACGCTCCACCGGCGCACGATCGCGGCCGGCGACAAGGTGGTGCTCTGGTACGCCTCCGCGAACTTCGACGAAGACCAATTTCCCGACGCCTCCCGCTTCGACATCGGGCGCACGCCCAACGAGCACCTCGCGTTCGGCGGTGGCGGCCACCATTACTGCCTGGGCGCGAGCCTGGCACGACTCGAGCTGCGGACGCTCTTCAGCGGGCTGGCACGGCGTTTCGACGGGTTCGCGCTCGGCGTCGACCTCGAGCGAGTGAAGAACACCTTCGCCAACGGCATTGCCCGCATGCCCGTGACCTTCACGCCCCCGCGCGCGCCGACGACGATCGCTGAGGCCGCCGACTCGCGCCGCTCCTGACCTTAGGCCCCGCGTGGCCGATCAGGTGATCGCGGTTCGGGGCAGGACCTGTGTCGGCGACTCGATGCGGTTCAACTGCTCGATTGCGGCTGGCCAGCGTGAGGGGTTCTGCACGAGGAGCGCGCGCTGCTCCTGGTCGCGAGCGAGCATCACGATCCCAGAACCGATGAGGCTCGACGTCGTGTCGTTACCGGCCAGCACGAGGAGCAGGCAGAAGCCGAGCAACTCTTCGTCGGTGAGGTGCTCGCCGTCGACCTCGGCATTGATGAGCGCGGTCATCATGTCGTTGCGCGGGTGTTCTCGTCGCTCCGAGAGCAACTCTGCGAACAAGCCGTAGATGTTGGAGGCTGCGTCCGCGTAGTCGCCCGATTCGGTGATCTCCAGGAAGGACTCGGTCCAGCCTCGGGAGCGGGGCACGTGTTCTTCGGGGACCCCGATCATCTGGGCGATCACGACGCTCGGCAGGATGGCCGCGAACTCGTGCTGCACTTCGCACTCGTTGCTGTCCGCGATCTGCTCGAGCAGCGCACGAGCCGTGGCACGGGCGACGTCCTTGACCTCGGCAACCCGCTTCGGTGTGAAGGCGCGCGAGACCAAGGCCCGGAGCGCGGTGTGGCGCGGCGGGTCCATGTAGATCATCTGGGGCAGGAGGCTGTCGGCTTCGTCGACGACACTCGAGAACGTGTTGTGATCGTGGACCGCCTGCCACACGTCCTCAAAGCGGGTGATCACGTATTGGTCCTTCTGGGCTGTGTTGCATTGGGCATGCCGGTGTCCGAGGGCGACAGTGGTAGATGCTCCGATCTCATAGTTGTTCGGTACCCGTCGTGCCGAGCTCGGCGTTCAAGGGCTTCCGGTTCCCACCTGAGAGCATCGTCCTGGCGGTGCGCTGGTATCTGCGGTTCGGCCTGTCGTACCGCGATGTCGAGGAACTCCTGACTGAGCGTGGGATCGAGGTCGATCACGTCACCGTGTACCGGTGGGTGCAGCGCTTTACCCG
>JBKPCV010000112.1:0-3588 GCA_046727575.1 Actinomycetota bacterium
AGCCGGAGGCGCGATCTTCCGGCTAACTGCAGTGCGGGCATCGGCCTGCGCCGCCGGCTCGTCGACTGCCCGGCCCGGCTCCGGGCTCTTCCTTACCCAAGCCGGGGGTGCGGGGCTACGACTTGAGTGCTCGGAGTAACAGGATGCGTCCGCGTTGTCGTCGATGAAGCGCCCGAGATCAGTCACCGGGTGCGCCACTTAAACACAGAGGTGGCCACCGCGATCGAGCACCCGGCCGGCCTCGCTCACCGTGCCCGTCATGTCGTCGACAACCTAGAGCGAGTCCAACAGCAACTCGGCCGAACACGGCGACGTCGCGCGCTTCAGTCCACGTCCGTCACCTAATACTCGTCGTGGCGCCGGAACCAGAGTTCCGGCGGATCGCCCTCGTTCCTGCCCGTCGGGGCGCGGTCCAAGAGGCCGTAGTAGCCCATCAACGGCTCGAGCCCGCGCGCCGTCGTCGCGTACGTGTGGTGGACTACACCGTCGGCGAGCGCGAAGGCGCTCAGGCCCGGTCCCTCCGCCATGTATCCCGCCGGGTCCGTCCCGCACGCGGCCGCGACCTGAACAATCACCGGAGGTGGTCCGTCCGCAAGGAACGATCGCACCTCGTCGTCGGTGTAGGAGAACCCGAAGTCGAAGTTGAAGTCGCTGCCGTGACTGGAGGCCCACTCGAAGCTCCACCCCATGCGTTGCTTGTACGCCTGGAGATTCGCGAGCGGCGCCCGGGACACACAGATCATGGTCACGTCGCGTGCGCCGAGGTGGACGACGTTGCCGTCGATGTTGTCGGCTATCGACGAACACACGGGGCAGCCCGCCTCGTACGCAGGGCCGAACATGAAGTGGTAGATCAGGAGCTGTGAACGCCCCTCGAAGAGCTCGGCAAGGCTCTTGGTCCCTGCGGCGGTCTCGAAGCTGTACTCCTTCTCGACCGGCACCCAGGGCAGCTCCCGCCGCTGCCGCGCGAGGTCGTCGTTGCGGTGGGTGAGCTCCTTCTCACGCGCCAGTAGCTCGTCGCGCGCGGTTTGCCACTCCTCGCGGGTCCCGATCCGGTGCTCGCTCATCGCATGCCTCCTCTGCCAGTGCGGTCCGCTGGACAGACCGCAACACACAGCCAGCGCCGCGACCGCGCCACGATGATGTCCCGGTGGCAGTCTGGCCAGGAGACCTAGCCTCGCGCCCAGAACGACGTTGCTGCCGTCGGTCCAGCAGGCACGTCTGGCGTGCTCTCGGCTACGGGCGCTCTACGTCGAGAACGCCGCCGCTTCGTAGAAGCGTCTCGATCCCGTCAGCATCAGCGCTCGGCGTCGGTCAACCCACGTCGACATCAGAGGATCGCGCACCCCCTCGTTGCGGATGGCCTCCCACTGCGCCCAACTCTCGAGACGGAACACGACGGTGACGGAAACGACCTCGCCGATCTGGCTCGGAGTGTGCCAGCAGCCGACGAGCTCCATGCCGCGATCGGTCGCACCGGCAAGGTAGTACTCGGCGAAGGCCGCGAGATACGACTGGAGATCGTCCGGTCGCACCTCGACGGTGTCGACGAGGTGAATCACGACTCGCCCGCCGGCGGCTCGGTGTCCAAGCGGTAGTAGACGTCGACCCAGCCTTCGATCGGACCCGCCTCGAGAGCCTTCACCTCGTCGGTGAGCGTGCGCCGCATCGCGGGCTCGTCGTCGTAGGCCTGTTCCCAGAGGTGCGTCCACCCGTCAGGGAACCACTCGAGACCCATCGTGTTCGGTGAAATGATCGAGACCCGCAACTCCGGCGACCGCAACGATCCGTCAGTGAGCTCCGATGCGAACGAGCTCCACCTGTGCGCATCCACGCCTGCTGCTGCCTTCATCGCCACCAGTCGGCGTATCCCACCGTCGCGCCGGAACCGCGCGTCCTGGATCTCGTAGCCGAGCAACCCGAGCCCCAACCCGGCCCGAGGCGCGGTGATGCACTCAGGAGACTCCGGGAGCAAATACCGATCCAGCACGCAGATATGGTACGGATGGCACATGTAGCGCGCGTACGCATCGGGTCCGTCGTACGCGTGCTCCCACACGAGCTCGACATCCGCGTCCGATTCGTTCTGACCGACAGCGGAGAAGAGAACTTCGGGAATGAACTGACTGGCGCGACGCAAGACGCGCGCCAATTCCGTCACCTGTTCGGGCGTCGTGGTCTCGTGGAACGCGTAAGTCTCGAACCGACGCAGCACCCGCACTCCTACCGCGACTACCTGACCGCCCGCGATGCCTAGCCCACTGGCCCCGAACGAGCAAGCTCCCCGACGGCGCGTCGGAGTTGCCGAAGCCTCTCCAGGACCGCTCCTGGGAGGTTTCGGCGCGACGACTGACGCGCCAAGGTAGGTTGCGGGTCCGTCGCCTTCGGGAGTACCTCAGCTCGCACTGAATCTGATCAACGACGCCATAGCCAAGGGAGCGATCGGGGAGTATCAGGTGCAGGCCGCCATCAACGCCGTTCACGACCAGGCCTTGCGCTACGAGGACACCGACTGGCCAGCGATCCTCGCCCTCTAGGGGTTGTTGGCGCGCATCACCGCCAACCCGATACTCAAGCTCAATCGGGCGGTCGCCGCGGCGATGGTCCACGGACCGGCGACCGGACTCGAGAAGCTCTCCGGCCTCGCCGATGAACTCGGCGACCATGACCGATTGCGCCCGGTGCGAGGCCACCTGCACGAGATAGCCGGCGATCGCGAGTCGGCCATCGCCGAGTTCCGCGCCGCTGACGCGGCCACGATGAGCATTCCCGAACGCAACTACCTCACCACCAAGGCCGCCCGACTCGCCGAGCTCGGCGTCGAGTGAGTCGGGACTCGCGACGCTTCCAACAGCGGGCCGCTCGACATGTTTGCTCGTAACGTCACGAGTAGCTCAATTGCTCCTCCCAGTCGGCTGGGCGGCGCTCGGGGGTGAAGTCGAACAGGTTGAAGAGCGGCTCGATCGTGCCGACGTGCCGCGGATCCTGTCCCGGGTCGGTCGGCGCGTAGAGCATCTCCGAACTCCAGAAGTGACGGATGGTGTCGCGATCGCGGTGGAACACATTCAGCATCGGCTGCTGCGAGCCGTCTTCAGTCTCGGCGTGGTAGTCGCGTTTGAAGGTGTTCCCTTCCGAAGAGAGGAGTCGAAGTCGCCGCCAGCCGCGCTCCCCGGCGAACGCGAGCACGCGCGGGAGCGGGGCCTTTGCGACGGCGACGAGGTTGACCCGATCCAAGACGTGCTCGGCAGCGCCATCGAGCTGATCGAGCAGCGCGGTGCACGACGGACATGGCCCTTCCGAGAGTGGCAGGAGCGCGGTCTGGCCGTCCTTCGGTCCGGGCCGATGGTCTTCGGCGTGGCGCGGGAACATGAAGTTGTAGATCACAAGTGAGTCCTTGCCCGGCGCGAACAGCTCCGACAGCCGGACGCCTGTCGGGGCGCCATCGGCGCCGGCGCCTTGGAAGACGTAGTCCTGAGGTACCGGTCCACCGAGTGGCAGCTGGCGTCTGGTCGAAGCGACGCGCTCCATGGCTCGGCGGAGCTCGATCTCGTCTTCGAGCAACCGGTCACGCGCGACCCGATACTCCGC